>NZ_JBJQLG010000004.1:0-319467 GCF_046486495.1 Escherichia sp. WS3227_2
CAGGCTCTCCGGGTATGCCGGGTCGTGCATCAGCCACACCGCCGAAAGACGGATGCCCCTGTCGGGGCCGTATTCGGTACCGGGCAGTGTGTCGGGGAACGCTGAGGCTGAAAGAGGGCGGGGGGTGTCAGGGGAAAATAAGGAAGCGGTGTGCTGTTTACGGGCCTCTTCCGCCCGCTGCGCCTGCGTGGTCAGCACCAGACGGAACTCCCGCCCGGCACCGTCCGTCACGCCGGTGATTTCCCCGGCCAGGTCACCGGCGGCCTCACGCCGGTACGTCAGCGTCCGCCCGAAGCGGTCCGCCAGCCCGGTAAGCACCCGGTACGGCGGCAGCGGCGCTGGCAGTACGTCCTCAGCACCCGGCACCCGCTCTGACCACCCCAGTATCCACCACGGTCCCTGTGCGCTGCTGGTCGCCAGGTAAAGATGCGGGCTTAACCGGATATCCGGCGACAGCGCCCCCCACAGCCGCGCCAGCGTGTGGCCGTCCGGCTGCGTTGCCTTACCGCCACGCACCAGCCACAGGGACTCGCTGCGGCTGTACACCGCCTCCCCCGGCAGCAGCGGCTCAAAGTGAATGCTCCGTCCGCCGTTGTCGTTGAGTACCAGTGCATCATCGCGTATCTGTAAGCGGATATCAGAAGGCGCTTTCCAGCCGGGGCCAAAAATCCCCACCGGCGCAGGCGTCTTCGTCCGGTAGCTGCTGTAGGTGCGGGAGAGAATGAACGGCAGCGGGCCGGGCAGCGCAAGGTCCGTCTCGCCGGGCAGCACCTTCGCCCCCAGCAGCGGATTTACCGGGTTGCCCGAAGTCATCCTGCCCGGACACACCGAGCACGCCACGCCGGTGGGCGCGCCAATTCTTACACCTGCCGAACCCTGGACAATGGGACCGCCATACTGAGTCATATCTCCCTGACGCGCCGCTGGTTTTCCGCTCATATAAAGTGCCCTTTTAGTTATTGTTCATATTCCTGTGTTAGCAACAAAAAAATAAAATGACACACAAGACCAGCTAATGTATTTATATATTTTTCACATAAACTTATTTGTTCTCAATCAACAACAACTGTTATTACAGGTCACTTTCAATATTTTATTAAACTAACATTTTTAGCACAGATGAATTCATCATCAACAAATTCACTATATGGATAATATCCATTCAACGCATATGGTTTATGATTTTATTAGTCTGAGTTATTTTTGTAGGGCTATATTTAAAATTATTAAACTCCACCGATTCAGATTAATATCAGCAATAGAAAGATAGGAAATCACCAATTCAATAACATCATCAATGAAACATATTGTAGAATTAATTTAAACAAGGCGTTCCATTCAACCAGAACGCCCCTTATTTACTCTCATCACCCCGCAAACTGCCTGAACAGCGCCTTACCCTTAACCAGTCGCGCGCCCAGCCAGCCGCCGCAAAGCGACAGCAGCAGCGCACCGCTGCACGGCAGAACAATCCACAATCGCCAGTCTGGCTCCCACGGGAAATCAAACACTTTCGCCTGCAACACTGCCAGCGCCGTTTCCGCACCAATTGCGGCCACCAGGCCAGAAACAAACCCGAGCATGGCGAACTCACACCACAACGTGGTGCGCAGCAGTTTTTTCCCCGCACCGAGTGTGCGCCACACCACCAGCTCCTGATGACGCTGACGCATTCCCACCTGCACCTGTGCCAGCAACAGCAACATACCGCAGGCGGTGACCAGCACCACCATCACCTCCAGCGCCCGACTTACCTGCTCCAGCACCTGACCGACCTGTTTTAAAATCGCGCCAATGTCTAACAGGCTAATGGTCGGGAACTGGCGGTTGAGTTGCGTCAACATGCCATTGCCATTCTCCCAGCGGAAACTGGTAAGCCAGCTCTGCGGTTGCCCGTCTAATGCCCCTTCCGGGAAAATAAAATAGAAATTAGGCCGCAGACTTTCCCAGTCCACTTTGCGAAGACTGGTCACTTTAGCGCGGAACTCCTGGGTATCGCCCATAAAAGTCACGGTATCGCCGAGGGCAACGTTTAAGCGTTTCGCCAGCCCCTCTTCCATCGACACTTCATCGGCTTTTGGCGGCCAGTTACCGGCGACAATCGGATTATGATCGGGCCGCGTATTTTGCCAGGTAAGATTGAGTTCGCGGTTAAGCGCCTCATCTTCATTGCCTTCTGTCGGCTTGTCGTTAATCGCCGTCAGTCGCGCCCGCACCACCGGATAAAATGATTCCGAGACTATCTGATGTTCCGCGAGGAACGTTTTTAGCGGTGCTACCTGTTCTGTGGCGATGTTAATTAAAAAGTAGTTCGGGCTTTCTGGCGGTAGCTGCTGTTGCCAGCGGTCGAGCAGATCGCCACGCAATACCAGCAACAGCGCCAGCAGCATAAAGGAGAGCGAAAATGCCGAAAGCTGGCTTAACGTTGACCACGGCTGACGTAACAGGCGGCTAACCGCCAGGCGCAGAGGCAGCGATTTCAGCGTCATGCGGCGAAGTACATTCAGCAGCATCCAGCCCAGCACACCGCACAGCAAAGCCAGTACTACCGCGCCCGCCAGCACCGCCCAAAGCAGCATGCTGCCACCCATTAATCCGGCGAGCAGCACCACAACCACCACACTGACAATCGGCAGATAAAACTTCAGCGGCCAGACGTTCGCTACCACATCATTACGTAATACGCGTAAAGGCTGCGTTGCCAGCAACAAGCGGTATGGTCGTAGCCCCACCAGCAGCGAGATAACCGTCATGGTGCCCAGCGCCCATAGCCACGGCCAGAGGCTGGCTGGCGGTAGTGCAGCAGGCAGAACGGGCTTGAGCAGCACCATCAACACGTTTTCGAACAACAGGCCTATCGCCCCGCCGGTAACGGCTGAAAGCGCCAGCACCATCAACCACTGACCGACGATTAGCTTACGCAGTTGCGCTCGCCCTGCCCCCAGAGTTTTGAGGATCGCCACCAGATCGTAGCGACTGCGACAGTAATGATTCATCGCCACCGCCACCGCTGCCACTGCCAGCAGCAAGGTCAGAAGCGCCGAAAGCAGCAGGAACTGTTGCGAGCGTTCCATCGAGCGCCCCAGCGCGCCTTCGTCCTGTTCCAGACCGTACCAGCGTTGTTCGGGTTTAAGCTGGGGTAACAACCATTTCTCATAGCCGTCGAGCTGGTTCTCGTTGCCGCCGAATTTATAGCGCCAGGTGACCCGACTTCCCGGCTGCACGGCTCCGGTTTTATCGACATCCGCCAGATTCATCATCAGACGCGGAGCCATCTGGAAGGGGTTAAAACCGGAATCCGGTTCCTGAATCACTTCTCCGGCAATCCGCAAGGTGGCATCACCCACGTCGATGGTGTCGCCTGTTTTCAGGTTAAGCAGTGCCATCAGGCGTGGGGCCAGCAATACGCTGCCCGCCTGCGGTTTCAGGCCAGGGGGATTAGTTTGCAGATCGCCATACATCGGGTAGATATCATCCACCGCTTTGACGTTCGCCAGCTGCGGTGTGTCGCCTGCAAAGGTCATTGTGGCGAAAGTCAGCTGCTTGCCGACTTTCAGGCCGCGCTTTTGTGCTTCCTCCAGCCACGCTTGCGGCACTTCGCGCGAACCGCGCAACGCCCGATCGCCCGCCATAAACTCCCGGCTTTGCTGGCTTAAGCCCTTCTCCATGCGATCGCTGATATTGCCCAGCGCCAGCACGCAGGCCACCGCCAGGCTTAGCGCCAGCCAGACAATTAATAGCGACGGCGAGCGCCATTCGCGCCAGAACCAACGTGCAATCATGCTTCCTCCTGCAACTGCCCGTTCACCAGCCGTAAGCAGCGGTCGCAGCGTGCCGCCAGTTGCAGGTCGTGGGTCACCATAATCAACGTGGTGCCATGTTCACGGTTGAGGGAAAACAGCAGGTCGGCAATTTTATCGCCCGTCTGGCGGTCAAGATTGCCGGTGGGTTCGTCGGCAAACAGCACATCAGGCCGACCATTAAAAGCTCGCGCCAGCGCCACTCGTTGCTGTTCGCCGCCGGAAAGCTGTGCCGGAAGATGATCCAGACGTTTACCCAGTCCTAACTGTTCGAGCAACGCTTTCGCCCCGTTACGACTTTCCGCGCTACTCTCACCGCGCAGCAGCGCCGGAAGCTCGACGTTTTCCAGCGCGTTAAGGGTAGGAATTAACATAAATGACTGAAAAACAAAGCCTACGTGCTTCGCGCGCAACTTTGCCCGCGCTTCTTCGTCCATATTATGTAGCGGTTGTCCTACCAGACTCACTTCGCCACTGCTGCCGTCATCCAGCCCGGCGAGGATCGCCAGCAAGGTTGACTTACCCGATCCCGACTCGCCCACCAGCGCGATGGTCTCGCCACGTTTGACAACCAGCTCAACTCCGGTGAGGATGGAGAGTTCATGCTCCCCCTGACCGACGGACTTCTTAAGATGATGAACTTCAACAATGTTTTCCGCTGGCATTTGCCCTTCCTGTTCCTGGTCCTGTTAACCTTCCGTGCCGCCGCAGCGGACACGTTATTGATTCTGGGTGATAGCCTGAGCGCCGGGTATCGAATGTCTGCCAGCGCGGCCTGGCCTGCCTTGTTGAATGATAAGTGGCAGAGTAAAACGTCGGTAGTCAATGCCAGCATCAGCGGCGACACCTCGCAACAAGGGCTGGCGCGCCTTCCGGCTCTGCTGAAACAGCATCAGCCGCGCTGGGTGCTGGTAGAACTGGGCGGCAATGACGGTTTGCGTGGTTTTCAGCCACAACAAACCGAGCAAACGCTGCGCCAGATTTTGCAGGATGTCAAAGCCGCCAACGCTGAACCATTGTTAATGCAAATACGTCTGCCTGCAAACTATGGTCGCCGTTATAATGAAGCCTTTAGCGCCATTTACCCCAAACTCGCCAAAGAGTTTGATGTTCCGCTGCTGCCCTTTTTTATGGAAGAGGTCTACCTCAAGCCACAATGGATGCAGGATGACGGTATTCATCCCAACCGCGACGCCCAGCCGTTTATTGCCGACTGGATGGCGAAGCAGTTGCAGCCTTTAGTAAATCATGACTCATAAAGCAACGGAGATCCTGACAGGTAAAGTTATGCAAAAATCGGTCTTAATTACCGGATGTTCCAGTGGAATTGGCCTGGAAAGCGCGCTCGAATTAAAACGCCAGGGTTTTCATGTGCTGGCAGGTTGCCGGAAAGCGGATGATGTTGAGCGCATGAACAGCATGGGATTTACCGGCGTGTTGATCGATCTGGATTCGCCAGAAAGTGTTGATCGCGCAGCCGACGAAGTGATCGCCCTGACCGATAATTGTCTGTATGGGATCTTTAACAATGCCGGATTCGGCATGTATGGCCCCCTTTCCACCATCAGCCGTGCGCAGATGGAACAGCAGTTTTCCGCCAACTTTTTCGGCGCACACCAGCTCACCATGCGCCTGTTACCCGCGATGTTACCGCACGGTGAAGGGCGTATTGTGATGACCTCATCGGTGATGGGATTAATCTCCACGCCGGGTCGCGGCGCTTACGCAGCCAGTAAATATGCGCTGGAGGCGTGGTCGGATGCGCTGCGCATGGAGCTGCGCCACAGCGGAGTTAAAGTTAGCCTGATCGAACCCGGTCCCATTCGTACTCGCTTCACCGACAACGTCAACCAGACGCAAAGTGATAAACCAGTCGAAAATCCTGGCATCGCCGCCCGCTTTACGTTGGGACCGGAAGCGGTGGTGGACAAAGTACGCCATGCTTTTATTAGCGAGAAACCGAAGATGCGCTATCCGGTAACGCTGGTGACCTGGGCAGTAATGGTGCTTAAGCGCCTGCTGCCGGGGCGCGTGATGGACAAAATATTGCAGGGGTGAGTTGAAGCGCGCGCTTAAGCCCCCATGTCAAAGAAAATATCGACAACAGAGAGCGACTCCATGTCCGTAGAAAATATTGTCAACATTAACGAATCTAACCTGCAACAGGTTCTTGAACAGTCGATGACCACTCCGGTGCTGTTCTATTTTTGGTCTGAACGTAGCCAGCACTGTTTGCAGTTAACCCCAATTCTGGAAAGCCTCGCGGCGCAGTACAACGGGCAATTTATTCTGGCGAAGCTGGACTGCAACGCGGAGCAGATGATTGCCGCCCAGTTTGGTCTGCGCGCGATTCCGACCGTGTATCTGTTCCAGAACGGGCAACCGGTAGACGGCTTCCAGGGGCCGCAACCGGAAGAGGCGATCCGCGCCCTGCTGGATAAAGTGCTGCCGCGTGAAGAAGAGCTGAAAGCGCAGCAGGCGATGCAACTGATGCAAGAAGGCAATTACACCGACGCCTTGCCATTGCTGAAAGACGCCTGGCAGTTGTCGAATCAGAACGGGGAGATCGGCCTGCTGTTGGCAGAAACGCTGATTGCACTGAACCGTTCTGAAGATGCAGAAGCCGTGCTGAAAACCATTCCGTTGCAGGATCAGGACACCCGCTATCAGGGGCTGGTGGCGCAAATCGAACTGCTGAAGCAGGCGGCTGATACGCCGGAAATTCAACAGTTGCAACAGCAGGTGGCAGAGAATCCAGAAGATGCCGCACTGGCAACGCAACTGGCACTGCAACTGCACCAGGTTGGGCGCAATGAAGAGGCGCTGGAGTTACTGTTTGGGCATCTGCGTAAAGATCTCACTGCCGCAGACGGTCAGACGCGTAAAACGTTCCAGGAGATCCTCGCTGCGCTGGGTACAGGTGATGCACTGGCGTCGAAGTATCGCCGCCAGCTGTATGCGTTGTTGTATTGAATTTCCGTTGATCGGCACATGAACCACAACGCCGGATGCGATGCTGCGCATCCGGCATTGCATCATTTCTTCTTCAATTGCGTCACCACCAACTGGTGGCGCGAATTGTAAAACTTACGATAGGTTAAATAGCAGGCAATAATGGTCGACAGGCTGGCGGTTGAGAGCAGCATAAAGGTCACCATAATCTGATATTTAATCGCCTTCACCGGATCAATCCCGGCAAATATCAGCCCGGACATCATTCCTGGTAAACTCACTAAGCCAACCGTTTTTGCTGAATCGACCGTCGGAATTAAAGCCGCGCGAATACTGTCGCGAATCAATATCGCTGAAGCCTGTTTCGGCGTCGCGCCAAGACTCAGTTTCTCCTGAATCTGTTGCTGTTCGCTAATCACCCGTTGCCCTAAATTGTTGTAACACAACCCCACCGCTACCATGGCGTTACCGGCTATCATCCCGGCGATAGGGATCACCTGCATCGGGATAAATTCAATCGACCCTGAGAGAATCAGCACCGCCAGGGTAATTCCCGCCCCGACCGTAATGGCAATAAACGATGAGATAAAAGCTTTAGCAATATATTTACTGCGTTTTTGCGCGTTCCACGCCGCATTAAAGCAGATAAATAACACCATCAATAATGTCAGGCTGGCATCATCCACGCTGAAAATATACTTCAGCACATAGCCGACAATAATCAGCTGAATTATCGCGCGCCCGACGCTCCAGAGAATATCTTTCTCCAGCGCCAGTTTTTCTTTATGGCTAATTAAGATTGCCACCACCACCAGCATTAATGCCAGTGCCAATGATTCGTTAGTAATATTATGCGAGTTCATAGCGTGCTTCCTGCATTTCTCCGGCATGCGGTTGCAGTGTAATCACTTTATCCGCATGATTAATTTCGTCTTTATCGTGTGTCACCCACAGCACGGCAATATTTTGCTCGCGCACATAGCGATGGATCATCTCATTAACGTTATGTTTATTACTTTCATCCAGCGCGCTGGTGATTTCATCCAGCAATAAAACCTTCGGCATAAATTGCAGGTTACGAATCAATGAGATGCGTTGTTTTTCACCACCAGATAGCTCGGCGATATTCTTCGTCAAAATGGTGTCCGGTAAGGCGAAGCGTTCGAGAAAATCGAGAAAAATGGCTGGGTCAGGCTGCTGGTTACGGATCTGCCAGGGAAAGATCAGATTATCGTATACCGTATCGCCAAACAGCGTCGGCGTCTGGGCGCAGTAAGACACTTGCTGGCGGTAGATTTCTGGCTTTAGTGTGCTGACATCCTCACCTTCAAACAGTAACGTTCCGCTGGTTGGGCTGATCAATGAAGCAACTATTTTTAGCAGCGTACTTTTGCCACAACCAGAAGGACCGGTAATTAACTTAAATTCGCCAGCACGCAGCGAAAAATTGATGTTATTAAGAATCTTCGCATCACCCGCCAGATATCCTACGTTTTGTAGCTGAAGCAAAGGACTATTTTCCTGCATCGCTGTTCCCTTTTTCTGATTTTTACTAAAAACAGTTTATCCTTCCCAGGAATAAGGGGGAACTCTCTTTCAGTAATCAGGTATAATTTGTTTAATCAAGCAGCAATTTTGCTGATTATGGACGGTACAACAGGAGGTTTTTCCGATGCTTATCTTTATCCCGATTCTCATTTTTGTCGCGCTGGTCATTGTCGGCGCGGGCGTCAAAATCGTGCCGCAGGGCTATCAATGGACGGTAGAACGTTTTGGTCGCTATACCAAAACGTTACAGCCGGGGCTCAGTCTGGTGGTGCCGTTTATGGATCGCATTGGTCGCAAGATCAATATGATGGAGCAAGTGCTCGATATCCCTTCCCAGGAAGTTATCTCGAAAGATAACGCCAACGTTACCATCGACGCCGTGTGCTTTATTCAGGTGATTGACGCGCCGCGCGCGGCTTATGAAGTCAGCAATCTGGAGCTGGCGATCATCAACCTGACCATGACTAACATCCGTACCGTGCTGGGTTCAATGGAACTTGATGAAATGCTCTCTCAGCGCGACAGCATCAACTCACGCCTGCTGCGTATTGTCGATGAGGCCACCAACCCGTGGGGGATTAAAGTCACCCGTATTGAAATTCGCGACGTGCGCCCACCGGCAGAGCTTATCTCTTCAATGAACGCGCAGATGAAAGCGGAACGTACCAAACGCGCTTACATCCTCGAAGCGGAAGGGATCCGTCAGGCGGAAATCCTCAAAGCCGAAGGTGAAAAACAGTCGCAAATCCTGAAAGCGGAAGGCGAACGTCAGTCGGCGTTTTTACAGGCTGAAGCTCGTGAACGTTCCGCTGAAGCAGAAGCCCGCGCCACCAAAATGGTGTCTGAAGCCATCGCCTCCGGTGATATTCAGGCGGTGAACTACTTCGTCGCACAGAAATACACCGAAGCGTTACAGCAGATCGGTTCGTCCAGTAACAGCAAAGTAGTGATGATGCCATTAGAGGCCAGCAGCCTGATGGGGTCGATTGCCGGGATTGCCGAGCTGGTGAAAGACAGCGCCAACAAGCGGACTCAGCCATGATGGAGTTAATGGTCGTTCATCCACATATTTTCTGGCTCAGTCTCGGCGGGTTGCTGCTGGCAGCCGAGATGCTGGGCGGAAATGGTTATCTGTTGTGGAGCGGCGTGGCAGCGGTGATTACCGGCCTGGTGGTCTGGCTGTTGCCGCTGGGTTGGGAGTGGCAAGGGGTGATGTTTGCCGTCCTGACGCTGCTCGCCGCCTGGCTGTGGTGGAAATGGTTGTCGCGGCGGGTGCGCGAACAAAAGCACAGCGACAGTCATTTAAACCAGCGCGGGCAGCAGCTTATTGGCCGACGTTTTGTGCTGGAATCTCCGCTGGTCAACGGGCGAGGTCATATGCGCGTCGGTGACAGTTCATGGCCTGTCAGCGCCAGCGAGGATCTCAGTGCAGGTACGCATGTTGAGGTGATTGCGATAGAAGGGATAACGCTGATTATCCGTGCGGTCATCGCCTGATGCGACGCTGATGCGTCTTTTCATGCCTACAAAATATGCCCGAATTGTAGGCCGGATAAGGCGTTTACGCCGCATCCGGCGGTTATGCGCTGATGCCTGATGCGGCGCGGGCGCGTCTTATCATGCCTGGAAGTCTGCGCCCGAATCGTAGGCCGCCTCCGCTATATTAACTGGCATTGGCAAATTACTCGTCACTACCTTTATTCATGTTTTTTTGGTCTTCATCCGGATAATGTTTTTTTAGATATTCCAGGACGTTTTTATTGACCTTGTGTTGCGTATACACCCACCCTTTCCAGTAATCAGGCTGGTCCAGGTAAACTTCTGGCGGAATGGTGAAATCAGAAAGCGTTAACCATTCGGCTAACAGATCGGGGTTTCGTTTCTGGATTAACTGCAACAGCATAATCAGTGACATAGCTGAGGCAGGAGCCGTACTATCACCACTCAAATATTTCCACACTGTTGACCGGTTCGAACGAAAAAGGATCGGTAGCAATGCCCGGTCCAGATTCATTTCATTAAAAATCTTCTCAAATTCATTCATTTAAATTTTCCTGCCTGGCGTAAACCTCTTAAAAATTGAGATTTATCAAAGAAACGCATTTTAGCACACATCAGGAACCGCTTCACGTTTAGTCCAGAAACAGAATTTATTTCGCTTATCAAAACAAGTCTTTACTCTTTTTTACATTGAAAGAGCACAAAATGATTTTCTATTTTATTTATATAAGAAACATTTTTTGTTTCTTATTGGTGATGTTTACGCTTACACCAGACAAAAATGCGCTTTACATCACACAAATGGCGGCGTAGATTTCGATCAAATTGCAACGCAGATTAATTCTTATAACAACGTTTTACGTTGCTTATAGAAACAAATATGTGACTTACTTTGAAAGAGAAAAAATGCATGAAAACTGTAAAGCTGTCTTTACTGGCTGTCGTTGTTGCTACCGCCGTAAGTCCATCTGCGTTTGCGGGTGATACTGTTGAGGCGGCAACGACAGAATTAACGGCAATCCAGCCAGGAATGTCGCAATCGGAAATTGATCAGAAAATTGGTCGATTTTTAGAAAGGACAGGGAATAGTGCAGCCGCACAAAATTATCTGATTGCGCATGATTACCGGACAACGACACCTCAGGAAAATACAGCTGCTTCTCCCGTACAGCCCACCAATACGCTGAACCCGATAACCAATCAAGCGCAGACCGACCGCGACAACGGGCAGGATACCGCCATTCAGGACGCACAACATGCCGCCAACTGGGCTTCAATGAAAGCTGATGACGCGCAGCACGCCATTATGGTGGCGCAGACGGATATTGATGCCAATAAAGCCGCCATCGCCGACACCCGTAATGATGTCTCCGCAGTGCAGTCAGACGTCACCAACATAAAAGGCGATGTCGCACATGCCCAGTCAACGGCTGACCATGCCAGCGCTAACGCCAACACCGCTCTGATGAACGGCGTCAAACTTTCCGGTGCTGTGACAGAAAACAAAAATAATATCGAACAGAACCGCAGCGATATTGCTGACCAGCAGCAACAACTCGACGAAACCCGGAAAACCGTTGCCGCCACCGGTGATGTACAGACTGCCGCCCGATATCAGAGCATGATTGACGCCAGACAGACTGCTGCTGCCAATGCGCAACAGGAACAAGCGGACACCCAGCAGCAACAAATGGACGATCAGCAGAAACAAATCGACGCGACGCAAAAAACGGTTTCCGCACTTGGCGATGGCCAGACCAACGCACATTATCAAGAGATGGTTAACGCCGGACTGAGAGCACAAAATGATGCGAATGCGCGTACTGCAGCAGAACAAAAACAAAAAATAGATACTCTGGCGACTAACCAGGCAACACAACAGCATATCGATAGTGTGCAGTACGGGGAACAAATTCAGCGTCTGGCGCAAGACTCAACGCAAACGCATGAACAAATTGACAGCCTGACACAAGACGTAACCCAAACGCATCAGCAGTTAAGCAACACGCAAAAACGAGTAGCGGATAATAGCCAGCAGATTACTACGCTCAATAACCATTTCAGTTCGCTGAAAAACGAAGTTGAGGACAACCGTAAAGAAGCCAATGCGGGAACTGCATCAGCCATCGCTATCGCCTCACAACCACAGGTGAAAGCCGGTGACTTTATGATGATGTCAGCGGGAGCGGGAACCTTCAACGGTGAATCTGCGGTGTCTTTCGGAACATCTTTTAATGCCGGAACGCATACCGTGATTAAAGCCGGTGTCTCTGCGGATACGCAATCTGATTTCGGCGCGGGTGTCGGCGTGGGATATTCGTTCTAATTTTAACAGCAATTTCTTATTCGCAATTTTCCGCACATTATTTAAGGTTAACAATGATGAATAGTTCCATTAAATCGTTTTCCCTGCTGGCGGTTATATTACTGGCTGGCTGTAGTTCACCCACTTCCCGCATCGCAGATTGCCAGGCGCAGGGCGTCAGCCATGACACCTGTTATCTCGCAGAACAACAGCGTCAGACGGCTATTTTAAGTGCATCCGAGGCGCAGGCATTTAAAAATGCAGAAGCCGCACAACATGCCCAGGCCGCTAAAAAATCTATTTATAAAGGATTTGGCATGACCTTTAGAATGAGCAGTAAGAACTTTGCTTATCTCAATGATTCATTATGTGCAATTGATGAAGACAATAAAGATGCCACTGTTTATCAGTCAGGTCTTTATAACGTCATTGTTTATCACCACACGGGAAAAGTCGCCTTAATGAAGGAAGGTCAGTTTGTGGGTTATTTAAAATGAAGGAGCAAAGGAAAATCCCCCTGACGCATATTATGATTATCGGTGCGTTTATTTTTGCCTTCTTGCAAGTGGTGTTATTAGCCTCCCTGGTTCACGCTGTGAATGTTAACAATGAAATCCAGGAAGGCTTATTTCAGTCGGGGCGCATTATGGTAGAAAGTTTGCAGCATATTCTTTCGGTGCAAACGGGGATTAACTGATTTTCACCCCGCCCGATGATGACAGCAGCCGGAGAGATTTTCGATAATCGGGCAGTCGGCGCTGTCATCTCCGGGGCAGGCATTCGCCAGCGCCAGTAGCTGGTCGCGCATGGATTGCAGTTCTTCAATGTGCCGCTCGATCTCCGCCACCTTCTCCAGCGTGCGCCGTTTTACATCAGCGCTGTGACGCTGCGGATCGTTAAACAGATTCACCAGCTCGCCGCTCTCTTCCAGGTTAAAGCCCACCTGGCGTGCCTGGCGCAGTAAGGTCAGTTCGTTGAGATGCTGCTGCGTGTAGGTGCGATAACCGTTTTCGCTGCGTATCGGCGGCGTCACCAGCCCCTTCTCTTCATAGAAGCGAATGGCTTTGCTGGTCAGGCCGGTAATTTTTGCTACATCGCTAATGTTCATCGTTCGCGCAACGCCTCCTGTGCTTTGTTAAAGGGTTTCAACAGATAATCCAGCACGCTTTTTTTGCCGGTGCGGATATCGACCGTCGCCACCATACCGGGGAATATCGGAAACTGCTGTTTATGTTTATTTTCCAGATGGTTGCTGAAAGTGCGAATGTACACCCGATAGTAATAAACATCGCGCCGCACTTCATCCTGAATGGTGTCTGGTGAGATCACCGCTACTTCCCCCGGCAGGCCGCCGTAGATGGAGTAATCATAGGCGGTTATTTTCACCAGCGATTTTTGCCCCGGATGGATAAACGCCACATCGCGCGGGGAGATTTTTGCCTCGATCAGCAGTTGCTCATCCAGCGGCACGATGGTCATCAGTTTACCACCGGGGGCAATAACGCCGCCAACCGTGGTGACGTCAATGTCCTGAACAATGCCACGTACCGGCGCGGTAAAGTTGAGCCGGGTGAGAGAATCTTCCCGCCCGCGGATCACCGAACGCTGGGTTTCTACTTCCGCATTGGCTTTTGCTAACTCTTCGCGCGCCTGAACGTAGTATTGCGTGCGCACGTCGCTGAGTTTGTTTTCCAGTTCATTGGCCTGGCGTTGCAGGCGCAGCACTTCAACGCTGCTCGCCGCCCCCTGTTTTACCAGCGGCTGGGTCATCGCCAGTTCGCGGTTGACCAGGCTAATCCCCTGCGTCAGCCCGGTGGTGGCTTTGTTCAGCCCATCGCGGCGAGTGTTGTACAACGCCGTTTCCGACTCGATAAGTTCGGGGAATTTATTCAGTTCGTCAGGGAAGACCAGCGGTTTATTACTCACTTCCGCCCGCAGCCGCGCCGAGGTTGCCAGCGCCGCGTACAGCCGCGACATTGCTTCCTGGACGTCGGATTCCGTTTTGGTGCGGTTAAGCTGCGCCAGCGGCTGGCCCTGTTCAACAATATCGCCAACCTTGACGTCGAGATGATACAGAATTCCGCCTTCCAGCGACTGCACCACCTGTTCGCGCCCGGAAGGTTCTACCGTGCCGCTGCCGGTGGTGACTTCATCAAGCTGGAAGTACCACGCCCAGCCGAGAAAACAGAGCAGCATCACAGCGGTAACGCGTACCGCCAGCGCCGAACGCGGCAGGCGGGGTTCAGTCAGGCCACGGTTGTATTGCAGTTGTCCATTCATGCGGCAGACCCCTTATTCTTCTCCTGCAACACCACCCGTCGCGTCGTGGGTTCGCCCTGTTCACGCAAAATGGCCTCTTTCGCGCCATCCATCACAATCCGCCCCTGATCCATCACGATAATGCGGTCCACCAGTTGCAGCATCGCCGTGCGGTGAGTGGCGATAATCAGCGTGCGATGGCCAATCCACTGTTTCAGTTGTTCGATTAAATGCGCTTCCGCCATTTCGTCCAGCGAGGCGCTGGGTTCATCGAGCAGCACGATATTGGGTTGAGAGATGAGTAGCCGCGCCAGCAGCAGCGTTTGCCGCTGACCGCCAGAAAGACCAAATCCCCCTTCCTGAATCATGTAGTTGAGGCCGTTTTTCTGCTTCTGCACAAACGGCAGCGCCCCGCTGAGTGTTAATGCGCGTTCGATATCTTCATCGCTGGCCTCCGGCATCCCCATCGTCAGGTTTTCCCGCAGCGAGCCGAAAAACAGTCGTCCGGTCTGGCTCAGTAGCCCCATGTCGCGGCGCAGATCCGCCGGATCAAGCTGACCGATGCTGATGTTATCCAGCAGCACCTGCCCCTGTTGGGCGATACGCATTCCGGCGAGCATTTGCAGTAGCGTTGATTTACCCGCGCCGTTGCGCCCGAGAATGGCGATTTTCTCTCCGGCCTGAATGTTGAGTTTGCCAATCGCCACATCGGCAATCTTCTCTTCTTCGTCGTAATAAAAGATAGCGTTGCTGAACTGATAATTGCCGTGCAGTACCGCTTTATGCACCAGCTTGCCGTGTTCCGGCTGATCCACCGGGCGCTTCATCAGTTCATCGAGGCCGTTGCGTGCCACTTTCGCCTGCTGCCAGCGCGAGAGTACGCCGGAAATCTGCGACAGCGGCGCAATAGTGCGCGAAGCCAGGATCGTCGTTCCCACCAGTGCGCCGGTGGTCATGTCACCGTTCATTACCATAAAGCAGCCCACCAACAGCACCACCACGTAGACGATGGATTGCACTTCCTGAGTCCAGGTGAGCAGTAGCCCGGTGAGAAAACGTTGCTTCATACTGATGGACGAGGCCACGTCGTTGGTGTGGTTCCACTGATTCTGAAAACGCTGTTCAGCACGCAGCAGTTTAATATCTTCAATCGACTGCACGGCTTCCACCAGCGTAGCGTTGCGTACCGCTGACTCGCGCATTCCTTCGTTCGCCAGCCGCGCCAGCGGGCGTTGCACCAGCAGGCCGGGGATAACCAATAACGGCAGCGCCAGCAAAACCACCAGCACCAGCCAGCCGCCAATCATCCACAAAATAAAGACAAACAGCAGGAAGAACGGCAGATCCGCCACCGCGCCGATGGTGGTGGAAGTAATCAGCTCCCGCACCGATTCCAGTTCGCGGATCTGTGAGATAAACGATCCGGTGGATTTCGATCGCACGTTGTTTTTAAGCCGTAGCGCATGACCAAAAACGCGATCCGAAATACGCAGATCCGCCCGCTTGCCGATCACATCCGAAAGATGTGTGCGCACCATGCGCATACAGAACTCAAACAGGATCGCCATCATCACCCCGGCGAACAGCACCCATAGCGTCGGGTACGATTGCGCCGGAACGACGCGGTCGTAAACCTGCATCGAGAAAATCATCGCCGCAAGCGCCAGCACGTTCGCCACCAGTGACGCCAGCATAATATCGCCATAGCGCCGCCAGTCTTTTAGCGAGAGATTCCAGAACCAGTTCGCCTGATACGGGCGAATATAGTCGTCTACCCGCGCGTCAGGAATAGCGCTGAGCGGGCGCAACAGCGCCAGTTCGACGATGTTATCTTCAATATCCGTAACGTTAAGCGTGGTTTCCAGCCCTTCGTCACCGCTGAACTGAACGCTGATATTGTCGTGATTATCGCGGCGGGTGATCACGCCAATCTGCTGATTATCAAATACCGCGATCAGCGGCAGACGCCACGGGTTAAGCGAGTCGGCGGAGAACTCCACCAACCGTAACCCCATTCCCAACTGCCGCGCCATGTCGGTGAGCAACTCCTCCCGCTTGCTGTCGCGCTCCCAGTTGACGGTCGCGCGCACGTTCTCCTGAGAAAAATCAAGGCGGTAATAACGCGCCACGGCGATCATCGCCTCCAGCCAGGCTTCCACGGACTGGGCATTTTTTTTCATTATCTACACCACCATCAGCTGATGATTCGCCAGCAAAGTGGCAAGGTCGGTATGCACGCCCGTCAGCGTGACCACGTTAGTTGCCGCATAAGTGCCGCCCGTGCCGTCGCGGTCGATCTGCACGATGGTGTCGCTGCCGCTCTGGGTGACTTTGACAAAATCACTGATGTTCCCGGCCTGCGCATCCAGCGTCGCCACGCCGTTGACGTAGCTGGCTTTGCCGTTGCCGGTGTAGCCGCTGCCCTGTAACAGTTCACGAATATCAATGCGATCGGTGTCGGCGGTGCCTTCCCATGTCCCTACCGTAAAGCCATTCACCACATCCGAGCCGTTGCCGCCAGTGGCGTCACTGGCGTTGAGCAGTTTATAGAGCAAGGTGTCGTGACCGCCGTTGCCGATGTTAAGGGTGTCGTTGCCGCCGCGCCCTTCCAGTTGGTTATCGCCGCTGCTGCCGGTCAGAGTGTCGTTAAAATTCGAGCCGGAAATGCCTTCGATATTGGTAAATGTCGAGGTGTTAAAGCCAGTAGCCTGCGCGGCGGTGCTGCTTAAGTTCGCGGTCACACCCACCGTCGAGAGGCGGAAATCAACCACGTCCATCCCGCCATTCGCCAGCCACGTTCCGGTGCCGGAGCTGTACACCCAGCCGCCGGAGCCGTCGTAAGTGTCGGTGCCTGCGGTGGCAAAGAAGGTGTCGTTATAACCGGTGCCGACGAACTTGCCGTTGTTGCTCGCGGTACCCGCTTCGGCGCTGAGATCGTAAGCGTGAGTGGCATCGGTGGCCTGTAAACCGCCCCAGCTGGTGTTGACCGTCTGGTCGATATTGCTGGCGGTGGTGCCGGTGGATTTGATCAGCACCGCGTTGTAGGTTTCTCCGGCGTTCAGCCCGTAGAAGTTGACCAGCGCCGAGGTGTCGTTAACCCCCATACCCGACTGCGGGTTGATGATTTGCGTGGCGACCAGCACTCCCGCCGAGTTGTACAGTTTTACGGTATTGCCGTAATAGACGTTAATGCCGTTAGGATCGGTGATGCGCAGGTGCAGCGAAGTGCCGTAGCTCACCGTGTTGGTGTTGCGAATAAGATAGACGCTGCCCGACTGTTTGGTCACCAGCACATCCACCGCGCCGTCCCAGTCGTAGTCCATTGCCGCCACGCCGCTGGTAGTGCCGCTCTGGCTGCCGCCGAGGGCCGATTGTGTCCAGTTGCTGGCACCACCAACGTTGGTGTAAAGATACGATTGTCCGGTCTGGGCGATACGGGCGATATCCATCAGGCCGTCGTGGTTCCAGTCCACCGCCACGCTAAACTGGCTGGCGTAGGTGGTTGCCGTTGCGCCCACCGCCACCGGACTGCCCAGCACGCCGTTGGTGTTGAATAACAGCGAGCCGTAGTTAGCTCTTCCCTGGCTGGCAGGCAGGAAAAGGTCCATATCGCCGTCGCCATCGAAATCGGCCCAGGTCATGGAGACAGACGTCGAGTTACCACCGCTGCCCGCCGTGCTGAGGAAGGTGTTAATGGTGTTCTGCCCCCAGACAAACGTCCCATTCCCCTGGTTGATGAGCGAAGATAGCGTGTAATAGTTGTTCAGGTTATAGGTGTGCTGAACCAGGTCGATCCTGCCGTCATTGTTCAGATCGACGCCAGAACCTTCGTTGAGCGAAAGATACCCCGTCACCGCCCCGCCCACCGTGGCGCTACCGCCGCTGTTCGACGTGGTGGAGTTACCTACCAGCGTACCTGCGTTGTTCCACAGGAAGGTGTTGGAGTCCGGCCCGCCCGCGTCGCCAATCCAGAAGTCGAGATAGCCGTCGCCCTCTTTATCAAATGCCACAATCGAGCCGTACCACGTCAGGGTGCCGACGGTGACCTGAATAGCGCTGGAAAAGGTGCCATCGCCGTTATTGGTAAAGCCGTTGATATAGCCTGTACCGTAGTCATCACGGGTGATAAACAGATCGCCCGTACCGTTACGGTCGTAATCGGCGATGGAGCTGGTGGCATAGTTGTTGCCGCTCTGATACAGCGTCAGCGCGGTCTTCGACCAGGTGAGTGGGTCAGTCGATTGCATTACCTGCTGGTTTGCCAGCACCGTCCACATCCCGTGCGAGTCGAGGCCGTAGGTCAGCCCCCAGGCGGTGGTTTTGCTGGCGGTGGTCCAGGTCGGTGTGTAATCAATCGCCGCGTTAACCGTCACCGTGCCATTGCTAATATTGGCGTTATTGCCGTTGCCCGCCGAGCTTTTTACCTGCGCGGTGACGTTATAGGCGGTCGCAGAAGCCGCCAGCGCGTCGGTATCCGGCAACTGTACATACCAGGTGTTGTGCGCCGGATCGACCACCACCGCACCGCCCGGTTCAGAGGTGTAGGTTTTGCCGTTGATCACCACTTCAACATACTGCCCGCTGGCAAGCGCGGCGGTGATCACCCCGCTGATAATCGGCGTGGTATCGCGCGTGGTCTGGCTGGTAATTTGCGCCAGCGTGGTCGGAATAGAGGTATCGACCGTCAGGACAAAATCACTGGAGGAGGTGATATTCCCCGCCAAATCCACCACTCGCGCGCTGTAGGTGTAGGCACCGCTGACCAGCCCGCTGTCGCTGTAGGTCCAGTTCAGCGCGCCGACCATCGTCACCGCGCCTAACAGCAGGCCGTTGCGGTAGAGGTAAACCACTTCACCGCTGGCAAGCGGCGCGGAGAGCACGCCGTTCAGCAATGGCGTAGTGTCGTCGGTGGCCTGCGAACTGCTTAATGTCCCCTGCCGCTGCCCGACGTCATCAGTGTACGACACAATGGTCGGCGTCGCGGTGGGGTTAATCGTATCGACCACCACCGTTTTCGACACCACCGGACCGGTATTTCCCGCCAGATCCAGCACCCGCACCTGATAAACGTAGCTGCCGTCGGTCAGCGTGCGGCCGTCGGTGTAGGTCCACTGCGTGCCGTTGGTGGTGAGCGTGATCCAGGTCGCGCCGCCGTCGAGGCTAATCTGCGCCACTTCGCCGCTGGCAAGCCCCGCCCCCAGCGAACCAGTCAGCGTGAGCGAGGTATCGCTGGTGATAAAGTCAGTTGCCGAGCTACCCGTGTCGGTGCTGATGCTGGCGATGGTGAGCACCTGCGCCGGGTTCACGGTGTCAATCTGCGCCGACTGGCTGCCGGTTGCGCCAACGTTGCCCGCAAGATCGACTACCCGCACCTGCCAGGTGGTGGTGCCGTTGGTGAGCGTACGCCCGTCAACGTAACTCCAGTTAAGGCCGTCTGCGGCGACGGTCACGTTCACCCAGGTTGCGCCGTTGTCGGTACTGATTTGCGCGAACTCGTTAGCGCCGAGCGCCGCCCCCAATACGCCGCGCACGGTAAGCGAGGTGTCGCTGGTAATAAAATCGCTGCTGCTGGCTCCGGTGTCATCGCTGATACCGGTAATGGTGATACTTTTCGCCGCTTCCGGGCTGGTGGTGTCGACCACCACATTTTGCGTTGCGGTCTGCCCAACGTTCCCCGCCAGATCCACCACCCGCACCGTGTAGTTCCAGGTGCCGTCGGTCAGTGTGCGACCATCGGCATAGCTCCAACTGGTGCCGATAACGGTTAACGTGGTCCAGGTGACACCGCCGTCGAGGCTGATTTGCGCCCGTTCGTCTGCCGCCAGCGCCGCGCCGAGCGTGCCGCGCACGGTCAGCGTGGTGTCGCGAGTAACAAAATCGCTGCTGCTTAACCCGGTGTCATCGCTAATGCCCGCAATGGCGATGGTTTTGCTCGCCAGCGGCGCGGTGGTATCCACGGTGACTATCTGGCTGGCGGTCGCGCCGATATTTCCGGCGGTGTCGATCACCCGCACCTGATAGTTGTAGTTGCCATCGGTCAGCGTCCGCCCGTCAAGCCAGGTCCAGGTTAAGCCGCTTACTGACAGGTTCTGCCAGGTGGTGCCGCCGTCGATACTGATTTGCGCGAACTCACCAGCAGAAAGCGCCGCGCCCAGCGTGCCGCTCACCGCAAGCGTCGTGTCGCTGGTGACAAAATCGTTAGTGATCAAGCCCGTATCGGTGGTGATCGCGCTAATGGCGATGGTTTTCACCGCTGGGTCTGGCGCGGTGGTGTCGATCACCACATTCTGGCTGTCGGTGGCACCGACGTTGCCCGCTGCGTCAATCACCCGCACCTGATAGAGATAGTTGCCATCGGTCAGCGTGCGGCTGTCGTTATAGCGCCAGCTCGTGCCAGTGACGGTAAGCGTAGTCCAGGTTACGCCGCCGTCGATACTGATTTGCGCCGTCTCGTTACTGGCAAGCGCGGCGGTGAGTGAGCCGTTGACCACCACCGGGCTGACGCTGGTGATAAAGTCACTGGCGCTAAGGCCAGTGTCGGCTTGCAGGGAATCGATATTAATGCCCATCGCCGGAGCGCTGAGATCGACGGTAATGGTGTGATTGCTGCTGCCGGTGTTGCCAATGGCGTTGCTCACCGAGGCGTTAATCACGTAGGCGTTACCGTCCGCCAGCGCGGTGACATCGGCGCTGCCGAGGGTGTAGCTCCAGCTACCGCCCGTCTGCACCGTGGTGGTGTAGGTTTTGCCGTTTAAGGTTAGGGTCAGCGTCTGCCCGACTGGGGCGGTGGTGGTGCCGCTGATCACCAGCGACGAGCCGTGTTCCGCCGCATTCACCACATCATCACCCGCAAAGGTGTTGATGGTGACAGTAGGCACATCGCCGTTCAGCGTCACGCCACGGCTGGCGCTGCCGGGGTTTCCGGCCTGATCGCTAACCGTCGCGCTAATGGTGTAGCTGCCGTCGCTTAATCCGGCAAACTGCTGCGCCGGAATAAACACCGACCAGCTTCCGCCGCTGCCGACCGTTGCGGTCCAGGTTTGCCCGTTAAAGGTGACGGTCACCGTCTGGCCCGCTTCGGCGGTGGTGGTGCCGCTGATGGTCTGCCCGGCAAGCTGCTCGGCGTTGTTGATAATATCGTCACCCGCCACCGTGGCGATGGTGACCGTGGGCGCAACGGTATCGACGGTCAGGGCGTGCGTGGTTTGACCGGGGTTACCGGCGCGATCGTTCACGCTGGCGGTAATGGTCTGCGCGCCCTGCCCGAGCGATGCCAGATCTGCCGCAGGCACGTTCAGCGTCCAGGTGCCATTGGCGGCCACCGTGGCGGTATAGGTTTTGCCGCCGAAGGTGACAGTGACCGTCTGCCCCACTTCCGCGCTGGTCGAGCCGTTAAGGGTTAACGGCTGCTGCTGTTCGGCGGCGTTGAGACGATCGTCCGTCGAAACGGTGTTAATGCTGATAATCGGCGCGGTGAGATCCACCGCCACACTGCGCGAAGCCGTGGCGCTGTTTCCGGCGCTGTCCTGGGCGGAAGCGCTGACCGTGTAGCTGGTGCCATCGGCAAGCGCCGCAACGTCTGCCGCCGGCACGTTCACGCTCCAGCTCCCGTTGCTCTGAATGGTAGCGCTGTAGCCTTTGCCGTTAAGCAACACGGTCACTACTGTACCTGCGGCAAAGTTCGTTCCGGTGCCGCTCAGGGTCAGCGCACTGCCTGCTTCGGCGGCGTTAATAAGGTTATCGCCGCTGATGGTGCTGACCGAGAGCGACACTGCCGCCGTGTTCACCTGCACGTTGTGCGTCTGCGTGCTGCTGTTGCCTGCGCTATCGGTGACAGTGGCGCTGATAGTCACTGTGCCGTCCGCAAGGCCGGAAATCACGCTGGCAGGCACGCCAACGCTCCAGTTGCCGCTGGCATCGGTGCTGGTGACATACTGCTGCCCGGCGATGGTCACCACCAGGCGGTCGCCCGCCACCGCGCCCGAGGCGGTGCCGCTGATAATCTGCGCCTGAGTGTGTTCAACGTTGTTAATCACATCGTCGCCCGCCACGGTGTTAAAGCTGATGACGGGCGCGGTGGTATCGACGGTCACACCTTTGCTGGCGCTGCCAGGGTTACCCGCCAAATCGCTGACCGTGGCGGTCAGGGTGTAGCCGTTATTGGCAAGTGCGGTTAAGTCGCTGGCGGGCAGCGTTAAACTCCAGCTGCCGTCTGCCTGCACCGTGGTCTGGTAGTTAGTGCCATTAAGCGTGACGGTCAGCGTCTGCCCTGCCTCCGCCGTGCTGGTGCCGGATACCGTCACGCCCGCCGCCGCTTCGCTGGCGTTGATGATGTTATCACTGGCAATGGTATTGATGGTCACCGTTGGCGCGGCGCTATCGACGCTGTATTCATGCGTTGCCGTGGCGCTGTTGCCGTTGACGTTAGTCACCCGCACCTGGGCGCTGGCATCGCCGTCACGCAGGGCCGCCATATCCGCCGCCGGAACGGTGGTGCTCCAGCTACCGTTTGCCGCCACCGTGGTGGTGTAGGTTTTACCGCCAAAAGTAATGGTAACGGCTTGCCCCGCTTCGACGCCGGACGTGCTGCCGGAGAGCGTTAATGCCGCGCCTTTTTCGGCGGCGTTAATCACATCATCGCTGGTGATGCTGTTTATGCTGACGGCGACAGTGCTGAGATCAACTGTCAGCGGATGGGTAATGCTGGTTTGCGTTCCGGCACTGTTCGCGCCGCTAACGGTAATGTTCAGCGTTCCCGCAGGCCAGTTACTGACATCCGCCGCCGGTACGCCGACGCTCCAGGTACCATTCGCCAGCACCGTGGCGGCATAAGTTTGGTTATTTATCACCACCGTCAGCGCCGTGCCCGCCGCAAAGCCAGAGCTGGTGCCAGTAATCACCTGCGCCTGAGCATGTTCGATGATATTGACCACATCATCGCCTGCAACGGTATCCACCCGCAGGCCAGGCAGACTGGCGTCGATGGTGATATCGCGCGTGCCGCTACCGGTGTTGCCAACGGCGTTGGTTACCGAGGCATTAACCGTTAACTCACCATTACCTAACGCCTGCCAGTCGGCGGCTGGTACGCTCACATTCCAGCTTAAATCTGGCTGGACGGTGGCGGTGTAAGTTTTACCGCCCAGTTCAACGGTGACGATGCTACCCGCCGCCGCACCGGTTACCTGGCCGCTGATAGTTTGCGCGCTGCCCGCCTCTGAAGCGTTGATAATATCGTCCGTCGCCACCGGATTAATGGTGACGCCCGGCAGCGCGGTATTGACCTGCACGTTATGGCTGGCGGTGCTGCTGTTACCCTGAGCATTGGTAACGCTCGCCGTGACGCTGTAGGTGGCTTCGCCCAGCGCACTGACCGCCGAGGCGGGCACGGTGACGCTCCAGTTGCCGGAGGCGTCGGTAGTGGCGCTGTAGTTTTGTCCGTTCAGGGTGACGGTGATCGCCGTACCCGCAGGCTGATCGCTGGTGCCGGAAAGCGCCAGATCAGATCCTTTTTCCGTCGCGTTGATCACATCATCGCCCGCGATGGTGTTGATGCTAATCACTGGCGCGCTGAGGCTGACGGTCACGGTGCGGCTGGCGTCATCGCTGTTACCCGCCCGATCGCTGACGCTGGCGGTGATGGTCTGTGCGCCGCTACCCAGTGCCGTAACATCCGCCGCCGGAACGCCAACGCTCCAGTTGCCGGAGGCATCCAGGGTGGTGGTGTAGGTTTTGCCGTTGAGCACAACGCTCACCACATCGCCCGCTTCCCCGCCCGTGCTGGTGCCAGAAATCACCAGCGCCTGCCCGTGTTCGGCGTCGTTGATGATGTCATCGCCCGCCACGGTGTTAATGGTGAGAACCGGCGCGGTGGTGTCTACCGCCAGATTATGGCTGGCGCTGCCGGGGTTGCCCGCTTTGTCGTTGACCGTGGCGCTGACGGTGTAATTGCTTGCACTTAGCACGCCCAGGGCTGAAGTGGGAACGCTGACGCTCCAGCTACCGTCCGCCTGCACATTGCCGGTGTAGGTTGCGCCGTTAAGGGTCACGGTGACCGTCTGCCCGGTTTCGGCGGTGCTGGTGCCGCTGATGGTGAGCGGGCTTCCCGCCTCCGTGGCGTTAAGAATATCGTCGCTGGCAATGGTGTTAATGGTGAGCGTCGGTGCGCTGGCGTCAACGCTATACGCATGGGTCGCCGAGGCACTGTTACCGCTCGCGCTGCTGACACTAGCCTGCACGTTCGCCGCGCCGTCTGGCAGAGTTGCCAGATCTGCCGCTGGAACGTTCACACTCCAGCTACCGTTGGCGGCGACGCTTGCAGTGTAGGTTTTACCGCCAAAAGTGACGGTAACGGTTTGCCCGCTTTCAATCCCGCTGGTGCTGCCGGAAAGGGTCAGACCAGTGCCTTTTTCGGCGGCGTTAATTACGTCATCGCTGGCAACGGTGTTGATGCTGATTGCCACCGCCGTTAAATCGACGGTGAACGGATGGCTGACGCTGACTGGGTTTCCGGCGCTGCTCTGTCCTGTAACTTCAACGGTTAACGGCCCCGCAGGCCAGGCGCTGACGTTTGCCGCCGGAATGCCAACGCTCCAGCTCCCGTCCGCCTGTACCGTGGTGGAATACGCCACACTGTTGATGGTAACCGTCAGCACAGCACCTGCATTCAGGCCGCTACTGCCGCCGGTGATCACCAGCGCCTGCCCGTGCTCGATACTGTTGACGATATCATCGCCCGCCACGGTATCCACGCGCAGACCCGGCAGGTTGGCATCAATGGTGATATCCCGCGAGCCGCTGCCAGTGTTGCCATTCGCGTTGGTAACCGAGGCGTTAATGGTCAAATCGCCATTGCCCAACGCCTGTAAATCGTCTGCCGGAACGGTGACGCTCCAACTTAAATCGGGCTGAACCTGCGCTGTGTAAGTGTTGCCGCCCAGCGTCACGGTGACCGTATCGCCAGCGGCGGCGCGAGTCACCACCCCGCTGATGGTTTGATCGGCCCCGGCTTCGGCGGCGTTGATAATATCATCGCCCGCCACGGTGTTGATGGTAACGCCCGGCAGGCCGCTATCGACCAGTAAATTCGCCTGGCTGCTGGCGGTGTTACCCGCCGCACTGGTGGCACTGGCGCTGACGGTATAGTTGGCCTGACCCAGAGCCGCCAGATCGCTCACCGGCACGGTTAAGGTCCAGTTGCCCGCCGCGTCGGTGGTGGCGCTGTAGTTATGACCGTTGAGCGTGACGGTGACCTGCGCGCCCGTCGCCAGCCCCGTACTGCTACCGCTAATGGTCAACGGCTGGCCTTTTTCATCGGCGTTTAGGACGTTATCGCCGCTGATGGCGTTAAAGGTAATTGACGGCAGGCCAGTATTGACCGTCACCTGATGCGTGGCGCTGCCGCTGTTTCCGGCGGCATCGGTGACGCTGGCGTTAATGGTCACCGTGCCGTTCGCCAGCGCCGAGACGACGCTTGCCGGAACGCCGACGCTCCAGTTACCGCTGGCGTCCAGCACGGTGGTGAAGGTGGTGCTGCCGATAGTCACCGTCACGGTGCTGCCGGTTGCCGCACCCGTGGCGGAGCCGCTGATAATCTGCGCCTGGGCGTGTTCCGTCGCGTTGATCACATCATCGCCCGCCACCGTGTTGATGGTGACAACCGGAACAGACGTATCCACCGTCAGGTTGTGATTAACCGAGGCCGGGTTTCCGGCTTTGTCGCTCACCGCCGCACTAACGGTGTAGTTGCTGGCGGTCAGGGCGCTTAAGTCGGCTGGCGGTACGCTGACGCTCCAGCTACCGTCCGTTTGAACCGTGCCAGTATAGTTTTCGCCATTGAGGGTGACGGTCACCGTCTGCCCCGCTTCCGCCGTGCTGCTGCCAGTGATAGTCAGCGCAGCACCCGCTTCGGCGGCGTTAAGAATATCGTCGCCTGCAATAGTGTTAATGGCCACCGTTGGCGCGCTGGCATCGACGCTGTAAGCGTGAGTAGTGGTGGCGCTGTTGCCGTTAACATTGCTGACTCTGGCCTGTGCGCTGGCATCGCCATCACGCAGGGCCGCCATATCTGCCGCCGGAACCGAGGTGCTCCAGGAACCATTCGCAGCCACCGTGGCGCTGTAAGTTTTGCCGCCAAAGGTGACGGTGACCGTTTGCCCGGCCTCCACACCAGAAGTGCTGCCAGAGAGCGTTAACGCCGCGCCTTTTTCGGCAGCGTTAATCACGTCATCGGCAGTAATGGCGTTGATGCTGACCGCCACCGCAGTGAGATCGACAGTCACCGGATGCGTAACGCTGACCGGATTTCCGGCGGTGGTGTTGCCGCTCGCCGTAATTGTGACCGTCCCCGCAGGCCAGGCGCTGACATCTGCCGCCGGAACGCCGACGCTCCATGAGCCATCCGCCAGTACCGCCGCAACATAGGTTTGCCCGTTAATGGTCAGCGTGACGTTGCTGCCCGCTGCCAGATCGGAGCTGCTGCCGGTAATCACCAGCGCCTGTCCGTGCTCGATAATATTGACCACGTCATCGCCCGCCACGGTGTCAATCCGCAGACCGGGCAGATTCGCGTCGATGGTGATTTCACGCGTGCCGTTACCGGTATTGCCTACGCTGTTCGTTACCGAAGCCGAAATGGTCAGCTCACCGTTGCCCAACGCCTGTAGCGCGGAGGCCGGAACATCGACGCTCCAGCTTAAATTCGCCTGCACCGTGGCAGTGTAAGTCGCCCCGCCGAGCGTGACGGTCACCGTATCGCCTGCCGTAGCCCCCGTCACCTGCCCGCTGATAGTTTGATCTGTCCCTGCTTCGGCAGCGTTAATAATATCGTCCGTTGCCACCACGTTAATGGTGACGCCAGGCAGCGCGGTATTAACCTGTACGTTATGGCTGGCGGAACCGCTGTTGCCATCGGCGTCAGTAGCGGCGGCGGTCACCGTGTAAGTGGCTTCACCGAGGGCGCTCACCCGTGACGCCGGAACGGTCACGCTCCAGTTCCCGGAAGCATCGGCAGTGGTGGTGTAATTTTGCCCGTTGAGCGTAACGGTAATCTGCGTGCCCGCAGGCTGGTCGCTGGTGCCGGAAATCGCCAGATCTGCACCTTTCTCCGTGGCGTTGATGATGTCGTCGACGGCAATGGTGTTAATGCCGAGTATCGGCGCGCCGAGCGCCACGGTGACAGTGTGCGAGGCCGTACCACTGTTGCCTGCGGAGTCGGTGACCGTGGCGGTAATGGTTACATCGCCCTGCGCCAGTGCGGAAATCACGCTGGCAGGCACGCCGATGCTCCAGTTGCCGTTGGCGTCCAGCACGGTGGTGTAGGTGGTCGTGCCAATCGTCACGGAAACCGTGTTACCGGTCGTCGCGCCCGTTGCTGAGCCGCTGATAATCTGCGCCTGTCCGTGTTCCGTAGCGTTGATGATGTCATCGCCCGCTACCGTGTTGATGGTAACGACCGGCGCAACGAGATCCACCGTCAGATTATGCGTTGCTGAAGCCGGATTTCCGGCTTTGTCGCTGACCGAGGCGTTAACGGTATACGAGCTGGCGGTAAGGTTAGCTAAATCGCCAGTTGGTACGCTGACGCTCCAGCTTCCGTCTGCCTGCACGTTCCCGCTGTAATTAACGCCGTTTAGCGTTACGGTCACCGTCTGCCCGGCTTCTGCCGTGCTGGTGCCGCTGATGGTCAGCGCCGATCCCGCTTCGGCGGCGTTAAGAATATCGTCGCTGGCGATGGTGTTGATGGTAACGGAGGGCGCGGTGGCATCGACGCTGTAAGCATGCGTTGCCTGGGCGTTGTTACCCGCGACGCTACTGACACTGGCCTGGACGTTTGCTGTGCCGTCCGGCAAGGTTGCGAGATCGACGGCTGGGATCGTTAGCCCCCAGGTATTATCCGCGGCAACCGTGGTGGTGTAACTTTTACCACCGAAGATAACGGTGATGGTCTGCCCCGCTTCCACGCCGGAGGTGGTGCCGGAAAGCTGCAAATCGCTGCCTTTTTCGGCGGCATTAATTACATCGTCAGTGGAAAGTGTGTTGATGGTAATCGCCACGGTAGCGAGATCGACCGTGACCGGATGAGTAATGCTGGTTGTGGTTCCGGCAGTGTTAGTGCCAGAGACGGCAATATTGACCGTCCCCGCAGGCCAGTTTGTGACATCTGCCGCCGGAACACCGACGCTCCAGGTGCCATCGACGAGTACCGTTGCGCCATAGGTGACGCCGTTGATCACTACCGTCAACGCCGCCCCCACCGCCAGTCCGGTACTGCTACCGGTGACTACCAACGCCTGACCGTGCTCGATAATATTGACCACATCATCGCCTGCTACGGTATCGACGCGCAGACCTGGCAGGTTGGCGTCTATCACGATGTCGTGTGTTGTGGTGCCAGTATTACCCACGCCATTAGTCACCGAGGCGCTGATGGTCAGTTCACCGTTGCCCAGCGCCTGCAAAACGTTCGCCGGTACGCTGACGCTCCAGCTTAAATCTGGCTGCACGGTGGCGGTGTATTGATTGCCACCAATGGTGACAATTACCGTATTCCCCGCAGCCGCCGTTCCCGTGACCTGCCCGCTGATGGTCTGCGCCACAGCGATTTCAGCGGCATTGATAATGTCATCGCCCGCCACCGTATTAATGATCACCCCAGGCAGGAGCGATTCGACATTCACCGTATGGGTGGTGCTGCCGCTGTTGCCCGCGCTGTCGGTGGCGCTGGCGCTAATCGAATAGACCGCCTCGCCCAGCGCGCCGACCGCCGAAGCGGGCACGGTAACGCTCCAGTTGCCGGAACTGTCGGTGGTGGCGCTGTACGCCAGGCCGTTCAACATCACGGTGACCGTGGTGCCAGTCGCCAGACCGCTGGAGCCGCCGCTGATGGTCAGATCCTGGGTTTTCTCCGTACTGTTAATAATGTCATCGTCGGAGACGGTATTGATGGTCAGCGTCGGGCCGCTGAGATCAACGGTCACATTATGGGTAGTGCTGTCGCTGTTGCCCGCGCGATCGCTCAGGCTGGCGGTGATCGTCTGGCTACCGGTCGCCAGCGCCGTGACATCCGCCGCCGGAATGCCCACAGTCCAGTTACCGGAGGCGTCCAGCGTGGTGGTGTAGTTTTTACCGTTCAGCGTGACGGTTACCACATCGCCCGCCGCCGCGCCCGTGCTGGTGCCGCTGACGACCAGCGCCTGACCATGTTCGATGGCGTTGATAATGTCATCGCCCGCGACGGTATTAATGGTGAGATCCGGCGCGGTGACATCCACCGCCAGCGCGTGGTCGGCGCTTGCCGGGTTACCCGCTTTGTCGCTCACCGTGGCGGTCACGGTGTAACTGCTGGCGGTTAATCCGCTTAAATCCGTTGCCGGAACGTTCACGCTCCAGGTGCCATCCGCGAGAACAGTGGTCTGGTACGTGTTGTTATTGAGCGTGACGGTCAGCGTCTGTCCGGCCTGTGCCGTGGTGGTACCGCTGATGGTTATCCCCGCGCCCGCTTCGCTCACGTTAAGGATATCGTCGCTGGCGATAGTGTTGATGGTCACAAGCGGCGCGGTGGCATCAACGCTGTACGCGCGATCGGCCTGGGCGTTGTTGCCGTTAATATTGCTGACGCTCGCCTGCACGTTACCCGCGCCGTCCGGTAGCGCAGCGAGATCGGCAGGCGGCACATTCACCGTCCAGCTACCGTTGGCTTCAACGGTGGTGGTGTAATTTTTGCCACCAAAGGTGACCGTCACCGTCTGCCCGGCTTCGACACCGCTGGTGCTGCCGCTCACCACCAGCGTTTCGCCTTTCTCCACGGCGTTGATCACATCATCGCCGGAAAGGGTGTTAATGGTGATGGCAACCGCCGCCAGATCGACGGTAACCGGATGGGTAATAGTGGAGGTTGTCCCGGCGCTGTTGGTGCCGCTTACGGTTATATCGACCGTACCCGCTGGCCAGTTGCTGACGTCTGCCGCCGGAACGCCGAGGTTCCATGTGCCGTCGGCTAACACCGTCGCGGCGTAAGTAACGTTGTTAATCTCGACCGTTAACGCCGTTCCCGCCGTTAATCCGCTGCTGCTCCCGGTGATCACCAGCGCCTGATTGTGCTCAATGCTGTTAATAACATCATCGCCCGCCACGGTATCGACCCGCAGGCCAGGCAGATTGGCGTCGATAGTGATATCGCGCGAGCCGCTGCCGGTGTTGCCCACGCCATTAGTGACCGAGGCGTTTACTGTGAGATTACCATTGCCGATGGCCTGAATATCCGCCGCCGGCACGCTAACGCTCCAGCTTAAATTAGCCTGCACCGTGGCGGTGTAGGTGTTGCCACCCAGCGTAACGGTAACTGTGTCGCCCGCCGCGGCACCCGTCACCTGCCCGCTGATGGTCTGGGCATTTCCCGACTCGGCATCGTTAATAATATCGTCGGTCGCCACCGCGTTAATGGTGACGGCAGGTAACGCGCTGTTGACCAGCACGTTATGGCTGGCGGAATTGCTGTTGCCTGCGCTGTCGGTGACGTTTGCGGTTACCGTGTAATTGGCCTCACCCAGCGCGCTAACTGCCGAGGCAGGCACCGTGGCGCTCCAGTTGCCGGAGGAATCGGTCGTCGCGGTGTAATTTTGCCCGTTCAGCGTCACCGTTATTGTGGTGCCTGCGGGTTGATTACTGGTGCCGGTAATTTGCAGATCCGCGCCTTTTTCCGTGGCGTTAATCACGTCATCGCTGGCGATAGTGTTGATACCAATGGTTGGCGCGGTGAGATTCACGGTGACCGTGCGGCTGGCATCATCGCTGTTGCCTGCCGCGTCGGTAATGGTAGCTGTGATGGTTTGCGGGCCGCTGCCCAGCGCAGTGACATCTGACAGCGGAACGCCGACGCTCCAGTTGCCGGAAGCGTCCAGCGTGGTGGTATAGGTTTTACTGTTTAACGTAACGGTGATGACATCGCCCGCTTCGCCGCCAGCGCTGGAACCGGAGATTACCAGCGCCTGCCCGTGTTCGGCGGCGTTAATAATGTCATCGCCGGAGACGGTGTTGATGGTTAATACGGGAACGGTGAGATCCACCGCCAGCCCATGAGTGGCGGTTGCCGGGTTACCCGCTTTATCGCTTACCGAGGCGCTGACCGTGTACTGGCTGGCGGTCAGATTGCTGAGATCCGCCGTCGGCACGCTGACGCTCCAGCTCCCGTCCGCCAGGACGGTGCCGGTGTAAGTCACGCCATTAAGCGTGACAGTTACCGTCTGCCCCGCTTCGGCGGTGCTACTGCCGCTGATGGTTAGCGGATTGCCCGCCTCGGCGGCGTTCAGAATATCGTCAGTGGCGATGGTGTTAATGGCAAGCGTCGGTGCCGTGGCATCGACGCTGTAGGCGTGGGTCGCCGAAGCCGTGTTGCCGTTAATATTGCTGACGCTGGCCTGTACCGTGGCGTCGCCGTCGCGTAACGCGCTGAGATCGGCGGCGGGTACGGTGGTTGTCCAGCTACCATCGCCCGCTACGGTGGCGGTGTAGGTTTTACCGCCAAAGGTGACGGTGACGGTTTGTCCCGCTTCCACGCCGGAAGTGCTGCCGGAAAGGGTTAAATCTGCCCCTTTTTCGGCGGCGTTAATCACATCGTCGCCGGAAACGGTGTTAATGGAGATCGCCACCGCCGCCAGATCGACGGTGACCGGATGGGTGATAGTGACCGGGTTTCCTGCGCTAGTGGCACCTGAAACCGTGATATTCACCGTACCCGCAGGCCAGTTGCCCACATCTGCCGCTGGAACGCCAAGGCTCCATGTACCATCGGCTAATACCGTCGCGCCGTAGGTGACGTTATTGATCACCACCGTCAGCGCCGCGCCCGCCGCCAGCCCGCTGCTGCTACCGGTTATCACCAGTGCCTGACCGTGCTCGATGCTGTTGACCACATCATCGCCCGCCACGGTATCGACGCGCAGGCCAGGCAAATTAGCGTCGATAGTAATATCTCGCGAACCGCTGCCGGTATTACCAACGCCGTTGGTCACCGAGGCATTAACTGTCAGGTCGCCATTGCCGATGGCCTGAATATCCGCCGCCGGAACGCCCACGCTCCAGCTTAAATTGCCCTGCACGGTAGTGGTGTAGGTTTTCCCGCCAAGCGTTACGGTAACCGTATCGCCCGCCGCCGCGCCCGTCACCTGCCCGCTGATGGTCTGCGCCACGCCCGATTCGGCGGCGTTAATAATGTCGTCGCTCGCCACCGGATTAAGGGTGACGCCAGGCAGTGCGGTATTCACCTGCACGTTATGGCTGGCGGAATTACTGTTACCCGCGCTGTCGGTGACATTCGCCGTCACCGTATAACTGGCTTCGCCCAGCGCACTGACGGCGGAGGCTGGCACCGTGGTGCTCCAGTTGCCTGCGGCGTCCGTCGTGGCAGTGTAATTTTGCCCGTTCAGCGTCAGCGTAATTGTGGTGCCAGCTGGCTGATTACTGGTGCCGGAAATTTGCAGATCCGCGCCTTTTTCGATGGCGTTAATCACGTCATCGGTGGCGATGGTGTTAATGCCAATGGTCGGCGCGGTCAGATTCACTGTAACCGTGCGGCTGGCATCATCGCTATTGCCTGCCGCGTCGGTAATGCTGGCGGTGACAGTTTGCGGGCCGCTGCCCAGCGCCGTGACATCCGCCGCCGGAACGCCGACGCTCCAGTTGCCGGAGGCATCCAGCGTCGTGGTGTAGGTTTTACTGTTTAGCGTGACGGTGACGACATCCCCCGCTTCTCCGCCAGTGCTGGAACCGGAAATCACCAGCGCCTGCCCGTGTTCGGCGGCGTTAATAATATCGTCGCCCGCAATGGTGTTGATGGTGAGTACCGGAACGGTGAGATCCACCGCCAGATTATGCGTGGTGCTCGCCGGGTTGCCTGCTTTGTCATTGACCGTGGCGGTCAGGGTGTGGCTGCCATCGGTCAATGCCTCAAGATCTGCCGCCGGAATATTAATACTCCAGCTACCGTCGGCCTGTACCGTTGCCTGATACGTCTGCACGGTCGGGCTATTGAGCGTTATCGTAACAATCTGCCCTGCCTCGGCAGTGGTGCTGCCGCTCACCGTCACACCCGCATCGGCTTCGCTGGCGTTGACGATATTGTCGCTGGCAACGGTATTGATAATGATGGTCGGGACACTGCTGTCGACGCTGTAGTTATGCACCGCCGAGGCGCTATTGCCGTTAATATTGCTGACGCTGGCCTGCGCGGAGGCGCTGCCCTCTGGTAATGCTGCCAGATCGGCGGCGGGAACGGTGGCAGCCCAGCTACCATCGCTCGCCACGCTGGCAGTGTAATTTTTCCCGCCAAAGGTGACGGTGACGGTTTGACCGGATTCTACGTTAGTGGTGGTGCCGGAAAGGGTTAAATCAGCGCCTTTTTCTGTGGCGTTAATCACATCATCCGTGGCGATGGTGTTGATGGTGATCGCCGCCGGAGTGAGATCGACCATAACCGGATGCGTAATGCTCACCGGATTTTCGGCGCTACTTTCCCCGGACACGGTAACCGTTACTGTTCCCGCAGGCCAGGCGCTAACCTGCGCCGCCGTGACGCCCACGCTCCAGCTACCATCGGCCTGCACCGCAGTGGTGTATTCCACATTGTTAATCGTAACGGTAAGCGGCGTGCCTTCAGCCAGCCCCGAGCTGCTGCCGCTGACCACCAGCGCCTGCCCGTGCTCGATGATATTGACCACATCATCGCCTGCCACCGTATCGACCCGCAGACCGGGCAGATTGGCGTCGATGGTGATATCCCGCGTGCCGCTGCCGGTGTTGCCGTTTTGATTGGTGACCGAGGCGCTCACCGTTAAATCGCCATTACCCAGCGCCTGAATAGCGTCCGCCGGAATGCTCACGCTCCAGCTTAATCCCGGCTGTACGGTGGTGGTGTAGGTATTGCCACCCAGCGTAACGGTTACCGCGTCGCCAACGGCGGCTCCAGTCACCTGCCCGCTGATGGTTTGCGCGACGCCCGCTTCGGCGGCGTTAATAATATCGTCGGTTGCCACCGGGTTAATGGTCACGCCGGGCAGCGCGCTGTCAACCAGCACGTTATGGCTGGCGGTGGCGCTGTTGCCGATATTACTCGTCACCGCCGCCGTTACCGTGTAGTTGGCCTGGCCCAGTGCGGTTACCGCCGATGCCGGAACGGTGACGCTCCAGTTGCCGGAGGCGTCGGTCGTGGTGGTGTAATTTTGCCCGTTCAGCGTCACGGTGATGGCGGTATTGGCTGGCTGATCGCTGGTACCGGTAATCTGGACATCAGCCCCTTTTTCGCTGGCGTTTATCACATCATCGCCAGCAATGGTGTTAATACCAATTACTGGCGCGGCGGTATTGACCGTGACAGTCAGTGACTGGCTGCCCGTGTTTCCGGCGCGGTCAGTCACTGACACGTTGATCGGATAACTGCCATCCACCAGTCCGCTGACAACGGAAGCCGGAACACCCAGACTCCAGTTGCCGGAACCATCCACCACCGTGGTGTAATCCACATTATTCAGCGTCACGGTGACGATATCGCCCGCCTGAGCGCCAGTAACCGTGCCGCTGATGATTTGCGCCTGGGTGTGTTCCGGCGTGTTGATGACGTTATCGGTCGCCACCGGATTAATGGTTACCACCGGCGGCGTGGCATCGACCAGCGCCACGCGTGAGACGCTGCTCGGATTACCGGCAACATCGTTCACGCTGGCGGTGACCGTAGCGTTGCCGTCAGCCAGTGCGCCAACGTTGGCGGCGGGAACGGTCACGCTCCAGGTGCCGTCGGACTGCACGACGCCCTGATAGGTCTGCCCATTCAACGTAACGGTCACCGTCTGCCCTGGCTGAGCGTCGGTGGTGCCGGTGATTTGCAGATCCTGCCCGCTTTCGGTGGCGTTGATGATGTTATCGGCGGTCAGTGGATCGATGCTTAAGGCCGGGGCCTGGCTGTCGACGGTAATGGTGCGAGAGGTGTTGCCGGTATTGCCGCTGAGATCCGTCACAGAAGCGGTAATCGCCACCGCGCCGTCAGGCAGATTTCCCATCGCGGCGGCAGGTACCGTCAGACTCCAGGAGCCATCAGCCTGCACGGTAGTAGTAAAACTCTGTCCAGCCAGGGTTACTGTGACGGTTTGTCCTGTCTCGGCCTGTTGAGTGCTACCGGTAAGGGTCAGTGGCGCACCTTTTTCTGCGCCACTGATAATGTCATCGCCGGAGACGGTGTTAATGGTGATTAACGGAGAGACACCGACCAGCGTGATTGCTCGAGACGCCGCGCCGGTATTTCCTGCAGTATCTGTCACGGTGACGAAAATCGTATTGGCTCCGCGATCCAGCGTGCGGGTTACCGCTGGGTCCAGCGCCACATTCCAGCTGCCATCTGCCAGCACAATGCCCGTCAGGACATGAGTGCCCAATTTCACCGTTACCGTATCGCCAGGAGAAGCACCGCTGACTTGTCCGGAGATGATCTGCGCGACGGCCTGCTCAGCATTATTAAGAATATCGTCGCCCGCCACGGTGTTAACGCTGACCACGGGTGCTGAGGTGTCTACCGTGAAATTCGCGCTGTTGCTGGTGGTGTTTCCTGCCCGATCGCTGACACTGGCATTGACAGCGTAGTTCCCCTCCGCCAGTGCCTGTACCTCCGTGGCAGGCAGCGTCACTTGCCAGGTTCCATCGCTACCGACGGTTACTGAATGGCTTTTCCCGTTGACGGTCAGGGTTACGGTTTGCCCCGCTTCTGCATTCGAAGTGCCGCTCAGTACCAGCGCGGCGTTATGTTCCGCAGCACTGACGATGTTGTCCTGAGCGATAGTGTTGATGGCAAGCGTTGGCGGTTGGGTATCGACCGTTAAAAGCTGCGCGCCGGTGACCGTATTGCCTGTGGCGTCTTTCCCGCTGACCAGCACTGCCTGATTCCCTTCGCCTAACGCCTGCGCATCGGCGGTCGGTACCTGCACGCTCCAGGCACCGTTAGCGCCTACGCTGGTGGTGTAGGTTTTGCCGTTTAGCGTAACGGTGAGTTCTGTTCCCTGCGCCAGATGGCTACTGGTACCAGAAAGCGTAAACCCGGCGGCCTGTTCGCTGGCGTTAATAATGTTATCGCCTGCGGTGGTGGCAACCTGCACGCTGGCCTGACTATTGTCGATGGTTAACGTTATCGAACCGGCGTCAGTGATGGTACTGCCGACAATTTGCACCACTGACCAGGTATGTTCACCTGCACTTTGCGTGGGTAACGAGACACTCCAGTGACCGTTGTTGTCTACCTGAGTACTGGCAATAGTATTGCCGTTACTGTCTTTAATCTGAATAGTCGCCCCCGCCTGCCCGCTGCCGCTAAAGGTTGGCGTGGTGTCATCGGTGATGTCATTGGTGGCGAGAATGCCGCGCTGATCGCCCTGATTATCGGTAACTAAAAATGATGGTGTGGCGTTGCCAGGCTCAGCGGGTGGCGTAGGGTTATTAATCACTTCCGTTTTCGAGTCGCCATCACCACCGCTTGCCAGCAGTGCACCAAGCGCACCACCACCTACCGCCGCCCCCGCCAGCCAACCCCACGGGAAGGCGCTGGTCTGAGCAACGGTATCAAGAAATGGCGCAATGCTTTCAATCGCAGTGGTCTGGGCAGTCAGTTCTACGGGGGCTAAACCACCCGCAGCAGTATCGGCAAAGGTGACATGGGTTAGCTGTTGCCCATCGGCAAACACCAGTTCCGATTGTTCAGCGGTATTCGCCGCTTGCAGGAAATAACCGTTGCAACGGATCACCGTGCCGTCCTGCATATAGATCAGCAGGTCATTTCCTTCACGGACGTAACGCGAAACGGCAGAGGCCTGAGCATGAACCTGCACCACGGAAGGCTCATAAATAACAACCGTGACGTCGCCAGGATTAATCAGCGTTTGTTTGACGGATGTTTTACGCGAAATAACATCAATAATCAGGCTCATAATGGCATTCCTGATAAATGGCGCATATCCTTAGCGAGTCCATTTATCTAAATAAGACAAAGGTAATCACTTAACAACGAGGCATACCTGATATTAATAATGGCAGGATTATTTCAAGTCGGGTAAGTCGTTGTATAAGCCCTGTTTAATTCCCGCTAATGGAATAAGGTTATTCACCGCAGCGGCATAATTTACGGCGGCGACCCAGCCATCATAATTGGCATTTATTTCAGCCGATTGCGCCTGAAAGACATCTTGCTCGACGGTTAATAGATCATTCAGACTGCGTTTGCCCAATTTATATTCATTTTGGTACACATCTCGCGTTTTGTGCGCACTTTCGGATTGTGCTAAACCGGCTTCTTCGCGACCCCGTGCGCCTGTCCAGTTGGCATATGCCACAGACGCTCGTTGCAGCACATCCAGTTTTGCCTGTTCGACCTGCGAGGCAGAGATTTTTTGTTGCCCTTCAGCCTGTTGCACCTGGGCTGAAACTGCGCCGCCCTGATACAGCGGCGCGTTAACGTTCAGTTGTAACTGATCGTCCCAATACGAGCGGTCACTGGTCTGGTAGCGCGTTTTGCCCCCCTGAATACTGAGCGTTGGCCAGTATTGCGCTTTCGTTTTTTCCACGCCGTACTGTGCTGACTGGCGTAAGTTTTCTGCCGCCAGCACCAGCGGGATGGACTGGTAATCAATATTTTTCAGCGATACCGGCTGCTCGGCTAATTCAGCAGGTGGCGCGGCTATCGCCTCCGGCTGTACGCCAGTGAGCACCGCCAGTTGCGCTTTGGCGCTTGCCATCTGCGCCTGATATTGCTCCAGCGTTGAGCGCATTCCGGCAATGCGCGTCTGGGCTTGTAATTCATCCGACGATGAGTTCAGGCCAGCATTAGCGCGCAATGCCGCCATGTTGTAGACGTTTTCCAGCGAGTGAATATTGCGTTGAGCCGCATCGCACAAAGCCTGATAACGACTGACTTCCATATAGGCAGTCGCCGTTTTCTCTGCAACATCGGTTAATGTTGCCATCAATTTAAAGCGGTAGCTGTCACGGGCGGCAGTTTGCAGTTTGATATCGTTGTTAGTTTTACCAAAGTCATACACCAGCTGTGTCAGGGTTATGCCATACGAAACGTTGTTATCAAGCCTGCCACTGGAGTCCGTTTGTCGGGACGGTCCCGCATTGCCGGTTAATCCAACGTGCGGATACCAGGCACTTTTGGCTTCATCAATTTGCGCTTCGCCAATACCTATCTGCGCCGCCTGTTGAGTGACGTCGGGATTTCGCGCAAAGGCGCGTAATATACTTTCCTGTAAAGATAATCGGGCAACTGGCGTTACCGCTGGGGCGTTCGCCCATTGTGGCAGCGGTGCAGCAATTGTAGCTTCTCCCATCACCATAAAACTTATTAAAAAAATAAACCCATTATTTTTACGGCTTTTAAACTGGAATCGCGCCATAGATAAGTCACTTCCTTCCAGGTCATTATTTTAACTGGTTTTTATAACCAGTCTCATTTTATTAAGAAGGGTAATAACTTGTGCATCTCTTTTGTCGATCTTTGATATGGGCAAAGAAATGCAGCTAAAAAGCTTATACGTTATTTATTTAGAATACACTACGACTTTTAGATTACCATCATACACATTAAGAATAATCCACGGTAATAAGTGATTAGCATCACAGATTTATCGCGTATATATCATTTTTTTGTGACTTATTTATTAAAGGAATAAGAAAGGTAATTTGAATTAAAGACAAAGGCGCAGTACAGGCTGTACTGCGCGCAGAGAGGTGTTATACGGTTTTATTGCGCTTCATGACCATTGCCACAATAAGGCTGAGTAAGATTGCACCAATAATCCATATCAACGCACGGCTGCCCTGGGACCACAGGCTGTAGATAAAGCCAACGATCACCAACAACATCACCAACGTACCAACGATAAGAATCGGCAACGAGGCGTGAATATCATGACGCAGGCGGATCGCCACCACAAACACCGCCAGATAGCAGATCAAAAAGGTGGCGCTGGCAACGCTGGCGAGTGAGCCTAAATTCAGCGCCGCCGTCATCAGCATAATCAGCACCACGACAATGATGTTGCCCCAGGTACTCTGCCGCCACAGGGATTTATTCATTAGCTTTGGCAGTTCGCGTTCGCTGCCCATGTTGTCCATGATGTTAAACACGGCGAACAGGTTCGCGTTGATGGCTGAAGCCGTCGCCAGTAAAGCGCCGATGACGACGATCACATAACCCACATGCCCGAGCAGCGGAGAAGCTGCCTGCGCTACGGCGGTATCGGCATATTTTTCTAACTCTAATGCCGATACATCGCTAAGCAAAACCAGCGCCAGCGAGATATAAAGCAACGTGGTAACGCCAATCGCCACCAGAAACGCCCGTGGCATAATGACCTGCGGATCTTTCACTTTATCCGCCGCGTTCGCCATCATGCCAAAGCCCGCATAGGCAAGGAAGGTTATCCCGATACAGGAGAAGAACGCACCGGAGCTGGGGGGCGCAGAGACGGAAATATGCGCCGGTTGCAGCGACCAGACACCGGCAATAATCAGCAATAACAGGATCATCATTTTAATGCCGACGAGGATCACTTCCAGCCGCCCTACCGCATGGTTGCTTAAGGAGTTGAAAAGCGTCATCACCGCAATGATCCCCAACGCGTAGAGCAATATAAGGTGCTCCTCCTGGCTGCCTTCATGCAAAAACTGCACGGCATAAGCGCCAAAAGCACGGGCGACCATGGCGATGCTCACCGCCAGCGTCAACAGGTACAATAACGAGAGTGCCAGCGAAAAGACGCCGTTGCCTAATCCGCGACGAAAGAAGTCGATAATACCGCCATTGCTGGGATAGCTCGCCCCCAGGCGCGCATAGGCATAACCGGAAAACATCGCCACAATACCGCCAAAAGCAAAGGCGACCCAGGTCGAGGCTTCCATTAGCAACGCAGCCTGCCCCAGCAGCGCGAAGATCCCCGCCCCCACCATTGCCCCAATACCGATGGAAACGACGTTCCATAGACCGAGGGGTTTGTTATCGTTATTACCTTCCGTGTTCATCATGATCAGCCCTTAAACACGTTATAGCCGAGTTGCTTAGCGACCGATGCCACCATTTTTTGACCGCGAACACTGTTGCCTTCTTCGTCCAGCGGTGGTGAGAACGCGGCAATTCCCATCACGCCAGGGACGACCGCCAGAATACCGCCACCTACACCGCTTTTGCCCGGTAAACCAACGCGATACGCCCAGTCACCGGAGCGACCATACAGCCCTTCCATCATCATTTCAGCCAGAATGTACGGCACGTTGTCGGCCTGAAGAACGCGTTTATGCGTCAGCGGATTCACACCACCCGCCGCCAGCGTCGCGCCAAGCGTTGCCAGTTCAACAGTATTGATGAGCGTGGAGCACTGACGGGTGTACACGTCACAGGCTTCCATTGCATCACAATAGAGATATCCGGCGGAGTACAGCAGCCAGGCAATGGCCCGGTTATGGAAGTTGGTTGTTTGTTCCGACTGGTTGACTTCGTCAGAGAGCGCTACCTGCTCACCAGCCAGTTGTTGTTGGATATGTAAAATTCGCTGCCAGCGTTGTTCGGCATTTTCAGCGTTAATCAGGCTGGTGGTGGCAATAGCGCCAGCATTTACCAGTGGCGACAGCGGTTTGCCGCCATGCAACTCTAAGGCGATAACTGAGTTAAAGGGCAATCCGGTCGGGTCAGCGCCAACTTTGTCCTGTACCGCCTGCGGGCCGACATCTTCTAACGCAAGGGCTAACGTACAGACTTTCGAGATGGATTCCAGCGCAAAGCGGTAATCACTATCACCCGCGCGATAGATGTTGCCATCGCAGGTCACAATAGCCACTGCTGCCAGTTGACCAGGTACATTCGCCAGAAAGGGAATGTAGTCGGCATTTTGTCCGCCGTTAAGTGAGTGAAATTGGGTGTAAGCCTGATCCACTGCCTGCTGTAATTTGTTTGCATCTAACATCTTTTGTTAACTCCTTTTTATAGATGCGGGAGGTAATTCCTCACCCCGGTGCCGATTTTCAGGCATCCTGATTTAACTTAGCACCCGCAACTTAACTACAGGAAAACAAAGAGATAAATGTCTAATCCTGATGCAAATCGAGCCGATTTTTTAATCTTTACGGACTTTTACCCGCCTGGTTTATTAATTTCTTGACCTTCCCCTTGCTGGAAGGTTTAACCTTTATCACAGCCAGTCAAAACTGTCTTAAAAGGAGTGTTTTATGTCACAAACTATCGACCTGACCCTGGACGGCCTGTCCTGCGGTCACTGCGTTAAACGCGTGAAAGAAAGTCTCGAACAGCGCCCGGATGTTGAGCAGGCGGATGTGTCTGTCACTGAAGCGCACGTTACCGGGACTGCCAGTGCAGAACAGCTGATCGAAACCATCAAACAAGCGGGTTATGACGCATCTGTAAGCCACCCAAAGGCTAAACCGCTGGCGGAGTCATCAATCCCGTCGGAAGCACTGACAGCGGTTTCTGAGGCGCTTCCGGCAGCGACCGCCGATGACGATGACAGCCAGCAGTTGCTGCTGAGCGGCATGAGCTGCGCCAGCTGTGTCACCCGCGTACAAAATGCGTTGCAAAGCGTACCGGGCGTCACTCAGGCACGGGTAAACCTGGCGGAGCGTACTGCGCTGGTGATGGGCAGTGCCTCCCCACAAGATTTAGTGCAGGCGGTGGAAAAAGCGGGCTACGGCGCGGAAGCGATTGAAGATGACGCTAAACGCCGCGAGCGCCAGCAAGAAACCGCCGTCGCTACGATGAAGCGCTTCCGCTGGCAGGCGATTGTCGCACTGGCGGTGGGTATCCCGGTGATGGTCTGGGGGATGATCGGCGATAACATGATGGTCACCGCCGACAACCGCAGCCTGTGGTTGGTTATCGGCCTGATAACCCTGGCGGTAATGGTTTTCGCCGGCGGGCATTTTTACCGCAGTGCATGGAAAAGCCTGCTGAACGGCGCGGCGACAATGGATACGCTGGTGGCGCTGGGTACGGGCGTGGCGTGGCTCTATTCGATGAGCGTCAACCTGTGGCCGCAGTGGTTCCCGATGGAAGCGCGACATCTTTATTACGAAGCCAGCGCGATGATTATCGGTCTGATCAATCTCGGCCATATGCTGGAAGCGCGCGCGCGTCAGCGTTCTTCTAAGGCGCTGGAGAAATTACTCGATTTAACCCCACCGACGGCGCGCCTGGTCACTGACGAAGGTGAAAAAAACGTGCCGCTGGCAGATGTTCAGCCAGGTATGTTACTGCGCCTGACGACCGGCGACCGTGTGCCGGTAGATGGTGAGATTACTCAAGGCGAAGCGTGGCTGGATGAAGCGATGCTGACGGGCGAACCTATCCCGCAGCAAAAAGGCGAAGGCGATAGCGTCCATGCCGGGACAGTGGTACAGGACGGCAGTGTGCTGTTTCGTGCCAGTGCGGTCGGCAGCCATACTACGCTGTCACGGATCATTCGCATGGTGCGACAGGCCCAGAGCAGCAAGCCAGAAATCGGTCAACTGGCGGATAAAATCTCCGCCGTGTTTGTGCCGGTAGTGGTAGTCATTGCGCTGATCAGTGCGGCAATCTGGTATTTCTTTGGTCCGGCACCGCAGATTGTCTATACCCTGGTGATTGCCACCACGGTGCTGATTATCGCCTGTCCGTGTGCGCTGGGACTGGCGACGCCGATGTCGATTATTTCGGGCGTCGGGCGGGCGGCTGAGTTTGGTGTGCTGGTGCGGGACGCCGACGCGCTGCAACGCGCCAGTACGCTCGACACCGTGGTGTTCGATAAAACCGGGACGCTGACCGAAGGGAAGCCGCAGGTTGTCGCAGTAAAAACATTTGCTGATGTTGATGAAGCGCAAGCATTGCGTCTGGCGGCGGCGCTGGAGCAAGGTTCCAGCCACCCGCTGGCACGGGCGATCCTCGATAAAGCAGGTGATATGCAGCTACCGCAGGTCAACGGTTTCCGCACATTGCGCGGGCTGGGTGTGAGCGGTGAAGCTGAAGGTCATGCGGTATTGCTGGGCAATCAGGCGCTGTTAAATGACCAGCAAGTTGATACTAAAGCGATTGAGGCAGATATTTCAGCTCAGGCATCGCAAGGGGCAACGCCTGTGCTGCTGGCGGTTGACGGGAAAGCGGTAGCCCTGCTGGCTGTACGCGATCCATTGCGTAGTGATAGCGTGGCGGCGCTGCAACGCCTGCATAAAGCGGGATATCGTCTGGTGATGCTAACCGGGGATAACCCAACCACCGCCAATGCGATCGCCAAAGAAGCAGGGATTGATGAGGTGATAGCTGGGGTGCTGCCGGACGGTAAAGCCGAAGCGATCAAACGTCTGCAAAGTGAAGGACGTCAGGTGGCAATGGTGGGCGACGGCATTAACGACGCGCCAGCGCTGGCTCAGGCGGATGTCGGTATTGCGATGGGTGGCGGCAGTGATGTTGCCATTGAAACCGCGGCGATTACCCTGATGCGCCATAGCCTGATGGGTGTTGCGGATGCGCTCGCGATTTCCCGCGCAACGCTGCGCAATATGAAGCAGAACCTGCTCGGCGCGTTTATCTACAACAGTATCGGTATTCCGGTCGCCGCCGGTATTTTGTGGCCGTTCACCGGTACGCTGCTTAACCCGGTGGTCGCCGGAGCGGCAATGGCGCTCTCGTCGATTACCGTAGTGAGTAACGCCAACCGGTTGCTGCGGTTTAAACCGAAGGAATGATTGGTATTTACTTAATGCGTTTGTGAGATCCAGTTCTTGTTGCGCTCCTTTTATGAGTAATGCCATATAAAGTGACTGGCGCAGGGAGCGCGCAGGGGGCGGCCAATCGCCGCCGCCCCCTGCGCCCCCGGGCTCTGGCGAACAAAATCGCCGCTGCGCGGTACCCTCAGCTTATCCCTTGCGGCTACCGGGTCGGGCGCGAGGTAACATCCCTGTAAAACGCGCCCTCAGCCCACATCCATGTGGGCTGCCCCGGCCTTCAGGGAACGCCTCGGCGATTTTGACGCCACCAACACCGGTGCAGTCTTTCGTTTCAAAGCAAAAACAATTTTTTGATCATATTTAAGCTACCACTGAACAAGCCTCATAACTCCATTTGCGCCATCCCTCCCCGCGCGCTAGCATGATATTTCACAAAGGGAGGTCGTATGGATCTGTTGTACCGGGTAAAAACGCTTTGGGCCGCGCTGCGCGGTAATCATTACACCTGGCCTGCTATCGATATCTCTCTTCCCGGCAATCGCCATTTTCATCTGATTGGCAGTATTCATATGGGCAGCCACGATATGGCTCCCCTGCCCACCCGTTTGCTCAAAAAGCTCAAAAACGCCGATGCGCTGATCGTCGAGGCGGATGTTTCCACCAGCGATACGCCTTTTGCTAATTTGCCTGCCTGCGAGGCGCTGGAAGAGCGCATTAGCGAGGAGCAACTCCAAAATCTGCAGCACATTAGCCAGGAGATGGGCATTTCTCCGTCGCTCTTTTCTACCCAACCGCTGTGGCAAATCGCGATGGTTCTTCAGGCGACGCAGGCACAAAAACTGGGGCTGCGGGCAGAATACGGTATCGATTACCAGCTATTGCAGGCGGCGAAGCAACAACATAAACCCGTGATTGAACTGGAAGGGGCAGAAAACCAGATTGCCATGTTGCTCCAGCTCCCTGACAACGGACTGGCGCTGCTGGACGATACGCTGACCCACTGGCACACCAATGCACGGTTGCTGCAACAAATGATGAGCTGGTGGCTGAATGCGCCGCCGCAAAATAATGAAATAACGCTGCCTAATACGTTCAGTCAGTCGCTGTACGATGTGCTGATGCATCAGCGAAATCTCGCCTGGCGGGACAAATTATGCGCCATGCCGCCGGGGCGCTATGTGGTCGCAGTCGGTGCACTACACCTGTATGGAGAAGGGAATTTGCCGCAGATGTTGCGTTAAAAAAATGGCCAATATCGCTATTGGCCCGTCAAAGAGGAATTTCATATTTTTATTATTATGCCGTCACTTTAAGCGACGGTGTAACTCGATTGTCGCTCAATCTCACCATCCTGCCAATACTCTTAGGCAAGATGACTCTTTTTTTTGGACCGCCATCAGGCGTATGCTTGCTTCGTTTTTTTGTTTAAGGCAGGAAAATTACCATGACACCCGCAGTTAAATTGCTAGAAAAAAACAAGATTTCGTTTCAAATCCATACCTACGAGCACGATCCGGCTGAAACCAATTTTGGCGATGAAGTCGTCAAAAAATTAGGTTTGAATCCGGATCAGGTCTACAAAACGCTGCTGGTCGCAGTGAACGGTGATATGAAACACCTTGCCGTGGCCGTTACGCCGGTCGCAGGTCAACTGGATCTTAAAAAAGTAGCAAAAGCGCTGGGTGCCAAGAAAGTTGAGATGGCCGATCCGATGGTTGCGCAGCGTTCGACGGGATATCTGGTTGGGGGGATTAGCCCACTGGGGCAGAAAAAACGTCTGCCAACGATTATCGACGCCCCCGCACAAGAATTTGCCACTATTTATGTTTCCGGCGGCAAGCGCGGACTGGATATCGAACTGGCGGCAGGCGATCTGGCAAAGATCCTCGATGCCAAATTTGCTGATATCGCCCGCCGCGATTAAGCATTGTGCCGGATGCGAACATCCGGCACTTTCGGATTACTGCCAGCTCACCTCACCTTTCGGTTCATAAACACTCACATCCAGCGGCGAGCTCTTCTGGATATACGCTTTCAGCACTTCGGCATCAATAAAGCCGGTATTCACATAGCCCGGTTTGTTATCAAGGCGCGGATAGCCATCACCGCCGGTGGCATTGAAGTTTAATGTCGCCATGCGGTAAGTTTTCGCCGGATCGACCGGTTCGCCGTTGATTTTCAGGTCGTTCAGTTTGCCATCTTTCGCCACAAAGCTAACGTTGGCAAATTGCGGGTAGGCACCTGAATCTGGCTTCATTTGTGCGACGGCGGTCAGGTAATCAATCACCTCTTTACCGGTCATGTCGGCATACACCACCACATTGCCGAATGGCTGCACTTTCAGCACGTTTTTATAGCTGATATCGCCTGCTTCGATAGAATCACGAATTCCGCCTCCACTCATCACCGCAAAGTCAGCACCAGTGCGATCCATTTGGGCTGCCAGAATCAACCGCCCCATATTGGTCTGTACAAAACGCACTTTGTCACGATCGCCTTCCAGACGACCATTGGTTTCGCCTATTTTCACTTCCAGCTGCGCTTTGCCTTTGTTCTGGAACGGCGATAACAGCGAGATCATTTGCTGGTTTTCAGCGATTTCAGGAGTGTAAAGCACGCGCTCGCTTTTCCCGTCTTCCCAGGTCACTTTCTTCTTCAGGTTCACCGGAATCAGCTGGTAGTTAACCATTTTCATTTCGCCATTACGAAACTCAAAATCAGCCCGTCCCACGTATTTGCCCCACTCATGCGCCTGCACAATCCAGATGCCGTTTTGTTGATCCGGTTTACATGGCGTACCCGGCACGTAATCGACCTGTTTTTTGTTTTCTGCCGCCATGCAGACCGGATCTTGCGAGTGACCACCGACGATCATCGCCAGCGATCCGGCAGGCAGCGCGCGTGCCATCTCCACATCGCCCGGTGCGTTAGAGCCGTGCTCACCATTGTCGTAATGCCCCATATGGGTCGCCGCGATAATAATGTCTGGCTTTTCTGTCTGTTGCAGCTCCTGAATCACCAGCTTCGCTTCATCGGCGGGCTTACGGAACTCAATATCGGTGAAGTTTTCTGGGTTGCCTAACTTCGCTGTGTCATCCGTCGTCAGGCCAATAACGGCAATTTTCAGATCCTGACGCTTAAACAGCGCCCATGGTTTAAACAGGCGCTCGCCGGTACTTTTCTGGTAGATATTGGCAGAAAGTAACGGGAACTTTGCCCACTTTTCCTGCTGGCGTAATACGGTGAGCGGGTTATCAAATTCATGATTACCGATTGCCATCGCATCGTAACCCACCAGATTCATGCCGCGAAAATCAGGTTCGGCATCCTGTAAGTCAGACTCGGGCACGCCAGTGTTAATGTCGCCACCGGAAAGTAGCAGCACGCTACCGCCTTCAGCCGCAACCTCTTTGCGGATACCATCCACCAGCGTTTTTTGCGCCGCCAGACCATATTCGCCATATTCATTGCGCCAAAAATGCCCATGATGATCATTGGTGTGCAGAACTGTAATTTTGTAGGTTTTATCCTGCTCATACGCCAGAGCAGTTTCACTCGCCAGTGTAAATGTGGTTAACAGTGCTAACGCCACGCCCCGCTGCAATAATTTCATACTTCTCTCCCTGACCTGATTTCAACGTGTTGAAAAATAGTATGACGCGACATCATAGACAAGTCTGCGTCCGGTGAAGATAAATCTGCATCCAGATTAGAAATTCTGTATTCAGCGTTGAGACTTCCTTCAGGCGACGCATACAGGTATGTTAGTCGGGTAATAATCACAAATAAGATCATTCTTTACATCGCAACCCTGAAAAAGTGACTTTCCTATGGCAATGAGTGAACAAACCCAGCCTGTGGCGGGCGCGGCTGCGTCAACGACCAAGGCCCGAACATCGTTTGGTATTTTAGGTGCTATCAGCCTCTCACATCTGCTGAACGACATGATCCAATCGCTGATTCTGGCGATTTATCCGCTGCTTCAGTCAGAATTTTCTCTGACATTTATGCAGATTGGCATGATAACCCTCACCTTCCAGCTCGCCTCTTCGCTACTGCAACCAGTGGTCGGCTACTGGACCGATAAATATCCGATGCCGTGGTCGTTGCCAATTGGCATGTGCTTTACCTTAAGTGGTCTGGTGCTACTTGCGCTGGCGGGCAGTTTTGGCGCAGTTCTGCTGGCGGCGGCGCTGGTCGGTACCGGTTCATCGGTCTTTCATCCGGAATCTTCTCGCGTGGCCCGTATGGCTTCTGGCGGGCGTCATGGCCTGGCGCAATCTATCTTTCAGGTCGGCGGCAACTTTGGCAGTTCCCTGGGGCCCTTGCTGGCGGCGGTGATTATCGCGCCTTATGGTAAAGGCAACGTTGCCTGGTTTGTGCTTGCGGCACTGCTGGCGATCGTGGTGTTGGCGCAAATCAGCCGTTGGTACTCGGCACAGCACCGAATGAATAAAGGAAAACCCAAAGCGACGATTATCAATCCACTGCCGCGAAACAAAGTGGTACTGGCGGTCAGCATTCTGTTAATCCTCATTTTCTCGAAATATTTCTATATGGCGAGCATCAGCAGCTATTACACCTTTTATCTGATGCAAAAATTCGGATTATCTATCCAGAATGCTCAGCTTCATCTGTTTGCCTTCCTGTTTGCCGTTGCGGCAGGTACGGTGATCGGCGGGCCTGTAGGGGATAAAATTGGGCGGAAATATGTGATTTGGGGCTCTATCCTCGGCGTTGCGCCGTTTACGCTGATTTTACCCTACGCCAGCCTGCACTGGACGGGGGTTTTAACGGTGATTATTGGATTTATCCTCGCTTCGGCATTCTCTGCCATTCTGGTCTACGCTCAGGAGCTACTTCCGGGACGTATCGGTATGGTTTCTGGACTCTTTTTCGGTTTTGCTTTTGGCATGGGAGGTCTGGGAGCGGCAGTTCTGGGGCTTATCGCCGATCACACCAGCATCGAGTTAGTCTATAAAATCTGTGCTTTCCTGCCACTATTGGGGATGTTGACCATATTCCTGCCTGATAACCGGCATAAAGAGTGATTTCATTGCAGCCAAAGGCAAACTTTGGCTGCATCATTTTACAGTCGCCATAAGCCTTTCCTCTGTTAAACCGCCTTCAGTTTTCCGATCCGTGCTTTTTTTGCAGCTAATTCCATTTTTCTGCAAAATTCAACAATTATTCATAAACATCATCAATGAAATTGTCATAAACTATTACCTGTAATTTTGGTTTTCCCGGCCAAAAATGGACAATAACCACCAGGAAAAGGAGACGGAATGCATCACGCCACCCCGCTTATCACCACCATTGTTGGCGGCCTTGTGCTCGCCTTTATCCTCGGCATGCTGGCCAATAAACTACGTATTTCTCCTCTGGTGGGATATCTGTTAGCGGGTGTGCTGGCAGGACCATTCACTCCGGGCTTTGTTGCCGATACCAAGCTTGCGCCGGAACTGGCTGAACTGGGCGTCATTCTGTTGATGTTTGGCGTGGGTCTGCACTTTTCGCTGAAGGATTTGATGGCGGTAAAGGCCATCGCCATTCCCGGTGCGATCGCCCAGATAGCCGTGGCGACGCTGCTGGGTATGGCGCTCTCCGCCGTGCTGGGCTGGTCGTTAATGACCGGTATCGTGTTCGGCTTATGCCTTTCCACCGCCAGTACCGTGGTGTTACTGCGCGCACTTGAAGAACGGCAATTAATAGACAGTCAGCGTGGGCAAATCGCCATCGGTTGGTTGATTGTGGAAGACCTGGTAATGGTTCTGACGCTGGTGTTGCTGCCCGCAGTGGCAGGAATGATGGAACAAGGCGATGTGGGCTTTGCCACTCTTGCTGTCGATATGGGGATCACCATCGGCAAGGTGATCGCATTTATCGCCATTATGATGCTGGTAGGTCGCCGTCTGGTGCCGTGGATTATGGCACGTAGCGCAGCAACCGGTTCCCGTGAGCTGTTTACCCTGTCGGTGCTGGCGCTGGCGTTAGGGATTGCCTTTGGTGCGGTGGAGCTGTTTGATGTCTCCTTTGCACTCGGTGCGTTCTTTGCCGGGATGGTACTGAACGAGTCTGAACTGAGTCACCGTGCCGCCCACGATACGCTGCCATTGCGCGACGCGTTTGCGGTGCTGTTTTTTGTCTCCGTCGGGATGTTGTTTGATCCGTTAATTCTGATTCAGCAACCGCTGGCAGTGCTGGCGACGCTGGCGATTATTCTGTTTGGTAAGTCGTTAGCCGCGTTTTTCCTGGTGCGACTGTTTGGTCACTCCCAACGTACGGCATTAACTATCGCCGCCAGCCTGGCGCAAATTGGTGAGTTCGCGTTTATCCTGGCGGGACTGGGCATGGCGCTGGATCTGTTGCCGCAAGCCGGGCAGAACCTGGTACTGGCAGGGGCGATTTTGTCGATTATGCTCAACCCGGTCCTGTTTGCGCTGCTGGAGAAATATCTGGCGAAGACCGAAACGCTGGAAGAGCAGACGCTGGAAGAGGCTATCGAAGAAGAGAAGCAGATCCCAGTGGATATTTGCAACCATGCGCTACTGGTAGGTTACGGTCGTGTAGGCAGCCTGCTGGGGGAGAAATTGCTCGCCTCTGATATTCCGCTGGTGGTGATTGAGACGTCACGAACCCGTGTTGATGAGCTGCGAGAGCGCGGGGTCCGCGCAGTATTGGGCAATGCGGCGAACGAAGAAATTATGCAACTGGCGCATCTGGAATGTGCAAAATGGCTGATCCTGACGATTCCCAACGGTTATGAAGCAGGCGAGATTGTGGCATCTGCCCGCGCGAAAAACCCGGATATTGAGATTATCGCCCGCGCCCATTATGACGATGAAGTGGCGTATATCACCGAACGTGGCGCGAATCAGGTAGTGATGGGTGAGCGTGAAATTGCCCGTACTATGCTAGAACTGCTGGAAACACCACCGGCGGGTGAAGTGGTGACGGGGTAAACGGTGGTTGCCGGATAATAGGCGCGGATATGTAGATACTGTTATGGCCTGCAAGTTTTTTCCTGGTCCGGTTTCCCGGATTGCAGGCATACCAGACACAGCGCCGTCAGGCGCTGTTTTTTTCATCCCTTCCGCGATTTTTACGCCGCTACTGGATTATGCCGTGCCGCATCGAACGGCACGCCTGACTTCAGCACTCCATACGCCACCTGGGCCAGCTTGCGCATCATCGCGCCGAGAATCACTTTTCCTTTCTTGCCATTAGCCGCCAGACGGTCGCGGAACACCCGTCCCCACTCAGTCTTACTGGTGGCTACCATTGCAGGCATATACAACGCCCTGCGAAGCGACACATGTCCGGCTTTACTCAACCGGCTTGTCCCTCTCACACTACTGCCTGATTCATAACGCCGTGGTGTCAGACCCGCAAAAGCAGCGAACTGTCTGGCATGGGCGAAGCGGTCTTTCAGACCGATATAAGCCAGCAATACCGCAGATGTTTTCTCTCCGATACCCGGGATACTTTCCAGCAGTTTTCTGCGGTGTTTCATATCCGGATCATCGTCTGTCAGGTCTTTTATCTGCTTCTCAAGACGCTTCAGCTCTGCTTCAAGCCACAGAAGGTGAGCATCAATGCTCGGCCTCTGGACTTCCCGTGCCGTTTCAGTGCGATTCAGTTCCTGCGTATGCATATCTGTCAGCGCCTGGTGGCGTACTACCAGGGCACGCAACGCGCGTTCAAGCGGGTGAGGAGCTTCCCAGGCTGCAGGGCGCTTCTGACGACAGAACTCTGCCAGCATGCGCGCATCCACGGTATCGGTCTTGTTACGCAGTCCTTCACTCTGAGCGAAAGCTTTACCCAGCGCAGGATTAATGACTGATACTATGTAGCCTGCATCGTAAAGGCACTCTGCGACAGGTTCCATATAGGTGCCGGTCGCTTCGATGCAGATATGCGCATGGTCAATCTTGTGACCTTTCAGCCAGCTCACCAGCTCATCGTGCCCTTTAGTGGTGTTAGCGAATTTTTTGGTGCGATGACGACCATCAGGACGCAACACATCGACATCCAGTTTCTCTTTAGCGGTGTCGATACCGATATAATGAAGTTCATGTTCCATAGTGAAACCAACCTTGCAAATACGGATTACCGGGAAAACCGGTCCATGATACTGTCCGGTTTATCACTTTGGGAGAAAGGCAGTCCGCTGCATAAATCTACGCAACAGGTTGAAAACCTAAGGCCCGATACGGCATGCGGACTGCAGGCAGAGAAAACTGGCCGATTTTCTCTGCACAGGAGGGATAATACAAGGCATGATAAGACGCGCCAGCGTCGCATCAGGCATTGAGAGCAAAATGCCAGATACGGCGTGAACGCCTTATCTGGCCTACGAACCGACGATAACTTAACGATCCCAGTAAGACTCTTCCAGGCTGTCTTCACGCTCCGGCAAGCCGCGCGTTAAACGAGGTGAATGCTGGTTCAGTACCTGATAGCTCACACGGTTAGCATATTTACACACCTGCGCTAACGATGAATAAGTTAACCAGGTGAATTTATGTTTGCTGGAGTTTGGTACGTTGCTACGGTGGTAGCTGTTGGCGGTAATATCATGCAGCAACGCTGCCAGTGCGCCATCCCCTGCTCCGTTGGTGTTCATGATTTTTTCCGGCCCGCCCATGTACGGCGCAATGTGCGAATAAACACGCAGCGGATTCTGGCAATCCTTGTGGCGCATGGCACGGCTAAACTCATACTGGTTAAATTCCGCTATAGCGCCCGGCAGCAACGGATGCTGGGTTTTACGTTTCGCTTCGTCTTCGGTAAAGCCCGCCATATACAAGCCGATTGGCCCTGCGGTGCACAGCACCAGATCAACCCAGTCCAGCGCCTTGTCAGATGCTAACAACGGATCGCTTTCTCCGGTCAACGCTTCGGCTTCATCTTCGTTCATCGCAAGGATAGAAACGTGGTCTTCGAGGAATTGCTGCCACCACTGCGGATTCTCTGCAATGACAAACTTGGTGCCCAGCGTCAGCACCACCGGTACGTTATATTTCTTCGCGTACTCAATGGCTTTCATGGTTGCTTCCGGCATGGGTTCACCCGGCTTGCAACGCACCAGATAAGAAGTGAGAACCAGTGCCGAGGCTCCGGCAATCACATCTTCCGGAATACTTTCAGCCCGCAGCTGGTTCATGTGGCCAGGGCTGATAGCAAAGGTACGTTCCCCGGACTCGCCAATCAGCGTAAAGCAACGACCAATCGGGCCATCCACGCCTTGTAGATAGTTAAGATCGGTACGGCTGGAGGTGTTACACAGGTAACGATAGGCATAGCTGCCAATTTCAATATTGCTACACATGACGCCCAGCAGCACCGAACGGTCGTCCGCGAGCACCGAGTAGTTGTGCATGGTGTTACCAATAGTGCCACCCGCAAATTGATGGGTAATCAGGTTTTTCTGTTTTAGTTCCTGATAAAGCGCTTCGGCTACGTCATCCTCAATCACCAGTGAATGCCCGGCGCTTAATCCATAACGCTCAATGAATTCGTCATCCACTTTCGCTTCAATATCGACCAGCGTTTGATCGATACCCACTACCCAGGCGGCGCTGGTTTCGTTTTCTGGCTGGAACTGCTGAAGCAGCGGATCGCGTGCATTTACAGGGAAGTAATGTTTGGATTTACGTTTACCGGGAAATTTCATGGTTGTTTTTACGGGTGGTTAACTGAGCGGCGAATGTTAACACAATCTGACGGGAGCGCGCGAGACGCAGCCAGTTTCAATATCAGCAGGCGGGATCGCATTTTCATGGCAGTGGTTCCTTACAATGACGTAATTTGAAAGGAGTTTTTGCATGAAGCCGGAAAACAAATTACCCGTTCTGGACCTTATTTCTGCTGAAATGAAGACTGTTGTGAATACTCTTCAGCCGGATTTACCGCCCTGGCCCGCAACGGGAACGATTGCTGAGCAACGACAGTATTACACGCTTGAGCGCCGATTCTGGAATGCGGGCGCTCCAGAAATGGCAACCAGAGCTTACATGGTTCCAACAAAATATGGGCAGGTGGAAACACGTCTCTTTTGTCCGCAGCCAGATAGCCCGGCGACGCTATTTTATTTGCATGGCGGCGGTTTTATTCTCGGCAATCTTGATACCCACGATCGCATCATGCGCCTGCTGGCAAGCTACAGCCAATGTACGGTGATTGGCATTGATTACACCCTTTCACCTGAAGCGTGTTTTCCGCAAGCGATAGAGGAAATTGTGGCTGCCTGTTGTTATTTCCACCAGCAGGCGGAAGATTATCAAATCAATATGTCCCGCATTGGCTTTGCCGGTGATTCCGCAGGTGCCATGCTGGCGCTCGCCAGTGCGTTGTGGTTGCGTGATAATCAGATCGATTGCGGTAAAGTTGCGGGCGTTTTGCTGTGGTATGGGCTTTACGGATTACGGGATTCCGTGACTCGTCGTCTGTTGGGCGGTGTCTGGGATGGCTTAACGCAACAGGATTTACAGATGTATGAAGAGGCGTATTTAAGCAACGACGCGGACCGCGAGTCGCCGTATTACTGCCTGTTTAATAATGATCTCACTCGCGAAGTTCCGCCCTGTTTTATTGCCGGGGCGGAGTTCGATCCGCTGCTGGATGACAGCCGTCTGCTTTACCAGACGTTAGCGGCGCATCAGCAGCCCTGTGAGTTCAAACTCTACCCAGGCACGCTGCACGCCTTTTTGCATTATTCACGGATGATGAAAACCGCCGACGAGGCTCTTCGTGACGGCGCTCAGTTCTTTACCGCTCAGCTTTAGCGATACGCGGCAACAAGATTAGCCATCATCTCGATATGTTCCGGCGTGGCATTAAGCGCCGGAATATATTCATATTTTTTCCCGCCCGCACCGAGGAAGACCTCACGGTTTTGCTCGGCAATCTCTTCCAGCGTCTCCAGACAATCCGCAGCAAAGCCCGGGCACATCACCTGTATATGACCTACGCCTTTTTCTCCGAGCATTTTCAGCGTTTCGTCGGTATAAGGCATCAGCCAGGGTTCCCGCCCAAAGCGCGACTGAAAGGTCATCATCACTTTTTCCGGTGCCATCCCCAGTGCGGAAGCCAGTTCGCGAGTCGTTGTGCGGCAACGTTGCGGATAATCATCGCCTTCATCGGCATAACGCTGGGGAATGCCATGATAAGAGAGCAGCAGCAGATCCGGTTCGCCATGTTTGGCAAAAGAAGCACGTACGCTGTTCGCCAGTGCATTAATGTAATCGTGGTTATCGGCGTAATCACGAATAAACGATATCCCCGGAATGCTACGTTTGCGCGCCAGAATGCGTGCCAGTTCATCCCATACCGCACCGACCGTTGAACAGGAGTATTGCGGATAAAGCGGCAGCACCACAATATGATCTACATGCTCTGCCAGGAGTTCATCTACGGCGCTTTCCAGTGATGGCGAGCCGTAGCTCATTCCCAGCGCTACGGGCGTCTCCGGTAAACGTTGTGCCAGCGCCTGCTGTTGCTGGCGGCTGTAAACCATCAGCGGCGAGCCACCGTCCATCCAGACAGAGGCATACAGCTTCGCCACACGTGGCGAGCGCAGCGGCAAAATCACGCCGCGCAGCAACGGCCACCATAACAACCGTGAGGTATCAACCACGCGTCTGTCGCTTAAAAATTGTTTCAGATAGCGTTTTACCGCTTCAGGTGTGGGGGCATCGGGCGTACCCAGGTTTGCCAGCAGGATACCGGTTTTAGTCTGACGCATTACCGCCTCTTATCGATTCAACTTGTTGATAATTGTAGCGGAAAAGTGAAGAAGAAGAACTAATTGCTGTGAGAGGTATTGCCTGAGGAGGATGAGCAGACCTGCCCGAAAGCAGATCTGCTGCGGCTTGATTAGCCGAGGATTTTTTCCAGATCAGCGCGAACTTCAGCAACCGGCTTGGTGCCGTCAACTTTCGCGTATTTGGTGTTACCCGCTTCCGCTTCTTTGGAGTAGTAGCCGATCAGCGGTGCAGTCATCTGATGGTATTCAACCAGACGTTTACGCACGGTTTCTTCCTGATCGTCTTTACGGGTAGTCAGTTCTTCACCGGTAACGTCGTCTTTGCCTTCTACTTTAGGCGGATTGAATTTAACGTGATAAACACGACCAGACGGCGCATGAACGCGGCGACCGACGATACGGTCAACGATCAGTTCGTCCGGTACGTCGAATTCCAGAACGTAATCAACATTGATGCCCGCTTCTTTCATCGCGTCTGCCTGCGGAATGGTACGCGGGAAGCCGTCCAACAGGAAACCATTACGGCAGTCTTCCTGAGCAATGCGCTCTTTAACCAGCGCGATCACCAGTTCGTCGGTAACCAGTTTGCCAGCATCCATAATGTCTTTTGCTTGTTTACCCAGCTCGGAGCCAGATTTGACCGCAGCACGCAGCATATCGCCAGTGGAGATTTGCGGAATACCATATTTCTCCATGATGAACTGAGCCTGAGTCCCTTTCCCCGCGCCCGGAGCGCCAAGCAGAATGATACGCATTGCGAAAATCCCCTTAAAATGTGTCGAATTTTTTGAAAAAGCGATAAACGATACCACCAACAAGCGATTGCCTCAAGAAAGGCACCTGGGGCTGAAACGGTTAATGGCGAGATAATTTGCGGAAAGTGCAGATAATGAAAAGAAAAATGCCGGATGACACGAAGGTCATCCGGCATGACATCAGGAAACCAGCAGCTGGTTCATACGACGAATAAACAGGTTCGGATCTTCCAGCGTGCCGCGTTCTGCCAGCAGCGCCTGATCCAGCAGCAGTTCTACCCACTCGCTGAACTTCGCTTCATCTTCAGTATCTGCCGCACGTTTCACCAGTACGTGATCCGGGTTCAGTTCAAAGATGTATTTCACTTCTGGCACTTTCTGGCCCGCCGCAGCGAACAGTTTCGCCATCTGAGTGCTCATTTCGTCCGCGTCGGTAGAAACAATCGCTGGCGTATCGGTCAGACGGTGAGTCAGACGGACATCTTTCACGCGCTCGCCGAGCAGGGCTTTCACACGGTCGATGAACGGAGTCAGGGCTTTCTCCGCTTCTTTCGCGCTCTCATCAACTTCGTCAGCCAGTTTTTCCAGCGACTCGTCAACTTTAGACACAGACTGGAACGGTTTACCGTCGAACTCAGTCAGATAGTTCATCATCCACTCATCGATGCGGTCGGAAAGCAGCAGAACTTCGATGCCTTTCTTACGCAGCAGTTCCAGGTGCGGGCTGCTCTTCGCTGCCGCATAGCTGTCTGCGGTAATGTAGTAGATTTTCTCCTGCCCTTCTTTCATGCGGGAAACGTAGTCTTCCAGAGACACGGTCTGCGCAGAAGAAGCGGTATGAGTAGACGCAAAACGCAGCAGTTTGGCGATCGCTTCCTGGTTAGCGAAATCTTCCGCCGGACCTTCTTTCAGTACCAGGCCAAACTGTTGCCAGAAGGTCTGGTATTTTTCCGCGTCGTCTTTCGCCAGTTTTTCCAGCATTTGCAGCACACGCTTGGTCAGCGCATTGCGCAGGTTACGCGTTACCGTGCTGTCCTGGAGGATTTCACGGGAAACGTTCAGCGGCAGATCGCTGGAGTCAATCAGACCACGCACGAAGCGCAGATAGTTCGGCATGAACTGTTCTGCGTCGTCCATGATGAACACACGCTGGACGTACAGTTTCAGGCCATGTTTATGATCGCGGTTCCACATATCCCACGGAGCCTGGGACGGAATGTACAGCAGGCTGGTGTACTCCTGCTTACCTTCAACACGGTTGTGGCTCCAGGTCAGCGGATCGTTAAAGTCGTGGGCGATGTGTTTGTAGAACTCTTTGTACTCTTCATCGGTGATTTCCGACTTGTTACGAGTCCACAGCGCCTGCGCTTTGTTGATTTTCTCCCAGGAGATAACGGTTTCGCCGTCTTTCTCTTCGCGTTTTTCGATCTCTACCGGCAGCGCGATATGGTCGGAATATTTGCTGATGATGGAACGCACACGCCAGTCATCGAGGAACTCGTCTTCGCCTTCACGCAGATGCAGGGTGATTTCAGTACCACGATCTTCTTTAGTGATGTCGGCAACGGTGTATTCACCTTCGCCAGCCGATTCCCAGAAGACGCCGTTTTCTGGTTTTTCGCCTGCCGCGCGAGTACGCACGGTCACTTTGTCAGCCACGATAAACGCAGAGTAGAAACCAACACCAAACTGACCGATCAGCTGGCTGTCTTTCGCCTGGTCAGAACCCAGGGATTCGAGGAATGATTTGGTGCCGGATTTAGCGATAGTCCCCAGATGGTCAATCACTTCGTCGCGGGTCATCCCCACGCCGTTATCGGAGATGGTCAGCGTACGCTTGTCTTTATCGAAAGAGACACGAACGCGCAGTTCGCCATCACCTTCATACAGGTCCGGGTTAGATAGCGCGCGGAAACGCAGCTTGTCCGCCGCATCGGAGGCGTTAGAGATAAGCTCACGCAGGAAGATTTCTTTATTGGAATAGAGAGAATGGATCATCAGGTGCAGAAGCTGCTTCACTTCTGACTGAAAACCACGAGTTTCTTGTCCTTTCATGTAGGTCTACCTCAATAATGCCATTTTAAGGTTAAAAACAGGATGAGGGAGAGATGGGGACAAGGGGGAATAATTTCAAGCGAGAGCAGGTGATCCTGCTCTCGTTTGCTTAAAAACGAATCTTATGACGCCCGGCAAGGGAGTGTGACAGCGTGGTGCCATCGACCATTTCCAGTTCGCCGCCAACCGGTACGCCATGAGCGATTCGGCTGGCTTCCACGTCATATTGCGCGCAAAGCTCGGCAATGTAGTTAGCGGTAGCTTCACCTTCAACCGTGGGGTTGGTGGCGAGGATCACTTCAGTGATTTTTTCCTCTGCCAGACGCTGTTCCAGACGATCAAGCCCGATATCATCCGGACCGATGCCGTCCAGCGGTGACAGGTGCCCCATCAACACAAAATAACGGCCTGAAAACTGCCCCGTCTGCTCAATGGCGTAGATGTCCGCCGGACTCTCCACCACGCAGATTTGACCGTTTTCCTGACGACGCGGATTCGAACAGATGTTACAGACTTCCTGTTCGGTGAAGGTGCGGCAATCGGCGCAGTGGCCGATTTCCGACATCGCCCGGGTGAGCGCCTGCGCCAGACGCATCCCGCCGCTACGATCGCGCTGAAGCAGCGTGAACGCCATACGCTGCGCCGACTTCGGGCCAACGCCCGGCAGACAGCGCAGTGCTTCCATAAGCTGTGTTAACAGCGGGCTGGTTTGCATCAGAACGGCATCTTAAAGCCAGGCGGCAGCTGCATTCCGGAGGATACAGAGGCCATTTTTTCTTTCTGCGTTTCTTCAATACGACGTGCTGCGTCGTTGAATGCTGCAGCCACCAGGTCTTCCAGCATCTCTTTGTCGTCTTCCAGCAGGCTCGGGTCGATCTCTACGCGACGGCAGTTGTGTGCACCGTTGATGGTCACTTTTACCAGACCTGCGCCAGATTCGCCGGTGACTTCCAGCTGCGCGATCTCTTCCTGCATTTTCTGCATTTTTTCTTGCATCTGCTGGGCTTGCTTCATCAGGTTACCCAGACCGCCTTTACCAAACATAGGTTTCTCTCTCAATCACGTTAAGGATGACGAACGTAAGCTGTGCTTACGATCAAATGGGGCGGATACTTTCTTCATCCAGCTCCGCATCGAAGAATCGACGCAGGGTCTGAATATTATTATCCGCAATAATGGACTCGCGCGCCTGCGCAAGTTTTTCTTCGTATATCGCCTGACGCCATTCCAGCGGCGTACGCACCGCGGGATTATCATCTTCAACGATAGTCAGTTCAACCGTTGAACCTTTTAACGTGCTCAACGCTTCAGCCAGTTTTTGCTGTGCGCCGCGGTTGTTCAAATGCCGCTGAGAGGAGCGCAAATGCAGACATACTGCGTTGTCGCTCTCCTCTTTCCAGGCATTTAAGGCCACCTGTTCGACCAGTTTTGGTAGCGAAAGTTGGCTCACCTGTGCCGCCCACGGGTCGCGCTCAATGGCTTCTGCCGCCAGCTTCGCCGCCAGTTCCGGCGTTTTTTCATGTTCCAGCGCTTTTTTTAGCGCCTTCGGCGTGGCGACCACTTCTTTTTGCTGCATCACTGGAGTGGTGGCCTTCCAGCGATACGCTTCTTTTTTGGCTGGCGCTTTTTCCAGCGCCGATGGCACCGGACGCGCCTGAACGCGATCGGTGACCGAAGCCAGTCTTTCCAGCGCAGCGTTATTCACCGGCCGCGCGCGGGTAGCGGCTGCCGGTTCACTCTTTTTTGCTTTGGTTGCTCCCTGCACGCGCTGCAACTGCTGGCGCGCCGCCAGCACCTGGCTGGTGGTTTCCGGGAGCGGTACAGTCGGTGCCTGCTGCGGCGCTGATTGCGGTTGCGGCGGCACCTGGGTTGGCGTCATTACTGCCGTTGGCGCGACGGGCGCAAAGGACTGGCGTGGCACTTCTGGCTCAGGCAGCGGCATACGCGGATGGAACGCCAGCGCACGAAGCAGCGTCATCTCAACGCCCATACGGCGGTCTGGCGCATACGGTAATTCTTTGCGACCAATCAACAGCGTCTGATAGTAAAGCTGAATATCCGTCGGCGGTATGGTGCGCGCCAGTTCACGCATCCGCAGCTCGATGGCGGCCATGTCGTTGCCAAGTGCAGCAGGCGAAAGTTGTACCATCGCAATACGATGCAACAGACCGAGCATTTCCACCAGCAACGCTTCCCACTCGATACCACGGGCAGCGGCTTCATTAATCAGCGCCATTACGCGCTCGCCGTTGGCCTCGACCATCGCTTCAACCAGCGACAGCGCCTGATCGTCGTCAAGCGTACCCAGCATCGCACTGACCGCCTGAGTTGAAACCTGGCCGTCACCGCTGGCAATCGCCTGGTCGGTCAGACTTAAGGCATCTCGCAGGCTGCCTTCAGCGGCGCGCGCCAGCAATTGCAGCGCCCGCGGCTCGTGAGCGATATGTTCTTCGTTGAGGATGTGTTCAAGCTGATGGCGAATTTGCTCGACATCCAGCGCCTTGAGATGGAATTGCAGACAGCGCGACAAAATCGTCACCGGCAATTTCTGCGGATCGGTCGTCGCCAGCAGAAACTTAACGTGCTCCGGCGGCTCTTCAAGGGTTTTTAACAGTGCGTTAAAGCTGTGGCGCGACAGCATATGCACTTCGTCGATCAGATAAACTTTGAAACGACCACGCGCCGGAGCGTACTGGACGTTATCCAGCAGGTCGCGAGTGTCTTCAACTTTGGTGCGCGAGGCGGCGTCGATTTCAATCAGATCGACAAAGCGCCCCTGCTCGATTTCACGACAGTTATCGCACACGCCGCACGGCGTCGCGGTAATGCCGGTTTCGCAGTTTAGCCCCTTCGCCAGCAGTCGGGCGATAGAGGTTTTTCCGACGCCACGGGTGCCGGAAAAAAGATAAGCATGATGAATACGCCCTAACGACAAGCCGTTCGCCAGTGCGGTCAGCACATGTTCCTGGCCGACGACGTCAGCAAAGGTTTGTGGGCGCCATTTTCGGGCTAAGACCTGATAACTCATTGGCAGGCTCTGAAACGCTGGAAGGTGGATTCACGAAGGGGTAATGCTAACACAGCCCCGTCAGAACGGCGAGGCTGAATGCACATCTTGTGCTGTCCGTAGCGTGGGCAGCACAAGACTGGCGATAATTAATGGCCCGGGAACGGGACTAGGCTGTAGCTGGTAATGCCCTGTTTTTCGAGACGCTGCTCGCCGCCGAGATCGAACAGGTTGATAATGAACGCAGCATCAGCCACTTCACCACCCAGACGACGGATCAGTTTAACGGTCGCTTCGATAGTGCCGCCGGTTGCCAGCAGATCGTCCACCACCAGAACTTTGTCGCCCGGTTTGATGGCATCAACGTGGATTTCCAGCTGATCGGTGCCGTATTCCAGATCGTAAGTTTCACTGATGGTCTCACGCGGCAGTTTGCCCGGTTTACGGACCGGTACAAAGCCAACGCCCAGACCCAGAGCTACCGGAGCGCCAAACAAGAAGCCACGCGCTTCGGTGCCGACAACTTTGGTAATGCCCGCATTTTTGTAACGCTCAACCAGCAAGTCGATGCTGAGAGCGTAAGCTTTCGGGTCTTCCAGTAAGCTGGTGACATCACGGAAAAGAATGCCGGGTTTTGGGTAGTCCTGAATGCTTTTGATGCTATTTTTGAGATACTCAAGCTGCTGTGCAGTCGCGGTCATAAGTGTATGCCTGCTTGTTACGGTGGTACTCACGGCGCGTTTTAAACGTATCAAAAGTAACAGTTGTTTAACCTTTGACCGCCTGCGCCTGTGCTCGAAAACGCCAGAATGTACTGGCTGTACGCAATAATTGCAACTGCGATTGTTGTGCTTCAGTGCTTTTCTTGCTTTTCATCAATCACCGGAATTCGCCACATATAAAAAAGCAAACAGGCGAGAATTACCAGCAACATGATGCGCACCCATGGCATCTGGACGAACCACAGAGAAATGGCAAACGTGAGCAAAATAAGCAAAATCGCCCGCGGTTTGACGCCGCGCGGCATCGCATGATGTTTCTGCCAGAAACGTAGATAGCTGCCAAACCATGAGCGGTACAGCAACCAGGCGTGAAAGCGCGGGGAAGAACGGGCAAAGCACCAGGCCGCCAGCAGGATAAACGGCGTCGTCGGTAATACCGGTAATACCACGCCCAGCGTACCCAGCACTACCGCCAGCCAGCCAATGATGATTAAAATGATTCGTTGCATATTGAGTGTTGTCAGCTTACAGAGTTGCTACTTTAGCATAACAATTATCATTTTCATTGAGGTCTTATCGTGAAAACCGCCCTGCTGCTGGAAAAACTGGAAGGACAGCTCGCTACGCTGCGTCAGCGTTGTGCCCCGGTAGCGCAATTTGCCACGCTAAGTGCCCGTTTTGACAGGCACCTTTTTCAGACTCGTGCGACAACACTGCAGGCTTGTCTCGATGAGGCGGGCGATAACATGGCTGCGCTTCGTCATGCGGTTGAGCAGCAACAGCTGCCGCAAGTGGCCTGGCTGGCAGAACATCTGGCGGCACAACTGGAAGCCATCGCGCGTGAAGCCTCCGCCTGGTCATTGCGCGAGTGGGATAGCGCACCACCGAAAATTGCCCGCTGGCAGCGTAAACGTATTCAGCATCAGGATTTTGAGCGGCGGCTACGTGAGATGGTTGCCGAACGCAGAGCCCGCCTGGCGCGGGTGACCGATCTCGTGGAACAGCAAACGCTGCATCGTGAAGTGGAAGCCTATGAAGCGCGCCTGGCACGCTGCCGCCATGCGCTGGAAAAAATCGAAAACAGGCTAGCGCGCTTAACCCGCTAGCAATGGAGAGAGTATGTCACTGGAAAATGCCCCTGACGATGTCAAACTGGCTGTCGATTTGATTGTGCTGCTGGAAGAAAATCAGATCCCAACCCGCACCGTGCTGCGCGCGCTGGATATTGTAAAACGCGATTATGAAAAGAAATTAACGCGCGATGATGAGGCGGAAAAGTGAGAAATAAATGGGGCCGCTAAATGTCCCCTAAGATTGTGGGCAAACGCAAAACTGCCTGATGCGCTACGCTTATCAGGCCTACACCGCTCCTGCAATATATTGAATTCTTGCGGTTCCGTAGGCCGGATAAGGCGGTCACGCCGCATCCGGCATGAACAACGCGCACTTTGTCAGTAATCTCGGGGCAACTAAATGTCGCCCCCTTTGGTTATTACCCAACCGCTGGTGTCGGATCGTCGCCTTTGTAGTCGCGTTTTACTTCCGTCACCTCATCGCCCTTCTCGTTGTGCAGATGCACTTCAAGCTGGTTAAAGGCAATGTTGATGTCGTTTTCACGGCACAGCTGATCGATAGTACGGTTCAGCTCATCGACAGTACGGCTACGGTCACGCAGTTCACGCACATACAGACGCAGCTCATGATCCAACGTGCTGGCACCAAACGCCGTAAAGAAGACTTCCGGCATTGGTTCGTGCATCACCCTTGGGTGCTCAGTCGCCGCCTTCAGTAACACTTTACGCACTTTTTCCAGATCGGAGCCATAGGCCACGCCGAGACGGATCACCAGACGCGTAGTAGTGTCAGTCAACGACCAGTTGATCAGACGCTCGGTAACAAACGCTTTATTCGGGATGATCACTTCTTTGCGATCGAAATCGGTAATCGTTGTCGCACGAATACGGATCTTACTTACTGTCCCCGAGAAGCTACCAATGGTTACCGTATCGCCAATACGCACCGGACGTTCGAACAGAATGATCAAACCGGAGACGAAGTTACCAAAAATTTCTTGTAAACCAAAACCAAGACCTACGGATAATGCTGCGGCCAGCCACTGGAGTTTATCCCACGAGACGCCCAGCGATCCGAACACCGTCATCGCACCAACGGCAATAATGATGTAGTTAAGGATGGTAGTAATGGCATACGACGCGCCCTGGCGCATATTCAGTCGCGAGAGCACCAGCACTTCCAGCAAACCAGGCAGGTTGCGAATCAACGCCCAGGCCACCATTGAGGCGATAATCGCAAACAACAGACTGCCCATGGTGACGTTTTTCACCACCGCAGCACCAGCTTCAGTACCGTTGTAATGCCAGAGCGTGATGCTGTCCAGATAGCTGAACACGGTGATCAAATCGGACCAAATTGCCCAGAACATGACACCGAACAGCGCAAACATCAGCAACATGGTAATACGCAGCGTCTGCTGGTTAACCTGCTCCAGTGCAATGGTGGGTTCTTCCGGCGGTTCGGCACCTTCTGCGCCCTCTTTCACCAGATTCTGCCGACGCGCCAGCGCACGACGCCAGGCGATACGCCGCGCCGCTACGCTTAAGCCGCGCAATACCGTCTGGTACAGCAGGTTCCAGATGATCACCAAATAAACGGTTTCAATCCAACGCCCGGAGAGGCGCAGCGTGGTGTAGAAATAACCCGTGGCGGTCAGCACCATCAACGCAATCGGGATAATCGACAGTACGGTAATGGTGACCAGTCGCATGGTGTGCGACTCTTTATCACGCCAGCTTTCGCGGCACATCGGCCATACCAGGAAGGCAATCAGCAGCAGGTTGAAGAAAATCATCGCCTGCCCCAGCACATCATCCATCAGATGCAGCGGGGAAAGTTCTGCCACCACAGACCAGAAATGGATAGGCAGCAATGCGAGACTGATGCGGACAATTTGCCGACGCCAGTGGCTGGTCTGCTGTTCCGGCATACCAAAGTGACGCACGGCAACGCCGTTTTTCTCCAGTACCTTCCAGCACAGGCCAAACACCAGCCAGAAAATCGCCAGTTTTTTACTGAACGACCATAGCAGTTCGCTGATGTTGAGCTGCATGGTCAACAGAATCAGGCCAACCGCGAGAATAATCAGGCACACCGGCAGCGCACGGATCAGGTCGATAAGGATCGCTTTTGGTGTGTTGAGCTGGCTGTCGTTACGCAGGGAACCCACAGCGGAAGCCAGTTTTTGTTGATACGCTTTCAGCCAGCCCAGACGCCAGTGGATCAGCCCGGCAATCAACAGCAGCGGCAAACCGGCGAGGAAAGCGATAAAAACGGCAGGCCAGGCTTTTTCCCAGTTCACCGTGATTTTCATCGACTTAAATTCATCTTTCAGGCTTTGTGGGAACGCTTTGATCCAGTCCCAGTCCATTGGACGGTTACTGTTCACCCAAAAGATTTGCTGAGTCAGGATGGATTTCAGGTTTTTCGACACACTCATCAACTGCTGCTGGTTGATTTGCAGGTTAATGGCCATCATCAGCTGGTTACCCAACTGTTTGTTAAGCTGATCCAGCAATTCGCGACGCATATCAACCACTTGCAATAACGCATCGTGAACTTCGCTGTTGACTTCGTTGGCGTGACCTTCTTCCAGTTTGTTGACGAACGCATCGCTCTGGAAGAGTGCATCACGCTGCTGGTTGACTTCAAACTGTTCGAGACGCAAATCCGCGATGCGGTTGGTCATGTTTTCCAGTTCATCCGCCGAGGGCAGCGTTTGTTGTTGCTGGTAAAGGATACGAGACAACAGCAGGCTGCCCTTCAGGACGGCAATCTGCTCTTTAATATTGCGTTCCGATTGCAGCGCCCGCTCCAGCCAGTTTTTGACTTTAATGTTTTGCTGCATCAACTGATTACCGTTTTCAGTCGCGGTAATCAGACGCTGACTTAACTGCTGGTTAATTTCCAGTTCCTGCTTCACCAGCGGATTAGCCTGAATACGCGCGGCTTCATCCGGGGAGACGGCTTCCTGCGCCGTTTTTTCGGTTAAAGTCAGGCGCTTGCTGTTTACTGCTTCTTGCAACAGCTGCAACTGATGCTCCAGACGGGCGCTGTTCGCCGTCACGTAATCCCGTTGCTTTTGCAAGGTATCCTGTAAGACTGTGTTCCCTTCCAGGCTTTTACGCTGCTGGTCAATCTCGGCATTCAGCAAAGCCTGCTGAGCCTGCATTAACACTTTCTGGCTGGGACGTAAGGCAGTCTCGCCGACATCAGTCCCATCCAGACGACTGCGAATTTGTTGCAGCTGCTGCGAAGCGTTATACATCGCATTTTGCACGCGTTCGGGCTGCGTCTGTAACGAAACCAGCTGGCTGTTATAAGACGCCAGATCGTTTTGTGCGTTTTGCAAATCGTCCAGCGCCTGGGCAACGCGAGTTTCCAGCTGGCGCAACGAAAGCGTGCTCAGAATTTTGCGCGTTTCTTCGTCGTTATCGACATCGCTAAGTGCTGTTAACGCCGCGGTCGCCTGGCGCATTTTTTCCGGCGCTTCAGCGACTTTTTGCCGTAGCTGAACTGTCTCTTCTTTTACGCGATCGATTTTATCGAGGGTGGCTAATGTATCTGTCAGATCCTGCTGCACCAGTTTGTCCTGAGCAGAAAGATCTTTTTGTTTATTTAGTGAGTCAAGTTGCGCCTGCAGGTCCGCTTTTGTCGGCAGATCACCATTCGATGACGCCCGCGCAAACGCCGTGTTCTGGCATAACAAGACAAAAACAAAAGCAATAAATGCTGAAAAAACAAAATGCCGTGATCGTTTGTAATACTGGAACATAGTCATGATGAATGAAGGTTTCTGAACCTGAAGAACGACCTGAAAAAGTCAAACCGCAAGAATATCACGACGCAGTGAACCAGAATAGCAACGACGAAAATGTCCAGGAAAAATCCTGGAGTCAGATTCAGGGTTATTCGTTAGTGGCAGGATTACGAAGCGTGGGGCACAGGAGATACATCTCCAGTAAGATGGCAACGTAATCGCGGGCTTCTTTTTTAAGATCAAAAGATTGCGGGGCAAAGAGCCAGTTTTCCATCAGGCCGGAAATATAGCCGCGCATAATAATTGCTGCGCGACGCGTCATTAAATCCGCAGGCAACATTTTCGCTTCAATACAATGTTTTAACGTTTGTTCTATACGGTCATAACTTTCCAGACAGAGATTACGTTGTGCCTGTTGCACAACAGCCATTTCTCCGACAAATTCGCATTTGTGGAATATAATCTCCATCAATAATCGACGCCGTTCTTCTGTCACCGTGGATTCAAGAACATGAATTAATATCTCTCTTAATACTGAGAGTGGATCGCCAGGGAATTTTGCCTGATACTCAAGCTCTAGTTCACCAATATTGGATTCTGACAGTTCCCAGATCTCACTGAACAAATCCGACTTGTCTTTAAAATGCCAGTAGATTGCACCGCGCGTAACGCCAGCTGCTTTTGCAATCTCGCCCAGCGAGGTGGATGATACCCCCTGCTGTGAGAAAAGACGTAGAGCCACATCGAGGATGTGTTGGCGCGTTTCTTGCGCTTCTTGTTTGGTTTTTCGTGCCATATGTTCGTGAATTTACAGGCGTTAGATTTACATACATTTGTGAATGTATGTACCATAGCACGACGATAATATAAACGCAGCAATGGGTTTATTAACTTTTGACCATTGACCAATTTGAAATCGGACACTCGAGGTTTACATATGAACAAAAACAGAGGGTTTACGCCTCTGGCGGTCGTTCTGATGCTCTCAGGCAGCTTAGCCCTAACAGGATGTGACGACAAACAGGCCCAACAAGGTGGCCAGCAGATGCCCGCCGTTGGCGTAGTAACAGTCAAAACTGAACCTCTGCAGATCACAACCGAGCTTCCGGGTCGCACCAGTGCCTACCGGATCGCAGAAGTTCGTCCTCAAGTTAGCGGGATTATCCTGAAGCGTAATTTCAAAGAAGGTAGCGACATCGAAGCAGGTGTCTCTCTCTATCAGATTGATCCTGCGACCTATCAGGCGGCATACGACAGCGCGAAAGGCGATCTGGCGAAAGCCCAGGCTGCAGCCAATATCGCGCAATTGACGGTGAATCGTTATCAGAAATTGCTCGGTACTCAGTACATCAGTAAGCAAGAGTACGATCAGGCTCTGGCTGATGCGCAACAGGCGAATGCTGCGGTAACTGCGGCGAAAGCTGCCGTTGAAACTGCGCGGATCAATCTGGCTTACACCAAAGTTACCTCTCCGATTAGCGGTCGCATTGGTAAGTCGAACGTGACGGAAGGCGCATTGGTACAGAACGGTCAGGCGACTGCGCTGGCAACCGTGCAGCAACTTGATCCGATCTACGTTGATGTGACCCAGTCCAGCAACGACTTCCTGCGCCTGAAACAGGAACTGGCAAATGGCACGCTGAAACAAGAGAACGGCAAAGCCAAAGTGTCGCTGATCACCAGTGACGGCATTAAGTTCCCGCAGGACGGTACGCTGGAATTCTCTGACGTTACCGTTGATCAGACCACTGGGTCTATCACCCTACGCGCTATCTTCCCGAACCCGGATCACACTCTGCTGCCGGGTATGTTCGTACGTGCACGTCTGGAAGAAGGGCTTAATCCAAACGCTATTTTAGTCCCGCAACAGGGCGTAACCCGTACGCCGCGTGGCGATGCCACCGTACTGGTGGTTGGCGCGGATGACAAAGTGGAAACCCGTCCGATCGTTGCAAGCCAGGCTATCGGCGATAAGTGGCTGGTGACAGAAGGTCTGAAAGCAGGCGATCGCGTAGTAATAAGTGGGCTGCAGAAAGTGCGTCCTGGTGTCCAGGTAAAAGCACAAGAAGTTACCGCTGATAATAACCAGCAAGCCGCAAGCGGTGCTCAGCCTGAACAGTCCAAGTCTTAACTTAAACAGGAGCCGTTAAGACATGCCTAATTTCTTTATCGATCGCCCGATTTTTGCGTGGGTGATCGCCATTATCATCATGTTGGCAGGGGGGCTGGCGATCCTCAAACTGCCGGTGGCGCAATATCCTACGATTGCACCGCCGGCAGTAACGATCTCCGCCTCCTACCCCGGCGCTGATGCGAAAACAGTGCAGGACACGGTGACACAGGTTATCGAACAGAATATGAACGGTATCGATAACCTGATGTACATGTCCTCTAACAGTGACTCCACGGGTACCGTGCAGATCACCCTGACCTTTGAGTCTGGTACTGATGCGGATATCGCGCAGGTTCAGGTGCAGAACAAACTGCAGCTGGCGATGCCGTTGCTGCCGCAAGAAGTTCAGCAGCAAGGGGTGAGCGTTGAGAAATCATCCAGCAGCTTCCTGATGGTTGTCGGCGTTATCAACACCGATGGCACCATGACGCAGGAGGATATCTCCGACTACGTGGCGGCGAATATGAAAGATGCCATCAGCCGTACGTCGGGCGTGGGTGACGTTCAGTTGTTCGGTTCACAGTACGCGATGCGTATCTGGATGAACCCGAATGAACTGAACAAATTCCAACTAACACCGGTTGATGTCATTACCGCCATCAAAGCGCAGAACGCCCAGGTTGCGGCGGGTCAGCTCGGTGGTACGCCGCCGGTGAAAGGCCAACAGCTTAACGCCTCTATTATTGCTCAGACGCGTCTGACCTCTACTGAAGAGTTTGGCAAAATCCTGCTGAAAGTGAATCAGGATGGTTCCCGCGTGCTGCTGCGTGATGTGGCGAAAATTGAGCTGGGTGGTGAGAACTACGACATCATCGCAGAGTTTAACGGCCAACCGGCTTCCGGTCTGGGGATCAAGCTGGCGACCGGTGCAAACGCGCTGGATACCGCTGCGGCAATCCGTGCTGAACTGGCGAAGATGGAACCGTTCTTCCCGTCAGGTCTGAAAATTGTTTACCCGTACGACACCACGCCGTTCGTGAAAATCTCTATTCACGAAGTGGTTAAAACGCTGGTCGAAGCGATCATCCTCGTGTTCCTGGTTATGTATCTGTTCTTGCAGAACTTCCGCGCGACGTTGATTCCGACCATTGCCGTACCGGTGGTATTGCTGGGGACCTTTGCCGTCCTTGCCGCCTTTGGCTTCTCGATAAACACGCTAACAATGTTCGGGATGGTGCTCGCCATTGGCCTGTTGGTGGATGACGCCATCGTTGTGGTAGAAAACGTTGAGCGTGTGATGGCGGAAGAAGGTTTGCCGCCAAAAGAAGCCACCCGTAAGTCGATGGGGCAGATTCAGGGCGCTCTGGTCGGTATCGCGATGGTACTGTCGGCGGTATTCGTACCGATGGCCTTCTTTGGCGGTTCTACTGGTGCTATCTATCGTCAGTTCTCTATTACCATTGTTTCAGCAATGGCGCTGTCGGTACTGGTGGCGTTGATTCTGACTCCGGCTCTTTGTGCCACCATGCTGAAACCGATTGCCAAAGGCGATCACGGAGAAGGTAAAAAAGGCTTCTTCGGCTGGTTTAACCGCATGTTCGAGAAGAGCACGCACCACTACACCGACAGCGTAGGCGGTATTCTGCGCAGTACAGGGCGTTACCTGGTGCTGTATCTGATCATCGTGGTCGGCATGGCCTATCTGTTCGTGCGTCTGCCAAGCTCCTTCTTGCCAGATGAAGACCAGGGCGTATTTATGACCATGGTTCAGCTGCCAGCAGGTGCAACGCAGGAACGTACGCAGAAAGTGCTCAATGAGGTAACGAATTACTATCTGACCAAAGAAAAGAACAACGTTGAGTCGGTGTTCGCTGTTAACGGCTTCGGCTTTGCGGGACGTGGTCAGAATACCGGTATTGCGTTCGTTTCCTTGAAGGACTGGGCCGATCGTCCGGGTGAAGAAAACAAAGTTGAAGCGATTACCATGCGTGCAACACGCGCTTTCTCGCAAATCAAAGATGCGATGGTTTTCGCCTTTAACCTGCCCGCAATCGTGGAACTGGGTACTGCAACCGGCTTTGACTTTGAGCTGATTGACCAGGCTGGCCTTGGTCACGAAAAACTGACTCAGGCGCGTAACCAGCTGCTTGCAGAAGCAGCGAAGCACCCTGATATGTTGACCAGCGTACGTCCAAACGGTCTGGAAGATACCCCGCAGTTTAAGATTGATATCGACCAGGAAAAAGCGCAGGCGCTGGGTGTTTCTATCAACGACATTAACACCACTCTGGGCGCTGCATGGGGCGGTAGCTATGTGAACGACTTTATCGACCGCGGTCGTGTGAAGAAAGTTTACGTCATGTCAGAAGCGAAATACCGTATGCTGCCGGATGATATCGGCGACTGGTATGTTCGTGCTGCTGATGGTCAGATGGTGCCGTTCTCGGCGTTCTCCTCTTCTCGTTGGGAGTACGGTTCGCCGCGTCTGGAACGTTACAACGGCCTGCCATCCATGGAAATCTTAGGCCAGGCGGCACCGGGTAAAAGTACCGGTGAAGCAATGGAGCTGATGGAACAACTGGCGAGCAAACTGCCTACCGGTGTTGGCTATGACTGGACGGGGATGTCCTATCAGGAACGTCTCTCCGGCAACCAGGCACCTTCACTGTACGCGATTTCGTTGATTGTCGTGTTCCTGTGTTTGGCGGCGCTGTATGAAAGCTGGTCGATTCCGTTCTCCGTTATGCTGGTCGTTCCGCTGGGGGTTATCGGTGCGTTGCTGGCTGCCACCTTCCGTGGCCTGACCAATGACGTTTACTTCCAGGTAGGCCTGCTCACAACCATTGGGTTGTCGGCGAAGAACGCGATACTTATCGTCGAATTCGCCAAAGACTTGATGGATAAAGAAGGTAAAGGTCTGATTGAAGCGACGCTTGATGCGGTGCGGATGCGTTTACGTCCGATCCTGATGACCTCGCTGGCGTTTATCCTCGGCGTTATGCCGCTGGTTATCAGTACTGGTGCTGGTTCCGGCGCGCAGAACGCAGTAGGTACCGGTGTAATGGGCGGGATGGTGACCGCAACGGTACTGGCAATCTTCTTCGTTCCGGTATTCTTTGTGGTGGTTCGCCGCCGCTTTAGCCGCAAGAATGAAGATATCGAGCACAGCCATACTGTCGATCATCATTGATACAACGTGTAATCACAAAGGCCGCGCAAGCGGCCTTTTTTATGCATAACCGACGAACATTAAGAAGTCATTGAACCACCAACTCAGGATCTCATACGAAAACCAGTATTAAACACGTTTAAAATTCATAAAAAATACTGATTGTTAGTTAATTTATATTAAGTAGCGCTAATAGATTTAATAATCCATAATCATTTAGAGGCTATTCTTAATTATTTGCGGTAATTCTTTATTCATTCCTCGGTTATTACGTCATATTCAGAGCAATCCTGGTATTAGTGTTACCAATTTCATCTGGCGATAATCCTGAAATGTTATGAACAGTTCGAGCAAACTGCTTTTACCTGCTGCGGGTTAGTGCTAGTATGAAAAAGTAAGTCCTGTCCCGCTTCCTTCCTAATTGTAATTTTTCGTAATAATGCGATGAAAACCTGCAAAGAGTGGCTTATAGTTAAGCTAACAAACGAGAGGGCAAGTCCAGGTCAGTAAGTTTTTTCCATCCCGAAAGGTGTCCGTTAGTTCAACCACTAAGAAGGGGACGCGTTATGGATGAATACTCACCCAAAAGACATGATATCGCACAGCTTAAGTTTCTCTGTGAAACCCTGTATCATGACTGTCTTGCAAACCTTGAAGAAAGCAATCATGGCTGGGTTAACGACCCAACCTCGGCGATCAACCTCCAGTTGAATGAACTGATTGAGCATATTGCGACCTTCGCACTTAATTACAAAATTAAGTATAATGAAGACAATAAGCTCATTGAGCAGATCGACGAATATCTGGATGACACCTTTATGTTGTTCAGCAGTTATGGTATTAATATGCAGGATCTTCAGAAATGGCGGAAGTCAGGTAATCGACTATTCCGTTGTTTTGTCAATGCGACGAAAGAGAATCCTGCGAGTTTATCTTGTTAGAATTATTACAACCATGGGTAGAAGTATGTCCGAAAAACCTTTAACGAAAACCGATTATTTAATGCGTTTACGTCGTTGCCAGACAATTGACACGCTGGAGCGTGTTATCGAGAAAAATAAATACGAATTATCAGATAATGAACTGGCGGTATTTTACTCAGCCGCAGATCACCGCCTCGCCGAATTGACCATGAATAAACTGTACGACAAGATCCCTTCCTCAGTATGGAAATTTATTCGCTAATAAATAATTCGCTTTCGGAGCTATAACCGGCTGTTTATTAAGAATTTTATACTTTTTCGCCATGAAGACATACCCTATGTGATCTTTATCACACAGATGTAATGGGAACGTTCTCTTCACTGACTTTTCGTCTTACTGTGTTGCCGCATTTTCAGCAACCGGAGGTCAGTAATGAGCACAGAAAAAGAAAAGATGATTGCTGGTGAGTTGTATCGCTCGGCAGATGAGACGTTATCTCGCGATCGCCTGCGCGCTCGTCAGCTTATTCACCGATACAATCATTCCCTGGCGGAAGAGCACACATTACGCCAGCAAATTCTCGCTGATTTATTCGGTCAGGTGACAGAGGCTTATATTGAGCCAACGTTTCGCTGTGATTATGGCTATAACATTTTTCTCGGCAATAATTTTTTCGCCAACTTCGATTGCGTGATGCTTGATGTCTGCCCTATTCGCATCGGTGATAACTGTATGTTGGCACCAGGCGTTCATATCTACACGGCAACACATCCCATCGACCCTGTAGCACGTAATAGCGGTGCTGAACTGGGGAAACCCGTCACCATCGGTAATAACGTCTGGATTGGCGGACGCGCGGTCATTAACCCTGGTGTGACCATTGGTGATAACGTCGTGGTAGCCTCAGGTGCAGTTGTCACAAAAGATGTCCCGGACAACGTTGTCGTGGGCGGTAATCCAGCCAGAATAATTAAAAAATTGTAATCGGTTTTTCGCAACTGTTATGCAAAATTGTGGTAAATCTGTTACTTTCCCTCTACTATTCCCACGTTAAAATAGGGTGTTCCCTGGAAAGTTGCAGATACCACGAAGGCAAACGATGACCGAAATACAACGCCTGCTGACCGAAACGATTGAGTCTCTGAATACCCGCGAAAAACGCGACAACAAACCCCGCTTTAGTATCAGTTTTATCCGTAAACATCCGGGGCTGTTTATCGGTATGTACGTTGCTTTTTTTGCCACCCTGGCGGTGATGTTGCAGTCCGAAACGCTTTCAGGCTCTGTCTGGCTACTGGTGGTATTATTTATCCTGCTTAATGGTTTCTTCTTTTTCGATGTCTACCCACGCTACCGCTATGAAGATATCGACGTGCTGGATTTCCGCGTTTGCTATAACGGCGAATGGTACAACACGCGCTTTGTACCTGCCGCGCTGGTTGAAGCCATCTTGAACTCTCCGCGTGTCGCGGATGTTCATAAGGAACAACTGCAAAAAATGATCGTCCGTAAAGGTGAACTGTCTTTTTACGATATTTTTACCCTCGCTCGCGCCGAATCAACATCTTAAATTAGGGTTACATACCAGGCGTAAAGCTCTGCGCCTGGTCAAATGACAACGATCGTTTCCACCCATCACTTCATGAAATCCCGGCTCTACCTCCTTATCTCCTGCCAGCCTTTTTCCACAATCAGATATACTTTCCCTACACTGTGTTAATAAGGATATGCTGGTGAGAACACGACATCTGGTCGGCCTTATTTCGGGAGTACTGATTCTTTCAGTATTGCTGCCTGTCGGCTTAAGCATCTGGCTGGCCCATCAGCAGGTAGAAACATCATTTATTGAAGAGCTGAATACGTATTCCTCCCGCGTCGCTATTCGGGCCAATAAGGTGGCGACACAAGGGAAAGATGCGCTGCAAGAGCTGGAAAGATGGCAAGGCGCTGCCTGTAGCGAAGCCCATCTCATGGAAATGCGTCGGGTATCTTACAGTTATCGCTATATTCAGGAAGTGGTTTATATCGATAACAACGTTCCCCAGTGTTCGTCTCTGGAGCATGAAAGCCCGCCCGATACCTTCCCCGAGCCAGGTAAAATTTCGAAAGATGGTTATCGTGTCTGGTTAACATCGCATAACGATTTAGGCATTATCCGTTACATGGTCGCCATGGGAACGGCACATTATGTCGTCATGATCGACCCTGCTTCCTTTATTGATGTCATTCCCTATAGTTCATGGCAAATTGATGCCGCCATTATTGGCAATGCCCATAACGTTGTCATAACCAGCAGCGATGAAATTGCTCAGGGAATTATTACCAGACTACAAAAAACACCCGGTGAGCATATCGAAAATAATGGAATCATTTACGATATCCTGCCCTTCCCGGAAATGAATATTTCGATCATCACCTGGGCTTCAACGAAAATGTTGCAGAAAGGCTGGCATCGGCAAGTCTTTATTTGGTTACCGCTCGGGTTGGTGATTGGCCTGCTGGCAGCGATGTTTGTGCTGCGTATTTTGCGCCGTATCCAGTCACCGCATCATCGGCTGCAGGATGCTATCGAAAATCGTGATATTTGCGTGCACTATCAGCCGATTGTCTCCTTAGCCAATGGCAAAATTGTCGGTGCTGAGGCACTGGCGCGCTGGCCGCAGACAGACGGTAGTTGGTTATCACCAGATAGTTTTATTCCGCTGGCACAGCAAACGGGCCTTTCTGAGCCATTGACGCTACTGATTATAAGAAGCGTCTTTGAAGATATGGGCGACTGGCTGCGTCAGCATCCGCAGCAGCATATTTCGATCAATCTTGAATCCACCGTGCTCACCTCGGAAAAAATCCCGCAATTGCTGCGTGAAATGATCAATCACTATCAGGTTAATCCCAGACAGATCGCGCTTGAACTCACTGAACGCGAGTTTGCCGATCCGAAAACCAGCGCCCCGATAATTTCTCGCTACCGGGAGGCGGGCCATGAAATTTATCTTGATGATTTTGGTACGGGGTATTCAAGTTTAAGTTATTTACAGGATCTGGATGTCGACATTCTGAAGATAGATAAATCTTTCGTTGATGCGCTGGAATATAAAAATGTCACGCCGCATATCATCGAAATGGCAAAAACACTGAAACTGAAAATGGTAGCGGAGGGAATCGAAACCAGTAAACAAGAAGAGTGGTTACGCCAGCATGGCGTGCACTACGGTCAGGGCTGGCTCTACAGCAAGGCATTACCGAAAGAAGATTTCTTACGCTGGGCCGAGCAACATTTGTGAATTGTAGGGCTGACGGCACGCCGCACAGCCCGTCACGCTACCTATTCGTCGATGATTGACTCGAATCCGCCATAGATCATTCGCTTACCATCAAACGGCATGGACTCGCCGAACTCTTTCATCCGTGGGTCCGACATCATCTTTTGATTAGCAGCGTCGCGGACCTCTTTTGAAGGGTATTCAATCCAGCTAAAGACAACCTCTTCATTCTCTTCCGCTTTCACCGCCATACGAAAATCGGTCACTTTGCCATCCGGTACATCGCTGGCCCAGCATTCGACAATACGAAGCGCGCCAAACTCTTTAAACAATGGCGCGGCCTTAGCGGCCATTTCCCGATAGGCATCCTTTTTATCGGCAGGAACGGCAACCACAAAACCATCAACATACTTCATCAGACATACCTCCGAAGCGTACTGCGCAGCCAGAAAATTCTTGCGACGTCAGTCGTGGTTAAAGTTTAGCCATATTGGGATTTTTTGACGAAACGCTGGGAGGCAGAAATGGGTGGGGGCCCTGCCAGCTACATCCCGGCACACGCGTCATCTGCCTTGGCTGCTTCCTTCCGGACCTGACCTGGTAAACAGAGTAGCGTTGCGGGAGAACCAACAGAGCCCCCATTGAGAGCGTTGAGAACCAACGCGCAGGCGCATTATCACTGCTGCCCCGGCTAATTGCAACCCATTGCGTGCCGGATGCTGGTTTCTTGCGCAATGCGACTTCACTCGGGCGTTTTTCCAGATTATGCTGAAAAATTACCTCAGGAAAAAAAGATGGAAAAAGAAGATTCATTTCCCCAACGCGTCTGGCAAATCGTCGCCGCTATTCCCGAAGGCTATGTCACCACTTACGGTGATGTGGCGAAACTGGCAGGATCGCCCCGCGCCGCGCGCCAGGTGGGCGGTGTGTTAAAGCGTCTCCCTGAAGGCAGCACCTTGCCCTGGCACCGGGTGGTTAATCGCCACGGCACAATTTCGCTAACCGGACCGGATTTACAGCGTCAACGACAGGCATTACTGGCAGAAGGTGTGATGGTATCGGGAAGCGGGCAAATCGACTTGCAGCGTTATCGCTGGAACTACTAACCCTCTCCGGGCGGAGAGGGTTAACTGCGCTTAATATTGCGTAGGAGCTGGAACTGCCGAAGACGGATTCACCTGAGTTGGTGAAGTCGAAGGTACGGTAGTCGTTGCGCCACCGCTGGCCTGAACCGGCACGGCGGTTTGCTGCACCGGCACCAATGTCAGGTCGGCTTTAGTTCCGCCCTGGTTGATCACCGGCTGAACGGTATCGGTAATAAATACCAGTTTGTCATTCACGGTAATCGCCGCACTCAACAGAATACGCGCGTTCGGCTGAACATCTGCCGGGTTAAATGGCAGAACAAAGCTGAATGGTGACTGTTTGCCTTCGGTACGCACCGCTTTCTGCGCCAGCACTTTTGACGGTGCATCGGCTAACGACGCGTCAGAAAGTGTCACGGTCAGCACGGCATCAGGCGGCAGTGCGACTTTCTGACGGATCCAGACGGTACCGGAGACATTCGGTTGCTGGATAGCAGGTTGTTGTGTTGCTGAAATAGACGTATTTGCAGCCGGTGCTGGCGTCTGAATATCCGCGCTTTTATCTGCGCAAGCCGCCAACGCAATCGCAACCGCTAAACCACTGGCCATGTGCACGAGTTTCATTCACTTCTCCTTATTATCAATGCACCAGCGGGCTAACTTTCCTCGCCGGAAGAGTGGTTAACAAAATAGTAACGTCAACAAGTGTGGCACACATCACGCATTTCTGCCTGTAATTAGCCCGTAATTCAGACCATTGCACCCATCGGACCAGTGGCAAATTTGCGTTATACTCAACTCACTTTGGCTTGCTGCGGCAGCTTTGTTACTGGAGAGTTATATGAGTCAGGCGCTAAAAAATTTACTGACATTGTTAAATCTGGAAAAAATTGAGGAAGGACTCTTTCGCGGCCAGAGTGAAGATTTAGGTTTACGCCAGGTGTTTGGCGGCCAGGTCGTGGGTCAGGCCTTGTATGCTGCAAAAGAGACCGTCCCTGAAGAGCGGCTGGTACATTCGTTTCATAGCTACTTTCTTCGCCCTGGCGATAGTAAGAAGCCGATTATTTATGATGTCGAAACGCTGCGTGACGGTAACAGCTTCAGCGCCCGCCGGGTTGCTGCTATTCAAAACGGCAAACCGATTTTTTATATGACTGCCTCTTTCCAGGCACCAGAAGCGGGTTTCGAACATCAAAAAACAATGCCGTCCGCGCCAGCGCCTGATGGCCTGCCTTCGGAAACGCAAATCGCCCAATCGCTGGCGCACCTGCTGCCGCCAGTGCTGAAAGATAAATTCATCTGCGATCGTCCGCTTGAAGTCCGTCCGGTGGAGTTTCATAACCCACTGAAAGGGCACGTCGCAGAACCGCATCGTCAGGTGTGGATCCGCGCAAATGGTAGCGTGCCGGATGATCTGCGCGTTCATCAGTATCTGCTCGGTTACGCTTCTGATCTTAACTTCCTGCCGGTAGCTCTACAGCCGCACGGCATCGGTTTTCTCGAACCAGGAATTCAGATAGCGACCATCGACCATTCCATGTGGTTCCATCGCCCGTTTAATTTGAATGAATGGCTGCTGTATAGCGTGGAGAGCACCTCGGCGTCCAGCGCACGCGGCTTTGTGCGCGGTGAGTTTTATACCCAGGATGGCGTGCTGGTTGCCTCGACCGTTCAGGAAGGGGTAATGCGTAATCATAATTAAAAAAATAGCCGGAGGTGAAAACCGTCCGGCTGTTTTTTGCAGTGCTTGTTACGCGTTATATGCATTCTCGCCGTGGCTGTTGACATCCAGCCCTTCTCGCTCCTGTTCTTCCGGCACACGCAGGCCAACCGTCAGATCCGCCAGTTTGTAGCCAATAAATGCCACCACACCGGACCAGACGATCGTAATGGCGATGCTTTCCAGCTGTACCAGCAACTGATGGCCCATCGTCACACCTTCAGCGAAGCCCACGCCGCCCAGCGAGCTGGCGGCAAAAATCCCGGTCATGATACAGCCGACAATGCCACAAACGCCGTGCACACCAAAGACATCGCAGGGATCATCCACCCGCAACAAGCGTTTGAGCATGGTAACGCCCCACAAGCCCGCCAGACCAGCTACCACGCCGATAATCAACGCGCCGCCAACACCAATGTAGCCACACGCTGGCGTCACGCCGACCAGACCGGCAATCGCGCCTGAACACGCTCCCAGCAGTGAAGGCTTACCACGCAGCGCCCATTCACCGAAGATCCAGCCAAGAATTGCCGCCGCCGTTGCGACCACAGTATTCACAAATGCCAGTGCTGCGATTTCATTCGCCGTGCCCGCTGACCCGGCATTAAAGCCAAACCAACCGATATAGAGAATGGCAGTCCCGGTGAAGACCATCGGCAGGTTGTGCGGTTTAAACGCCTCTTTGCCGAAGCCCACGCGTTTGCCTACCAGATATGCGCCCACCAGACCGGCGATTGCGGCGTTAATGTGGACCACCGTGCCACCCGCGAAATCCAGTGCACCGTGAGAAGCCAGCAAACCGCCGCCCCAGACCATATGCGCAATCGGAATGTAGGAGAGCGTCAGCCATACCACCACGAAAATCAACACAGCTGAGAAGCGGATTCGTTCCGCCAGCGCCCCAACTATCAAGCCTACGGTAATGCAGGCAAACGATCCCTGAAACGCTACGTGAATATACTGATAAATGCTGCCCATCACCGCCGTCAGTTCGATGTTTTTCAGCATCAGCCAGTTAATGTTGCCGAAGAAGTTGTTGCCCTCACCAAACGCCAGCGAGTAACCGTAAACCACCCAGAGAATACAGACCAGTGCAAACGTCACCGTCACCTGCGTCAGCATCGACAGCACGTTTTTGCCGCGAATCAACCCACCGTAAAACAGGGCAATCCCCGGAATAGTCATAAACAGCACCAGCGCAGTACAGATCATCATAAACGCATTGTCGGCTTTATCGGCCACCGCAGGTGCAGCCATTACCAGTCCCGGCAGCATCGCCAGTGAAGCAAGCCCAGTTTTTATCGTCGCTATCTTCATTTTTCGTTCCTGTTGCTGTGTGCCAGAGATTACAGCGCCGCTTCGTCGGCTTCGCCGGTACGAATACGAATGACGCGTTGCAATTCAGCGACAAAGATTTTGCCGTCGCCAATTTTTCCGGTGTAAGCCGCCTTACTGACGATATCGATCACTTCATCGAGTTGGTCATCAGCAATCGCCACATCAATTTTTACTTTTGGCAGAAAGTTGACGCTGTATTCCGCTCCCCGGTACAGCTCGGCATGCCCTTTCTGACGCCCGAAACCTTTCACTTCGGTGACGGTCAGGCCCTGAATACCAATGGAAGATAACGCTTCACGAACGTCTTCCAGCTTGAATGGTTTGATTATCACGGTCACCAGCTTCATAGATCCCCTCCGGTCAGAATTCGGTAATGGTTCTGCTACACGAAGAAGGTATTGCAAGCGGTGTGCCAGAAATGAAAAACGAGAAGGAGAGCAGGAAGTTAAGAAGATTGAAAACAAAAACGCACTATGACAGTGCACAGTGCGTTACATTTTTGCACCAACGATGAAATATTGCGCTATTCAGGCGCTCAATGATTCCTCTTCACGCACGCTGGCTGCCAGCTCTTCGCCCGCAAGTTGCAGTTGATACATCTGCCAGTAGCGACCCTGGGCCGCCAGCAGTTGCTGGTGAGTGCCCTGCTCCACGGCTTGCCCACGATGAAGCACCAGAATGGTGTCGGCATCAACAATGGTCGATAAGCGGTGAGCAATCACCACCAGCGTGGTATGTTCACGCACCGCCGCCAGAGCATGTTGAATCGCCTGTTCAGTACCGGAGTCAATGCTGGCGGTTGCCTCATCAAGGATCAGGATTTGCGGCGTCTCCACCAGCACGCGTGCCAGTGCCAGTAGTTGCTTTTGCCCGACGGAGAGATTATTCCCCTGCTCTCCCAGCGGCGTATAAATACCATCACTCATGCTGCGCGCCAGCTCCGCCAGTTGCACGGTTTCCAGCGCCTGCCAGACGCGTTCTTCGGAGATATCACGTCCCAGCGTCACGTTGGCGAGAAAGGTATCCGCCAGCACTACCGGATCTTGCTGCACCATCGCCACGCCCTGACGCAGCGCGCTGTGACTTAACGAACTTAATGGACGACCATCAAGGCGAATCTCACCTTCCGTTAGCGGGTAATAGCCCATCAATAAACTGGCGAGGGTACTTTTACCACTGCCGGTATGCCCGACCAGCGCCACAAAGTTGCGCGAAGGCACCGAGAGATTAATGTTCTTCAGTACCAGATTGTCATCGCGATAAGCAAATGACACGTTATCGACTTCAATGGTGCCGCTCTGTAAGGGGCGATCATCATTACCATATTGCTGGCGCGGTCCGTCCATCAGCTCAAACACGCGCTCACCAGCAACAACAGCCTGTTGCAGCATCGCCTGTTGCGTGGTCAGTTCGATTAAGGGTTCGTTAAGTCGCCCAAGATAGCTGATAAACGCATACAGTACGCCCACTTCAATGGTGCCGCTGGCAGAGAAGCCAAACAGCATCAACAATCCACAAAGAATGAGCGATGAAAACAGACTCAGCAGCGGACGCAGCAGAAAACCGTCGAGGCGCAGGGTTTGCATCCTCGCCATATAGTGTGAACGACTGGCCTCACCCATACGTTCGCCAAATCGCGCCTGCTGACGGAACTGCTGGATGACGCTCATGCCATTGATGATTTCGTTAAAGCCGTCGTTAATATCCGCCAGATAGGCGCGCACACGACGGACAATTGGCGTGCTGTAACGCTGGTATATCACCATTACCACCAGCACCACCGGGAAAATCATTATCGCCACCAGCGCCATTCGCCAGTCGAGACTAAACATCGCCACCAGCATCGCACCCACCAGGGCGGCGCTACGCAGGACCGTTGCCACTACGGTAACGTAGAGGTCGCGGATCACTTCAGTATCATTAGTGACGCGGGAAATCACCTGCCCGACAGGTTGGGTATCAAACTCGCTTAATGGCTGGCGTAACGCAGCATCCATCACGTCGGTACGCAACTGTTGCACTACGCCTACTGCCGCCCGATTAAACAGCAGCGACTGCGCGTAATGTAGCCCGGCGGCAAACAGTTGTAGCCCAACATACGCCGCAGCCAGCCCTGCAACCACTTTCAACGGCAGGTTATTTTTCGCTACCATATTGTCGATAAAATAGCTGATAAGCAGCGGCCCACTGACTTCTGCCGCTGCCGCAACCCACATCATCAGGACTGCAATCCCCAGCGGTTTACGCCACGGCGAACCGTACGCTAACAGACGCTTGAGAGTCGGCCACAGTTGGCTAAAACTACGCATCGACGGCCTCCTCGCGAATTTCCGGAGCGTCGTCGAGCGCCGCCTCCAGTTGTTGATAGCGATACATATCGCGATACCAGCCGCTTTGTTGCGCCAGCTCATCATGATTGCCACGCTGAGCGATATGTCCGTGCTGCATCACAATAATGTCACTGGCTTCCGTCAGTGCCGAAAGGCGATGGGCACTGATGATTACCGTTCTTCCCTGCCCCCACTGCCGCAGGTTATGCAGGATCTGGTGCTCTGTGCGTCCGTCCACCGCTGAAAGCGCATCATCAAGGATGAGGATTTCCGCGTTGACTAATAACGCTCGAGCAATGGAGATACGCTGTTTTTGTCCGCCAGAAAGCATCACACCGCGCTCGCCCACCTCTGTATCGTAACCTTGCGGTAGACGCAAAATATCGTCATGTACGCTGGCTAACCGCGCGACATGCTCAATCTCTTGCTGTGTGGCATTCGGGCAACCCAGCGCGATGTTGTTCGCCACGGTGTCGGAAAAAAGAAATGGCGTCTGGCTGACCACCGCCAGGCGGCTACGCCAGCTATCGAGTTGTAACTTCGTCAGAGGAATATCATGAAAGCGAATATCCCCCTCGCTGACGTCGAAATGACGCTGAATGAGCGACAACAGGGTACTTTTGCCGGAACCAGTCGGCCCGCAGATACCCAGCATCTGACCGGGTTTCAGGGCGAAATTGACGTTTTCCAGCGCAGGATGGTCAGTCTGCGGATACGTGAACTGGTGAATATTTACATCCAGTTCGCCACGACCTTCTGGCACGGGTTCGCTACCATCGTTCACCACCGGCGCTTCCGCCAGCATCGCGCGAATACGGCTGTACGCAGCACTACCACGCTCCACTATGTTAAACATCCATGCCAGCGCCAGCATTGGCCAAATCATCAGACCTAAATACATCATAAAACTGGTGAGCTGGCCCAGCGTTAAACTGCCCTGCACCACCATCCAACTACCGCCGCCAATCGCCAGCAAGTTCGCCATACCAATCGCGATATAGATGGTCGGGTCGAAACGAGCATCAATACGCGCCACCCGCATGTTTTTTTTGCCGGTATCTTCGGCATCCGCGGCAAATAACGCCGACTGGCGATCTTCCAGACCAAAGGCTTTGATCATGCGGATACTGGTGAGGCTTTCCTGGGTGCGGTCATTAAGACTGGAAAACGCCGCCTGTGCCAGCTTAAAGCGTTCATGCAAAGCATCGCCGTTGCGCTTAATCATGATCGCCATCACTGGCATCGGCAACAGGGCAAATAAGGTCAACTGCCAGCTAATTTGCGTAGACATCATAATCAACACAGCGCAGCCCATTACCAGTGAATCCACCAGCGTCAGCACCCCTTCTCCGGCGGCAAACACGACGCGATCGACGTCATTGGTCGCACGAGCCATGAGGTCACCCGTGCGATGACGCAGGTAAAACTCAGGATGCTGCCGGCTTAGCTGACGGTAATAATCTTCACGCAGTTCGACAGCCAGTTGATAAGACGCGCCAAACAGCAATATGCGCCAGACATAACGCAGGAGATAAACCACAACGGCAATCAGCACCATGGTGGCGATCCACATCAGGATCTGCCCGGTAGTAAAGTGTTGTTCTGTCACGCCATCGACAACAATACCAACCACTTTTGGCGGAACCAGTTGCAGCATCGCGATAATGACAAGCAAGGCGACAGCCCCGAGATAGCGACGCCATTCCCGACGGAAATACCAGCTTAATTGAGCAAATAATCGCACGCGTTGTGTCCTGACCTGATTCTGGATATTTATTCGATGGGTAAAGAAGTGGTGTATTTAATCTGTTCCATCGCGAAGCTGGAAGTGACGTCCGACAGCCCCGGCACGCTGTTTACCAGACGCTTATAAAACTCGTCGTAGCGTTTCATGTCGGCAACCTGGACGCGCATCAGATAATCGTATTCACCGGCCATGCGCCAGAACCCCAGCACTTCTGGCATTTCGGTAACCACCGTGACAAAGCGGCAATACCATTCGCTGCTGTGATGTTGCGTTTTTATCAGCACAAAGGCAGTCAGGCCGAGGCCTATTTTTTCCGGATCCAGCAGGGCGACTTTGCCGATAAGAATACCGTCGTCCTCCAGCCGTTTCAGACGCTTCCAGCAGGGGGTAGTTGTCAGATTAACGGCTTCAGCCAGTGCCTGCAAAGAGAGGGTGCAATCCTGCTGTAGTAAGGCCAGCAGCTTACGGTCAATTTTATCTAACATAGCCCTTCCACGGAGAATTTTTTTCTCTTTTAATTCTATTTTAAAGGTGAAATCGCGACAATTTATTCTGTGCGGTTTAAACACCACGGCACAAAATGACAAATTCAACGCAAAAAAAACCGGGCAATTGCCCGGTGCTGGAAGGGATCTCGTTATTCGGGGGAATAAGGTAGATGTGGATAGTCCAGCCAGTGCGTCAAATAGTGAGAGACAGCCTGATTTCGGCAATGTCCAATCACCGGTAAATGCGGGAGCTCCGCGCGCAATTGCGGCATCGCATTGCCCATAATAAATCCGCTACCGACGCTGCCTAACATTTCGCGATCGTTCATCGCATCACCAAAGGCCATGCAATCGCGCAACGATAAACCTAAATGTTGGGTCAGCACCGTCAATGCAGCGCCTTTATTGCAGCCCACCGGCAGCACTTCGAGGCAATCCGTGGCGGAAAAACACAAATGTGCACGCTCGCCTAATGCTTCGTATAGCTGGATCTGCAAGCGTGTAAGATCGTCGTGATCGCCACAGAAGCAGATCTTGGTGACGCTGCCGAGTGGCATTTTTTTGACATCGATTATCTGATAACGAAAACCGCTATAGACAAATGCCTGCAACAACGCAGGGATCTCTTTCCCGGTAAACCAACCGTCGTCATTGAAGATATGCATGCTGGCTCGGGTATCCCATTGCTGATACAGCACCAGCTCCACGACATCCGCAGGTAAATCATCACGATGTAAAAGTTCACCTTCCAGAGAATGCACGCGCGTTCCGTTGCCGGTAATCAAATATGCATCCAGCGATAGCGCCCCGAGAATATGCTGCATCTCCAGCGCATGACGCCCCGTGGCAAAAGTGAGGGTAATGTCGCGTTCACGCAGTCGCGCCAAAGTAGAGAGGGTTTTCTCACCTAAATGATGGTCAGGCATCAATAAAGTGCCATCCATATCAAATGCTGCCAGACGAGCCATTTCTTTCTCCACTCTGTGACACGGTTAATGGTGATTGAGTATCACCTGATATATACGGAAGTAATAGTGAATAGTTAAATAATATTGTTCCGGGTTTATATGCGACTGCTCAACCGTCTTAACCAGTATCAACGTCTGTGGCAACCTTCCGCCGGAAAGCCGCAAACCGTCACCGTCAGCGAACTGGCCGAACGCTGTTTTTGCAGCGAACGCCATGTTCGTACGCTGTTACGCCAGGCACAGGAGGCGGGATGGCTGGAGTGGCAGGCGCAGTCAGGACGCGGAAAGCGCGGGCAACTACGCTTTCTGGTCACGCCAGAATCGCTACGCAATACGATGATGGAACAGGCGCTGGAAACCGGAAAGCAGCAAGATGTGCTGGAGCTGGCGCAACTGGCCCCAGGTGAGCTGCGCACTCTGTTACAGCCGTTTATGGGCGGACAATGGCAAAACGATACACCCACGTTGCGTATTCCATACTATCGCCCGCTCGAACCGCTACAACCGGGCTTTTTGCCCGGCCGTGCCGAGCAGCATCTCGCCGGACAGATATTTTCCGGCCTGACCCGCTTCGATAATAATACCCAGCGCCCGATTGGCGATTTAGCGCATCACTGGGAAACCTCTGCTGACGGGTTACGCTGGGACTTTTATCTTCGTTCAACCCTACACTGGCATAACGGCGATGCAGTAAAAGCCTCACACTTACACCAGCGATTATTGATGCTGTTACAACTGCCAGCACTGGATCAATTATTTATTAGCGTGAAGCGTATTGAAGTCACCCATCCGCAGTGTCTGACCTTCTTTTTACATCGCCCTGATTACTGGCTTGCGCACCGGCTGGCGAGCTATTGCAGCCATCTGGCGCATCCGCAATTCCCACTGATCGGCACGGGTCCTTTTCGCTTAACACAATTCACAGCGGAGCTGGTGCGCCTGGAAAGCCATGATTATTACCATTTACGTCATCCGCTGCTTAAAGCGGTTGAGTACTGGATAACTCCGCCGCTTTTCGAAAAAGATTTGGGAACCAGTTGTCGGCATCCCGTGCAAATCACCATCGGCAAACCGGAGGAGCTGCAACGGGTCAGCCAGGTCAGTAGTGGCATCAGTTTAGGTTTTTGCTATTTAACGTTGCGCAAAAGTCCCCGACTGTCCCTCTGGCAGGCGCGAAAAGTGATCTCCATTATTCATCAATCCGGTTTATTACAAACGTTAGAAGTCGGAGAAAACCTGATCACCGCCAGTCATGCATTACTGCCAGGCTGGACTATTCCGCAATGGCAAGTACCGGATGAGGTCAAACTACCGAAAACCTTGACGCTGGTTTATCACCTACCGATAGAACTTCATACCATGGCAGAACGTCTACAGGCGACACTGGCAGCGGAAGGCTGTGAACTCACAATTATTTTTCATAACGCAAAAAACTGGGACGACACGACCCTACTGGCACACGCAGACCTCATGATGGGCGACAGATTAATTGGCGAAGCACCGGAATATACCCTGGAGCAATGGCTGCGTTGCGATCCACTATGGCCACATGTTTTCGACGCTCCAGCATACGCACATCTACAATCGACACTGGATGCCGTGCAAATAATGCCTGATGAAGAAAACCGATTTAATGCCCTGAAAGCGGTTTTTAGCCAGTTAATGACAGATGCGACGCTGACGCCGCTGTTCAACTATCACTATCGCATTAGTGCCCCTCCCGGCGTGAACGGTGTGCGACTGACACCGCGCGGCTGGTTTGAATTTACCGAAGCCTGGCTTCCCGCGCCGTCGCAATGAATAGCTGGTCCGGGTTAATCGCAGGCGTTACCATAACGCTTTTATTGTTCAAGCAGGATTATCTATGAAACGTGCTGTCGTTGTGTTCAGTGGAGGCCAGGATTCCACCACCTGTCTGGTGCAGGCATTACAACAATATGATGAAGTCCATTGCGTAACGTTCGATTACGGTCAGCGGCATCGCGCAGAGATCGACGTGGCACGCGAGCTGGCCCTGAAACTGGGCGCTCGTGCACATAAAGTGCTGGATGTGACACTGCTCAACGAACTGGCGGTCAGTAGCCTGACGCGTGACAGCATTCCGGTGCCTGATTATGAACCTGAAGCCGATGGCATCCCGAATACGTTTGTCCCAGGGCGTAATATTTTGTTCCTGACACTGACGGCGATATATGCGTATCAGGTAAAAGCAGAAGCCGTCATTACCGGCGTCTGCGAAACGGATTTCTCCGGCTACCCGGATTGTCGTGATGAGTTTGTGAAAGCACTGAACCATGCCGTCAGTCTGGGTATGGCGAAAGATATTCGTTTTGAAACGCCGCTGATGTGGATTGATAAAGCGGAAACCTGGGCGCTGGCTGATTATTACGGCAAACTGGATTTAGTGCGTAACGAAACGCTGACCTGTTATAACGGCATTAAAGGTGACGGTTGCGGTCATTGCGCAGCATGTAATTTACGCGCCAATGGTTTGAATCATTATCTGGCCGATAAACCGACGGTGATGGCAGCGATGAAGCAGAAAACCGGGTTGAGGTAATTATTCCGGGTGTCGCCGGATGCGGCTTGAGCATCCGGCACCACAAAACGTTTACTTAACCATCTGCTCCAGCTTTTCGCGCAATTCCCCTTCCAGAGCTAATGCTTTCTGCGTTTTAAGATCAATACAAACAAACGTAATAAGCGCATCCGCTACCACCTGCCCTTCCGGCTCCAGTGTAATGACCTGGCTTAGGATGCCGCTTTTACCGTTTAATTGCTGCAACTGACTGGTAATGGTTAACAGGTCGCTTAATACCGCCGGGCGACGATAGTTAATATTGATATTGACCACCACGAAAGCGATGTTATGGGCCGTCATCCACTGAAAACTGTCGCTATTTTCCAACCCATCCCAGCGGGCTTCTTCGAGAAACTCAAGGTAGCGAGCGTTGTTAACGTGCTGGTAAACATCGAGATGATATCCACGAACTTTGATTTGTGTTTGCATAGCGCAATAACCTTACGTTGTTGTTATAAGTACAGAGGCCATAACTGGTATGACCTCTTTAGCCTGGCAAAAAATTGCCACTATGCAAATTAATTACAAGGTTAATACCGCCAGATTACGTTCCACCAGCGAATTGCCCATCCCCGGCACCTGCTTGAGATCCTCCACCGTTTTAAACGGACCGTACTCTTCGCGATAACTGACAATCGCCTGCGCCTTCTTCAGGCCAACGCCATTCATCGCGCGGGCTAACTCTTCCGCGCTGGCATTATTAATGCTGACCCGGGTGCCTTCTTCGTCACTGGCTTTCGCCGGAACTGCTGCTTTACTTTGTGCTGCAGGAGCTTCCGCTTTGGTTTCTACCGTTGTCGGTTTTGCCGCAGGAGCTGCCGCCAGAGCACTATGAGACATTCCGGCACAGGCCAGGGACAGGGTAATGAGCAGTGCTTTAATTCCGTGTTTCATACTGTTTTCTCCTTGTTTGTTAACAGTGGAATCACCTTAACGGCAGTGAAAACAGTAAACAAATGGCAATGTTCAGAAATGGAAAAGGCCGCGAAAGCGACCTTTTCTTGTTACAGCTGCAAAGCATTTTTTTGCGAGGCGGCTTCAGGATTATTGCTGTTCCAGCGCATCGCCAATTTTGATTTTCGCCTCTTTACGCAGGTTACTCATCAGCGCTTCAAAGACGATTTGTGCGTTGTTCTGGGTGATACCCTGCACCATCGCTTTTTTCTGATCTTCCGGCATTGAACCTTGTTTCACTTCGTCCAGCGCCAGCAGAACCACATTACCTTGCATATCGGTCGCCATACCGTAGCTCGATTTGTCTTTCGCTGGCAGTGGTAGTGCAAACGCCGCCTGGCTAATCGGGTCACGACCGGAACGGCTTAAGGTTTTCGGCTCGCCAAATTTCAGACCGGCAGCCTGCATAGCTTCCGCACCTTTGCCGGCTTTCAAATCAACCAGCAATTTTTCAGCATCCACTTTCGCCTGTTGTTCAGCTTTGTTGTGCTGAACCAGTGCCTTAACTTGTTCCTGAACATCTGCCAACGGTTTCACCGCTTCCGGTTTGTGCTCGCTGATGCGCAGCACGAATGCGCGGTCGCCGTCTACGGTGATGATGTCAGAGTTGATGCCCGGCGCGCCGTTTTCACCTACCAGACCGCCGTTGAAGATAGCGTCAGCAACCGGCTTGAAGTTCAACTCTTCCGGCAGGTTATCTTTGCTGAACCAACCCGTCTGAGTGGCTTTAACGCCGGCAGCTTGCTCTGCACCGGCCAGAGACTCGGTATCATTGCTTGCCGCATCGCTCACTTTCTGCTGCAGTGCGTAGTACGCATCGAGGGCTTTTTCGTGTTTCACTTTCGCCGCGACATCGTCACGCACTTCGTCTAACGACTTCACTTTCGCTGGCTGAATGTCGTCCAGACGTACAATCAGGAAACCGACCGAAGATTTGATGACACCAGAGAGTTGGCCTTTTTCTTTCAGACCAGCATTTTTCAGTTCATCCGGGATAGTGGCATCTTCTAACCAACCCATATCGCCGCCGTTACGGGCAGAGATAATATCGGCAGATTTTTCTTTGGCTAACGCAGCAAAATCACCGCCTTTATTCAGCTCATCAAGTACCGCTTTCGCTTCATCTTCAGTTTTGGTCTGGATGATGCTGTAGCGGGTACGCTGCGGCTGGGTGAATTGATCCTGATGCTGATCGTAGTAGCTCTGGATATCCGCATCGCTAACCGGTTGCTGCATCGTTGCGGCATCCAGCTTGATGTAACTCACGCGGAATTGTTCCGGCGTCATGAAATTGTTTTTGTTTTGTTCGTAGTAGCTGGCAATTTCCTGTTCGGTCACAGGCTGCTTCGCCGCCAGCGCGTTAACATCGATAGTCGCTTCACGCACCACGCGTTGTTGAGCTACCAGTGCCGCCAGCTCGTCGGTTTCACCTTTCAGCATAAAATCGGTACCGGCAACGCCGTTAATCAGCTGTTGGGTAGTGAGCTGGTTACGCAGCGCCTGGGCGTACTGATCGGCGGTCATCCCCATCTGGTTGAGGATACCGTTATAGCGGCTGTTATCAAATTTGCCGTCAACCTGGAAGGCTGGGGTCGCGAAAATCGCCTGTTTAACCTGGTCATCGCTGATACCCAGTTTCAGCTCACGAGCGTACTGATCCAGCAGCGCCTCGTCGATCAGACGATTCAGCACCTGTTGACGCAGGGTTTTCATATAGCCTTCGTTCGCTGCAAGCTCAGAGTATTGATCGCCCAGCTGTTGCTGCATGCGATTACGCTCGCTGTTGAAGGCGTTCTCGAACTGCCCACGGCTGATTTCCTGGTCATTCACTTTTGCGGCGTAGTTATTGCCTCCGCCAATCAGGTAACCACTCACGCCGGTCAATATGAACGACACGATAATGATACCGAAAATAATCTTGAGCACGAGACTGTTTGCAGCCGTGCGTAAGCTGTCCATCATGGTGTAACAACACTCCGCTGTAGATGACTGTGTACCTCACGCAACGTATCGATGCGCGCAAAGGCCTATTGTGACAAGAAACGGGGGCAATTGTCAGCCCACAAGACGCAGAAAGTCACCGAATACAAATAAAAAAGGCACATCAGTAGATGCGCCCTTGAACTTCGTCACATCCCCACTGGGGACAACGCTTAGTTTACCGCGTCTTTCAGTGCTTTACCTGCACGGAAGCTCGGTACTTTAGCGGCAGCGATGGTGATCTCTTTACCGGTCTGCGGGTTGCGGCCAGTACGGGCAGCACGCTCTTTAACGGCAAAAGTACCAAAACCTACCAGTGCTACATCATCCCCTTCTTTCAGAGATTCAGTTACGGAAGCAATAATAGCATCTAACGCACGGCCAGCCGCAGCTTTAGAGATATCAGCCCCTGCAGCAATCTTGTCGATCAATTGAGATTTATTCACTCTTCTCTTCCTCTTTATAATTTATATCGCACTTGAATCCTTCAAGGTACGAACGCGCAGCAGTTATATCAGGCCAGCCATCCCCTTACAACACCCCTTAATAAGGGCAAGCCCGATCCGCCATCTAACTTAGCGAGACAAAAAAAGGCTGGCAAGCCCGAATTAGCCTGCCAGCCCTGTTTTTATTAGTGCATTTTGCGCGAGGTCACTATTTTGCAGTCACAACCTGCATGCCAGACGGTTCATTTTGCAGCGCCAGAGTCAGAACTTCCTCAATGCGCTTCACAGGATGAATGTCCAGATCGGCAATTACGTTGTCAGGAATCTCTTCCAGATCGCGTTTATTTTCGAACGGAATTAACACTGTTTTAATCCCGCCGCGATGCGCTGCCAGTAGTTTTTCTTTCAAACCACCGATCGGCAGTACCTGACCACGCAGAGTGATCTCACCGGTCATTGCCACATCGGCACGAACCGGGTTACCGGTCAGGCAAGAAACCAGCGCGGTGCACATAGCAATACCGGCACTCGGACCATCTTTCGGCGTCGCACCTTCCGGTACGTGGACGTGGATGTCACGTTTTTCGTAAAAATCAGGGTTGATCCCCAGTTTTTCCGCACGCGCACGAACCACCGTTAACGCCGCCTGAATAGACTCCTGCATCACTTCGCCGAGCGAACCGGTATAGGTCAGTTTGCCTTTACCCGGAACACATGCGGTTTCAATGGTCAGCAAGTCACCGCCCACTTCCGTCCACGCCAGACCGGTTACCTGACCGACACGGTTTTCGTTATCCGCGCGACCATAGTCGAAACGCTGAACACCGAGATAGTCATGCAGGTTATCGCCGTTAATTTCGATATGTTTTAATGACTTATCGAGCAGTAACTGCTTAACCGCTTTGCGACACAGTTTGGAGATTTCACGCTCCAGACCACGCACGCCCGCCTCACGGGTGTAGTAACGAATAATGCCGATAATGGCACTATCGTCGACGGTCAGCTCACCTTTTTTCAGTGCATTACGTTCAATCTGCTTCGGCAGCAGGTGACGTTTGGCGATGTTCAGTTTTTCATCTTCGGTATAACCGGAGAGGCGAATCACTTCCATACGATCCAGCAGCGGTGCCGGAATGTTCATGGAGTTCGACGTCGCGACAAACATCACGTCGCTGAGATCGTAATCCACTTCCAGGTAGTGGTCGCTGAACGCTACGTTCTGCTCTGGATCCAGCACTTCAAGCAGTGCAGAGGCCGGATCGCCTCGCATGTCAGAAGACATTTTGTCGATCTCATCGAGCAGGAACAGCGGGTTTTTCACGCCCACTTTCGCCATTTTCTGGATCAGTTTACCCGGCATAGAACCGATGTAAGTACGGCGGTGACCACGGATTTCCGCTTCATCACGCACGCCGCCCAGCGCCATACGGACATATTTACGCCCGGTGGCTTTGGCAATGGACTGACCAAGAGAGGTTTTACCTACCCCCGGCGGCCCTACCAGGCAGAGGATCGGTCCTTTGATTTTGTTGACACGGCTTTGAACCGCAAGATACTCAAGGATACGATCTTTCACGCGCTCCAGACCATAATGGTCGGTATCAAGGATTTCCTGCGCCTGACGCAGGTCTTTTTTGACCTTGCTACGCGCATTCCACGGCACCTGTACCATCCAGTCGATATAACCACGCACTACGGTCGCTTCTGCCGACATCGGAGACATCATTTTCAGCTTCTGCAACTCTGCTTCCGCTTTCTCTTTTGCCTCTTTCGGCATTTTCGCCGCGTCGATTTTGCGCTTCAGGGCTTCGTTTTCGTCCGGCGCGTCGTCCATTTCACCGAGTTCTTTCTGAATAGCTTTCATTTGCTCGTTCAGATAGTACTCACGCTGGGATTTCTCCATCTGCTTCTTAACGCGGTTGCGAATGCGTTTCTCAACCTGCAGCAGATCGATTTCCGATTCCATCATTGCCATCAGATATTCCAGACGTTCGTTAACGTCGGACATCTCCAGAACGGACTGTTTGTCAGCCAGTTTCAGCGGCATATGTGCAGCAATGGTATCCGCCAGACGCGCCGGGTCGTCGATGCTATTCAGCGACGTCAGCACTTCTGGTGGGATTTTTTTGTTCAGCTTGATGTAGCCTTCGAACTGGCTGATTGCAGTACGCACCAGCACTTCCTGTTCCCGCTCATCAATGGTCGGCGACTCCAGATACTCCGCCTTCGCAGAAAAGTGTTCGCCATTGTCAGAGAGCGCAGAAATACGCGCGCGCTGTAACCCCTCGACCAGCACTTTGACGGTGCCGTCAGGCAGTTTCAGCATCTGCAATATAGAGGCCACGGTCCCGACGGTGAAAAGATCGTTTACACCCGGCTCATCCGTTGAAGCTTCTTTCTGCGCGACCAGCATAATTTTTTTATCATGGTCCATCGCCGCTTCCAGACAACGGATAGATTTTTCCCGCCCGACAAATAAGGGGATGACCATGTGCGGATAAACCACCACATCGCGCAGCGGCAATACGGGGATTTCAATGCGTTCAGAACGCTCAGGATTCATAGAGCTCTCTCTTAGTTTAATTTCCGCCAGGTAATCAGATGACACGACTGTGCTTCACGCCATCTATTAACATGTACGTCAGTATATGGGGATGTTTCCCCCACATTCAACGCCGAGAATAGAGGAAAAATTAAAGGGGAGATAAAATCCCCCCTTTTTGGTTAACTAATTGTATGGGAATGGTTAATTATTCACCAGATGCCTGTTGCGCTTCCGGCTTGCCATAAATCAGCAACGGCTTGCTTTGACCATCAATTACCGATTCGTCGATAACCACTTTTTCGACGTCTTCCATGGACGGCAGATCGTACATGGTATCGAGCAGTGCGGCTTCTACGATGGAACGCAGGCCACGGGCACCGGTTTTACGAGCCATCGCTTTCTTAGCGATAGCATCCAGCGCCTCGTCACGGAATTCCAGATCCACGCCTTCCAGATTAAACAGCGCCTGATACTGCTTGGTCAGGGCGTTTTTCGGCTCTTTGAGGATCTGAATCAGAGCTTCTTCGCTCAGTTCATTCAACGTTGCTACAACCGGCAGACGACCAATGAACTCAGGGATCAGACCAAACTTGATCAGATCTTCCGGTTCAACCTGCGCCAGCAGCTCGCCTTCGCTTGCTTTGTCGGACTTCGCTTTTACCGTCGCGCCAAAACCAATGCCGGAGCCGGTTTCTACACGATGGGAAATCACTTTATCCAGACCGGCAAACGCACCGCCACAGATAAACAGGATCTTAGAGGTATCAACCTGCAAGAATTCCTGCTGCGGATGTTTACGCCCACCTTGCGGTGGAACAGCAGCTACCGTACCTTCGATCAGTTTCAACAGTGCCTGCTGTACGCCTTCACCGGAAACGTCTCGGGTAATGGACGGGTTGTCTGACTTGCGAGAAATCTTGTCGATTTCATCGATGTAGACAATCCCGCGCTGCGCTTTCTGTACGTCGTAATCGCACTTCTGCAACAGCTTCTGAATGATGTTTTCAACGTCTTCGCCCACATAACCGGCTTCGGTCAGCGTGGTTGCGTCGGCCATGGTGAACGGGACGTCCAGCAGGCGCGCCAGCGTTTCGGCCAGCAGCGTTTTACCGGAACCGGTCGGACCGATCAGCAGAATGTTACTTTTGCCCAACTCGACACCATTGCTGGTATCGCCGTTGCGCAGACGTTTGTAATGGTTGTATACCGCGACCGCCAGCACTTTTTTCGCCTGTTCCTGGCCGATAACGTAATCGTCCAGGTGGTTACGAATTTCATGCGGCGTCGGTAGCGCACTGCGTTCACGATGCGGTGCAACTTCTTTAATCTCTTCGCGAATGATGTCGTTACATAAATCAACACATTCGTCGCAGATATACACGGATGGACCGGCAATCAGCTTGCGCACTTCATGCTGGCTTTTGCCGCAAAAAGAGCAATACAGCAATTTGCCTGAGCCATCTTTGCGTTTATCTGTCATGGGTCAAAACCTCTTCTTTGTTCTTTGTGCCGCACACGACGACGCAAATGCCATTCTCAGGCGCAAGCCGCTTACAGCGTTGTGCCGCCCTGGATAAGTATAGCGGCACAGTTGCGCCTCTGGCATCAATTACGATGGGTCAGAATCGAATCGACCAGACCGTATTCCACCGCTTCAGGGGCGGAAAGGAAGCGATCGCGCTCGGTATCACGTTCAATCTGTTCTAATGATTGACCCGTATGAAGCGCCATAAGTTCATTCATGCGCCCTTTAACTTTCAGAATTTCACGGGCATGAATTTCGATATCGGTCGCCTGGCCCTGGTAGCCGCCCAACGGCTGGTGAATCATCACGCGCGAATTCGGCAGGCAGAAACGTTTACCTTTTGCCCCTGCAGTCAGCAAGAAAGCGCCCATCGAAGCCGCCTGGCCCATACAGATGGTGCTGACATCAGGCTTGATAAACTGCATGGTGTCATAGATAGACATCCCGGCAGTGATCACCCCGCCTGGGGAGTTAATGTACAGATAGATATCTTTTTCTGGGTTTTCTGCTTCCAGGAACAGCATCTGCGCCACAATCAGGTTAGCCATATGGTCTTCAACCTGGCCAGTCAGAAAAATGACGCGTTCCTTAAGTAGACGAGAATAGATATCAAAAGAGCGCTCACCACGTGAGGTCTGTTCAATGACCATCGGCACCAGCGCCATATGGGGTGCAAAGTTATCTCGTTCGCCGCTGTATGACATTTCCGTCTCCTGGATAAAATTGAAAAAACCTGCTGTACCGATTGTAACCTTATGGACGGATTATCAGCTAGTCCCTGTGTTATGGGTACGGCATCACCATATTTCAAGCATAACAATCTTTTGTTGTTACGCTAACACCGAAAGAGGCTTTTCGCACGGTTCCATGCAAAATTCATGACAAAAAAAAGCCCACCACCTGGCGGTGACGGGCCTTTGTGCGAATTTAGCGCGTTATGCTGCGTAAATTACGCCTGCTGGTTCATCAGCTCGTTGAAAGTGGTTTCTTTTTCAGTCACTTTCGCTTTCGCCAGTACAGCTTCAACAGCCTGTTCTTCCAGAGCAACATTGCGCATGTTGTCCATCAGTTCTTTGTTTTTGCTGTAGAACTCGATAACTTCTTTCGGATCTTCGTACGCAGAAGCCATCTCTTCGATCAGGCCTTTCACGCGCTCTTCGTCAGCTTTCAGCTCGTTGGTGCGGATAACTTCGCCCAGCAGCAGGCCAACAACTACGCGGCGTTTAGCCTGTTCTTCGAACAGTTCGCGCGGCAGTTCCAGAGCTTGTTTTTCGTTGCCACCGAAACGCTGTGCAGCCTGACGACGCAGAACGTCGATTTCACTGTCGATCAGCGCAGCCGGTACGTCGATGTCGTTAGCTTTTACCAGACCTTCGATCGCCTGAGACTTAACGCGGTTACGGATGGCGCTCTTCAGCTCGCGCTCCATGTTTTTACGCACTTCAGCGCGCAGACCTTCTACGGAACCATCTTCAACGCCGAAACGTTTGATGAATTCTGCAGTCAGTTCCGGCAGTTCACGCTCTTCAACTTTCTTCAGGTTGATAGCGAATTTCGCTGCTTTACCTTTCAGGTTTTCTGCGTGGTATTCTTCCGGGAAGGTCACGTCGATGGTGAACTCTTCGCCAGCTTTGTGGCCTTTGATACCGTCTTCAAAGCCCGGGATCATACGACCCTGGCCCATCGCCAGTACGAAATCAGACGCTTTACCGCCTTCGAACTCTTCGCCGTCTACAGAACCGGTGAAGTCGATGGTTACGCGGTCTTCTGCTTCAACAGCGCCGTCTTTTTCTTTCCAGGTCGCCTGCTGTTTACGCAGAGTATCCAGCATGCCGTCAACGTCAGCGTCGGTCACTTCAACGATCGGTTTTTCAACTTCGATCGCTTCCAGACCCTGCAGTTCAACTTCCGGATAAACTTCAAACTCTACAGAGTAGGTGAAGTCTTCACCCAGCTTGTATTCGCCCGGAACATAAGTCGGTGCGCCAGCCGGATTGATTTTTTCTTTAATGATGGCGTCAATGAAGTTACGGCTCATCAGGTCACCCAGAACGTCCTGGCGTACAGACGCGCCATAACGCTGAGCAACGATATTCATTGGCACTTTGCCTTTGCGGAAGCCGTCAATACGTACTTTTTTCGCAACGTTGACCAGCTCGCTTTTAACAGCGGTCTCGATGCTGTCAGCAGCGATAGTAATCGTTACACGGCGGCCAAGGCCTTGAGTGGTTTCAACTGAAACTTGCATCTTGTTACCTCAAAAAATCACAGTGCTCGGTCAACTCTTACCCCGCAAGCACAGGTTGTTGGCTTCGCGGAACCGGGATGTTCTTATAATCAATCACATTCCCTGTTACCAGAATCATCCCGAAAGCATTCAAATAGGACGCGGCATTATAGCGGCATCACTTTTATGAGTCGAGAACGGTTATTGCGCGCTGTCGCGTATTTTTTCACAATTCCCGGGCAATTTTCGTCTGAATGCTGGGCAAAAAGCGCAAAATCCAGACAAAACAAAACGGCCCGCAGGCCGTTTTTCATAAAATCTTTAGCAACATACTGGAAAAGCGCCGACAGTTGCAAATGCGTTTTTACGCGATGCTTCCTGCTCCACGACAGGGAGGAGAGGCAAAGACGGTGTCCTGCAACCCTTCCCACTCCTTAATAGTGTAAGTATGCAGAGCCAGCGCATGAACGGTAGTAGAGAGTTCCTCCGCTAAAGTACTGTAAATCATTCGATGACGATTCAGAAAACGTTCACCCGTAAAACGATCGCTGACCAGCACAACTTTAAAATGGCTTTCAGAGCCGGCTGGGACATTGTGACGATAGCTTTCATCCACTACTTCGAGGAATACGGGTTGGAACGCCGCCCTTAATTTTTCTTCTATCCGCTCACGTATCATCATGAAATATCTCCTCCGACAACGCTGAGATGTCATCCATCCCTTTAAATACTAGCCGCTTTTACCGTTTCCATTGCAGCTTAACAACAAATATTTAGGTTTCGTCCTGGTTTTTCTGTCAAGCGTATGAAGTTTACTGATTTAAAGATTGAAACACAGGCCTCGCATCAGCGTTTCTTTTACCAGGGGCGATTATTTCGTCAACATGATGAATTTACATGCCTTACCCACTTCCCCTCGCCGTTGGCAATGTTATGATGGCGGGAATTTTTACCAAACACGCTTAAGAGTCTCTGAGAGCCCGAACATGTTCAAAAAAATCCTCTTCCCGTTAGTTGCTCTGTTTATGCTTGCAGGATGCGCAAAACCGCCAACAACTATTGAAGTTTCCCCGACGATGACACTGCCACAGCAGGATCCAAGCCTGATGGGCGTCACCGTAAGCATTAATGGTGCCGATCAGCGTACCGATCAGGCGCTGGCAAAAGTCACCCGCGATAATCAAATCGTTACCCTGACCGCCTCCCGCGATCTGCGTTTCCTGCTGCAAGAAGTGCTGGAAAAACAGATGACCGCGCGTGGTTACATGGTTGGTCCGAATGGCCCGGTTAATCTGCAAATCATCGTTAGCCAACTGTATGCTGACGTGTCCCAGGGCAACGTGCGCTACAACATCGCTACTAAAGCGGATATTGCCATCATCGCTACCGCGCAGAATGGCAACAAAATGACCAAAAACTATCGTGCCAGCTACAACGTTGAAGGTGCGTTCCAGGCCTCCAACAAAAATATCGCCGATGCGGTTAACAGTGTGCTGACCGATACCATCGCTGATATGTCTCAGGACACCAGCATCCACGAATTCATCAAGCAGAACGCGCGTTAATTTCTGCCCTCTGGCCCGGTGCAAGCCGGGCCTGTAGACGCCCATGTCCAGTCAATATTTACGTATTTTTCAACAGCCGCGTTCAGCCATATTGCTGATCCTGGGTTTTGCTTCCGGGCTACCGCTCGCCCTGACATCCGGCACCTTACAGGCCTGGATGACGGTCGAGAATATCGACCTCAAAACCATTGGTTTCTTCTCGCTGGTAGGCCAGGCTTACGTTTTTAAATTCCTCTGGTCACCGCTGATGGACCGCTACACGCCCCCATTTTTCGGGCGGCGGCGCGGTTGGCTGCTCGCCACGCAAATTCTGTTATTAGTCGCCATTGCGGCGATGGGTTTTCTCGAACCAGGCACCCAGCTCCGCTGGATGGCGGCACTGGCGGTGGTGATCGCTTTTTGCTCTGCCTCCCAGGATATTGTCTTCGATGCGTGGAAAACCGATGTGCTCCCGGCAGAAGAACGTGGTGCGGGCGCGGCAATCAGCGTGCTGGGTTACCGTTTAGGGATGCTGGTTTCCGGCGGCTTAGCCCTGTGGCTGGCAGATAAATGGCTGGGCTGGCAGGGCATGTACTGGTTGATGGCGGCGCTGTTGCTCCCCTGTATTATTGCGACGTTACTTGCACCAGAACCAACCGACACCATTCCAGTGCCCAAAACGCTGGAACAAGCGGTTGTTGCACCTCTGCGCGATTTCTTTGGTCGCAATAATGCCTGGCTTATTTTGCTTCTTATCGTGCTGTATAAGCTGGGCGACGCATTCGCCATGAGCCTGACAACCACGTTTTTGATTCGTGGCGTCGGGTTTGATGCGGGTGAAGTAGGCGTGGTTAACAAAACGCTTGGCTTACTGGCGACCATTGTTGGCGCATTGTACGGTGGGATTTTGATGCAGCGCCTGTCACTGTTCCGGGCGCTGCTGATTTTCGGTATTTTACAAGGTGCGTCTAACGCCGGTTACTGGCTACTGTCGATTACTGATAAGCATCTCTACAGCATGGGCGCAGCCGTCTTTTTCGAAAACCTCTGTGGCGGGATGGGTACATCAGCCTTTGTCGCGCTGTTAATGACGCTGTGTAATAAGTCATTTTCCGCTACTCAATTTGCCCTGCTCTCAGCGCTTTCTGCTGTAGGACGAGTTTATGTCGGCCCCGTGGCGGGTTGGTTTGTTGAAGCACACGGCTGGTCGACATTCTATCTGTTCTCCGTCGCCGCTGCCGTACCAGGGCTTATTTTGCTGCTGATTTGTCGCCAGACGCTTGAATATACACGAGTAAATGACAACTTTATCTCCCGTACCGAATATCCGGCAGGTTATGCCTTTGCCATGTGGACACTGGCGGCGGGCATCAGCCTGTTGGCCGTGTGGTTACTGCTGTTGACGATGGACGCGCTGGATTTGACGCACTTCTCTTTCCTGCCTGCGCTGCTGGAAGTCGGGGTTTTAGTCGCCCTTTCTGGCGTCGTGCTTGGTGGTTTACTGGATTATCTGGCGCTACGAAAAACGCATCTGACGTAATCTGTAAATATTATTTAGCCGTAGTAATCACTCGCCGTAATTATTACGGCCAAATAAACATCAGCATCGCTTATTAATATTTGTTCTTTTGTGCGGCTTAGCGTCTGGAAATTATTGACGCCATTTATGAATTCTATTTTTCTTACACGATTCAGCTAATGAGTCTTTATTTTCTCACTACCCAGTTGTCACCTTAATGATAATTATTTGTTAAATAATTGTTTTATTTCGCATTGGTTATACCAATTGCCCGCCCAGACTCCTTCTGCACTCCCCTTTTGTTATAACGCCCTTTTGCAACAGCTTCTTAAAATCAACCTGATATGTTTTGCAACATATGTGACCTGGAAGCCAAATCCAAGTAACAGGAATTTAATCATGTTTACAGTAATGTAACCTTCCCGTAAAATGCCCACACACTTTAAACGCCACCAGATCCCGTGGAATTGAGGTCGTTAAATGAGACTCAGGAAATACAATAAAAGTTTGGGATGGTTGTCATTATTTGCAGGCACTGTATTGCTCAGTGGCTGTAATTCTGCGCTGTTAGATCCCAAAGGACAGATTGGTCTGGAGCAACGTTCACTGATACTGACGGCATTTGGCCTGATGTTGATTGTCGTTATTCCCGCAATCTTGATGGCTGTTGGTTTCGCCTGGAAGTACCGTGCGAGCAATAAAGATGCTAAGTACAGCCCGAACTGGTCACACTCCAATAAAGTGGAAGCTGTGGTCTGGACGGTACCTATCTTAATCATCATCTTCCTTGCGGTACTGACCTGGAAAACCACTCACGCTCTTGAGCCTAGCAAGCCGCTGGCACACGACGAGAAGCCCATTACCATCGAAGTGGTTTCCATGGACTGGAAATGGTTCTTCATCTACCCGGAACAGGGCATTGCTACCGTGAATGAAATCGCTTTCCCGGCGAACACTCCGGTGTACTTCAAAGTGACCTCCAACTCCGTGATGAACTCCTTCTTCATTCCGCGTCTGGGTAGCCAGATTTATGCCATGGCCGGTATGCAGACTCGCCTGCATCTGATCGCCAACGAACCCGGTACTTATGACGGTATCTCCGCCAGCTACAGCGGCCCGGGCTTCTCAGGCATGAAGTTCAAAGCTATTGCAACACCGGATCGCGCCGCATTCGACCAGTGGGTCGCAAAAGCGAAACAGTCGCCGAACACCATGTCTGACATGGCAGCGTTCGAAAAACTGGCCGCGCCTAGCGAATACAACCAGGTGGAATATTTCTCCAACGTGAAACCAGACTTGTTTGCCGATGTGATTAACAAGTTTATGGCTCACGGTAAGAGCATGGACATGACCCAGCCAGAAGGTGAGCACAGCGCACATGAAGGTATGGAAGGCATGGACATGAGCCACGCGGAATCCGCCCATTAAAGGGGTTGAGGAAGAATAAAGATGTTCGGAAAATTATCACTTGATGCAGTCCCGTTCCATGAACCTATCGTCATGGTTACGATCGCTGGCATTATTTTGGGAGGTCTGGCGCTCGTTGGCCTGATCACTTACTTCGGTAAGTGGACCTACCTGTGGAAAGAGTGGCTGACCTCCGTCGACCATAAACGCCTCGGTATCATGTATATCATCGTGGCGATTGTGATGTTGCTGCGTGGTTTTGCTGACGCCATTATGATGCGTAGCCAGCAGGCCCTTGCCTCGGCGGGCGAAGCGGGCTTCCTGCCACCTCACCACTACGATCAGATCTTCACCGCGCACGGCGTGATTATGATCTTCTTCGTGGCGATGCCTTTCGTTATCGGTCTGATGAACCTGGTGGTTCCGCTGCAGATCGGCGCGCGTGACGTTGCGTTCCCGTTCCTCAACAACCTAAGCTTCTGGTTTACCGTTGTTGGTGTGATTCTGGTTAACGTTTCTCTCGGCGTGGGCGAATTTGCGCAGACCGGCTGGCTGGCCTATCCACCGCTATCGGGAATAGAGTACAGTCCGGGAGTCGGTGTCGATTACTGGATATGGAGTCTCCAGCTATCCGGTATAGGTACAACGCTTACCGGTATCAACTTCTTCGTTACCATTCTGAAGATGCGCGCACCGGGCATGACCATGTTCAAGATGCCAGTATTTACCTGGGCATCACTGTGCGCGAACGTACTGATTATTGCTTCCTTCCCAATTCTGACGGTTACCGTTGCGTTGTTGACCCTGGATCGCTATCTGGGCACCCATTTCTTTACCAACGATATGGGTGGCAACATGATGATGTACATCAACCTGATTTGGGCCTGGGGCCACCCGGAAGTTTACATCCTGATCCTGCCTGTTTTCGGTGTGTTCTCCGAAATTGCGGCAACCTTCTCGCGTAAACGTCTGTTTGGTTATACCTCGCTGGTATGGGCAACCGTCTGTATCACCGTGCTGTCGTTCATCGTCTGGCTGCACCACTTCTTTACGATGGGTGCGGGCGCGAACGTAAACGCCTTCTTTGGTATCACCACCATGATTATCGCCATCCCGACCGGGGTGAAGATCTTCAACTGGCTGTTCACCATGTATCAGGGCCGCATCGTGTTCCATTCTGCGATGCTGTGGACCATCGGTTTTATCGTCACCTTCTCGGTAGGCGGTATGACTGGCGTGCTGCTGGCAGTACCGGGCGCGGACTTCGTTCTGCATAACAGCCTGTTCCTGATTGCGCACTTCCATAACGTGATCATCGGCGGCGTGGTCTTCGGCTGCTTCGCAGGGATGACCTACTGGTGGCCTAAAGCGTTCGGTTTCAAACTGAACGAAACCTGGGGTAAACGCGCGTTCTGGTTCTGGATCATCGGCTTCTTCGTTGCCTTTATGCCGCTGTATGCGCTGGGCTTCATGGGCATGACCCGTCGTTTGAGCCAGCAGATTGACCCGCAGTTCCACACCATGCTGATGATTGCAGCCAGCGGTGCAGTACTGATTGCGCTGGGTATTCTCTGCCTCGTTATTCAGATGTACGTTTCTATTCGTGACCGCGACCAGAACCGTGACCTGACTGGCGACCCGTGGGGTGGCCGTACGCTGGAGTGGGCAACCTCTTCCCCGCCTCCGTTCTATAACTTTGCCGTTGTGCCGCACGTTCACGAGCGTGATGCATTCTGGGAAATGAAAGAGAAAGGCGAAGCGTACAAAAAGCCTGACCACTATGAAGAAATTCATATGCCGAAAAACAGCGGTGCAGGTATCGTCATTGCAGCTTTCTCCACCATCTTCGGTTTCGCCATGATCTGGCATATCTGGTGGCTGGCGATTGTTGGCTTCGCAGGCATGATCATCACCTGGATCGTGAAAAGCTTCGACGAGGACGTGGATTACTACGTGCCGGTGGCAGAAATCGAAAAACTGGAAAACCAGCATTTCGATGAGATTACTAAGGCAGGGCTGAAAAATGGCAACTGATACTTTGACGCACGCGACTGCCCACGCGCACGAACACGGGCACCACGATGCAGGCGGAACCAAAATCTTCGGATTTTGGATCTACCTGATGAGCGACTGCATTCTGTTCTCTATCTTGTTTGCTACCTATGCCGTTCTGGTGAACGGCACCGCAGGCGGCCCGACAGGTAAGGACATTTTCGAACTGCCGTTCGTTCTGGTTGAAACTTTCTTGCTGTTGTTCAGCTCCATCACCTACGGCATGGCGGCTATCGCCATGTACAAAAACAACAAAAGCCAGGTTATCTCCTGGCTGGCGTTGACCTGGTTGTTTGGTGCCGGATTTATTGGGATGGAAATCTATGAATTCCATCACCTGATTGTTAACGGCATGGGTCCGGATCGCAGCGGCTTCCTGTCAGCGTTCTTTGCGTTGGTCGGCACGCACGGTCTGCACGTCACTTCCGGTCTTATCTGGATGGCGGTGCTGATGGTGCAAATCGCCCGTCGCGGCCTGACCAGCACTAACCGTACCCGCATCATGTGCCTGAGCCTGTTCTGGCACTTCCTGGATGTGGTTTGGATCTGTGTGTTCACTGTTGTTTATCTGATGGGGGCGATGTAATGAGTCATTCTACCGATCACAGCGGCGCGTCCCATGGCAGCGTAAAAACCTACATGACAGGCTTTATCCTGTCGATCATTCTGACGGTGATTCCGTTCTGGATGGTGATGACAGGAGCTGCCTCTCCGGCCGTAATTCTGGGAACAATCCTGGCAATGGCAGTGGTACAGGTTCTGGTGCATCTGGTGTGCTTCCTGCACATGAATACCAAATCAGATGAAGGCTGGAACATGACGGCGTTTGTCTTCACCGTGCTAATCATCGCTATCCTGGTTGTAGGCTCCATCTGGATTATGTGGAACCTCAACTACAACATGATGATGCACTAAGAGCGGCGGTTATGATGTTTAAGCAATACCTGCAAGTAACGAAACCAGGCATCATCTTTGGCAACCTGATCTCGGTGATTGGGGGATTCCTGCTGGCCTCAAAGGGCAGCATTGATTATCCCCTGTTTATCTACACGCTGGTTGGGGTGTCACTGGTTGTGGCGTCGGGTTGTGTGTTTAACAACTACATCGACAGGGATATCGACAGAAAGATGGAAAGGACGAAGAATCGGGTGCTGGTTAAAGGCCTGATCTCTCCTGCTGTCTCGCTGGTGTACGCCACCTTGCTGGGTATTGCTGGCTTTATGCTGCTGTGGTTTGGCGCGAATCCGCTGGCCTGCTGGCTGGGGGTGATGGGCTTTGTGGTTTACGTCGGCGTTTATAGCCTGTACATGAAACGCCACTCAGTCTACGGCACATTGATTGGTTCGCTCTCCGGCGCTGCGCCGCCGGTGATCGGCTACTGTGCAGTAACCGGCGAGTTCGATAGTGGCGCAGCGATCCTGCTTGCTATCTTCAGTCTGTGGCAGATGCCTCACTCCTATGCCATCGCCATTTTCCGCTTTAAGGATTACCAGGCGGCAAACATTCCGGTATTGCCAGTGGTAAAAGGCATTTCGGTGGCGAAGAATCACATCACGCTGTATATCATCGCCTTTGCCGTTGCCACGCTGATGCTCTCTCTTGGCGGTTACGCTGGGTATAAATATCTGGTAGTCGCCGCGGCGGTGAGCGTCTGGTGGTTAGGCATGGCTCTGCGCGGTTATAAAGTTGCTGATGACAGAATCTGGGCGCGCAAGCTGTTCGGCTTCTCTATCATCGCCATCACTGCCCTCTCGGTGATGATGTCCGTTGATTTTATGGTGCCGGACTCGCATACGCTGCTGGCTGCTGTGTGGTAACACAACCTCTCAGTTAAAAAGGTGCTACGGCACCTTTTTTCTTAGCATTAGAATCATATCCCTCTCGAAATATTTACTAAAAAATCCGCATGTTTACCCCATTCGTTTGCCGCTTTACACTAGTCGCGAATTTAAAACAGAGGTGGTAATGAACGATTATAAAATGACGCCAGGTGAGCGACGCGCGACCTGGGGTTTAGGGACCGTATTCTCGTTGCGCATGCTGGGCATGTTCATGGTTCTGCCGGTTCTGACCACGTACGGCATGGCTCTGCAAGGTGCCAGCGAAGCATTAATCGGTATTGCCATTGGTATTTATGGTCTGACTCAGGCCGTTTTTCAGATTCCGTTTGGCCTGCTTTCCGACCGCATTGGTCGCAAACCATTAATTGTCGGTGGGCTGGCAGTGTTTGCCGCCGGTAGCGTTATCGCTGCGCTCTCTGACTCCATCTGGGGAATTATTCTGGGCCGGGCGCTACAAGGCTCCGGTGCGATTGCCGCTGCCGTTATGGCGCTGCTTTCCGATCTCACGCGCGAACAAAACCGCACCAAAGCAATGGCGTTTATCGGCGTGAGCTTTGGCATTACCTTTGCCATTGCGATGGTGCTTGGCCCGATCATCACTCACAAACTTGGGCTGCACGCGCTGTTCTGGATGATCGCTATTCTGGCAACGACCGGCATTGCGTTGACCATTTGGGTTGTGCCCAACAGTAGCACTCACGTACTTAATCGTGAGTCCGGAATGGTGAAAGGCAGTTTCAGTAAAGTGCTGGCGGAACCGCGGCTGCTGAAACTCAACTTTGGCATTATGTGTCTGCATATTTTGCTGATGTCGACGTTTGTTGCCCTGCCCGGACAACTGGCTGATGCGGGGTTCCCGGCGGCTGAACACTGGAAGGTCTATCTGGCGACAATGCTAATCGCCTTTGGCTCGGTCGTGCCTTTCATTATCTACGCTGAAGTTAAGCGCAAAATGAAGCAAGTCTTTGTCTTCTGCGTTGGGTTGATCGTGGTTGCGGAAATTGTGTTGTGGAACGCACAAACGCAGTTCTGGCAACTGGTGGTCGGCGTGCAGCTTTTCTTTGTAGCGTTTAATTTGATGGAAGCCCTTCTGCCTTCACTTATCAGTAAAGAGTCGCCAGCAGGTTACAAAGGTACGGCGATGGGTGTTTACTCCACCAGCCAGTTTCTTGGCGTGGCGATTGGCGGTTCGCTGGGCGGCTGGATTGACGGCATGTTTGACGGTCAGGGAGTATTTCTCGCTGGCGCAATGCTGGCCGCAGTGTGGCTGGCAGTCGCCAGTACCATGAAAGAACCGCCGTATGTCAGCAGCTTGCGCATTGAAATCCCGGCGGACATTGCCGCAAACGAGGCGTTAAAAGTGCGTTTGCTGGAAACCGCGGGCGTCAAAGAAGTGTTGATTGCAGAAGAAGAACATTCAGCTTATGTGAAAATCGACAGCAAAGTGACGAATCGCTTTGAGGTTGAACAGGCAATTCGTCAGGCATAAAAAACGAGGCGAATTGCCTGCTGCGCTACGCTTACCAGGCCTACAAAGTTCTTGAGTTACAAATCGTTGTAGGCCGAATTAGCTGTTCATGCTGCATTCGGCATGAACAAAACGCACATTGTCGCGATTAATCGCGGAAGTTTTTGAACTGGAACGGCTGACCCAGATCGCCACCACGTACCATCGCCATGACAGCCTGCAAATCATCACGAGATTTACCCGTTACGCGGATCTCATCACCCTGAATTTGCGCCTGCACTTTCAGTTTGCTGTCTTTGATCATCTTGACGATTTTCTTCTGGGTCGCACTCTCAATGCCCTGTTTCAGTTTCGCTTCCACAAACCAGGTTTTACCGCTATGAACGATATTTTCCGGTACATCCAGCGAACTGCCTTCAATGCCGCGCTTCAGCAGCTTGGCACGCAGAATATCCAGCAACTGATTGACCTGGAAATCGGACTCGCTCAACACTTTGATGGTTTTGCTGGCGTCGTTCAGCTCAAATGAGGCTTCAACATTACGGAAGTCAAAACGGGACTCCACTTCGCGGCTCGCGTTATCGACCGCGTTACGTGCTTCCTGAAGATCAACTTCAGAGACAATATCGAAAGATGGCATCTTTTCCTCTCCCTTCATTTTTGATGCGAAGCATAATACCTGCAAAGTTAAATAACCAACAGTCCTGCACCAGGATGTATCCCTTAATTGTGCATAGTCGCAACAGCATGCACAATTAAGGGATAGCCTTATTGAACACCCGGAGTGGTTGCGGGTGAGGAGGAAGAATGAAAATTACCGTATTGGGATGCGGTGCCTTAGGGCAATTATGGCTTACAGCACTTTGTAAACAGGGTCACGAAGTTCAGGGCTGGCTGCGCGTACCGCAACCTTATTGTAGTGTGAATCTGGTTGAGACAGATGGTTCGATATTTAACGAATCGCTGACCGCCAACGATCCCGATTTTCTCGCCACCAGCGATCTGCTCCTGGTGACGCTGAAAGCATGGCAGGTTTCCGATGCCGTCAAAAGTCTCGCGTCCACACTGCCTGTAACCACGCCAATACTGTTAATTCACAACGGCATGGGCACCATCGAAGAGTTGCAAAACATTCAGCAGCCATTACTGATGGGCACCACCACCCATGCCGCCCGCCGCGACGGCAATGTCATTATTCATGTGGCAAACGGTATCACGCATATTGGCCCGGCACGGCAACAGGACGGCGATTACAGTTATCTGGCGGATATTTTGCAAACCGTGTTACCTGACGTCGCGTGGCATAACAATATTCGCGCCGAGCTGTGGCGCAAGCTGGCAGTCAACTGTGTGATTAATCCACTGACCGCCATCTGGAATTGCCCGAATGGTGAATTACGTCATCATCCGCAAGAAATTATGCAGATATGCGAAGAAGTCGCGGCAGTGATCGAACGCGAAGGACATCATACTTCAGCAGAAGATTTGCGTGATTACGTGATGCAGGTGATTGATGCCACAGCGGAAAATATCTCGTCGATGTTGCAGGATATCCGTGCGCTGCGCCACACCGAAATCGACTATATCAATGGTTTTCTCTTACGCCGCGCCCGCGCGCATGGGATTACCGTACCGGAAAACACCCGCCTGTTTGAAATGGTAAAAAGAAAGGAGAGTGAATATGAGCGCATCGGCACTGGTTTGCCTCGCCCCTGGTAGTGAAGAGACTGAAGCCGTCACCACTATCGACCTCTTGGTTCGTGGCGGAATCAAAGTCACCACTGCCAGCGTCGCCAGCGATGGCAACCTGGCAATTACCTGCTCGCGCGGCGTGAAGCTGCTGGCGGATGCGCCGCTGGTCGAAGTGGCTGACGGTGAATATGACGTGATCGTGCTGCCTGGTGGTATTAAAGGCGCAGAGTGTTTTCGCGATAGCACACTGCTGGTTGAAACCGTTAAACAGTTCCACCGTTCCGGGCGTATCGTCGCGGCTATTTGCGCCGCGCCAGCCACCGTGCTGGTGCCGCACGATATCTTCCCGATTGGCAATATGACCTGCTTCCCGACGCTGAAAGACAAAATTCCCGCCGAACAATGGCAGGACAAGCGCGTCGTCTGGGATGCACGGGTAAAATTGCTGACCAGCCAGGGGCCGGGTACAGCTATCGACTTTGGTCTGAAAATTATCGACCTGTTGGTTGGGCGTGAAAAAGCCCATGAAGTGGCATCACAACTGGTGATGGCGGCAGGGATTTATAATTATTACGAGTAGTGGCGGATGCGGCAAACGTCGCATCTGACCAGATGCGACGTAAAAACCACAAATTACGGGCGATATACCTTCACATTGTTAAAGCCCTGCTCGCGCAGATAGAGCGCCTGCAGGCGGCTCATCACCCCGCGCTCACACCACAACAGCCAGGTTTTGTTCTGGTCGAGATCGCCAAATTTGGTGCTCAGTTTATAGAACGGCAGAGAAACCACATCAATCCCTTCGACTTTCAGCGGCTTATCTTCCTGTTCATCGATAGAACGGATATCGAGGATCACGTCGTTCGGGCCGAAGCCATTGACGGTTTCCACTTCCACCACTTCCTGCTCGGTCTGCTGGGCGATTTCGCGGATATCAACGTTATTCGCTTCCTCAACCACTTTATCGAGAATGCTGAAGTCGAACTTCTCTTCTTCCGCTTCAATCTTCGATTTAACCGCTTTCACCGTCGGGCTTTTGGAGATCACACCGCAATATTCGGGCATCGTGCGGGCAAAGTCTTCAGTGCCAATCTGGCGAGCCAGGTTGATGATGTGCTCTTTGTCGTAAGAAATCAGCGGACGCAGGATCAGCGTGTCGGAGACGTTATCAATCAGGCGCAGGTTAGTCAGCGTCTGGCTGGACACCTGGCCCAGTGCTTCGCCAGTGACCAGCGCCTGTACACCGTAACGTTCAGCCACTTTAGACGCGGCACGCACCATCATACGTTTGAGGATAACACCCATCTGACCGTCGTCGATTTTCTCGAGAATTTCCCCGACGACAGGTTCGAAATTAATAGCGACAAAACGCACGCGGTGGGAGCTGCCAAAGCGGTTCCACAGATAATGCGCCACCTGACGCACGCCAATTTCATGCGCCGCGCCGCCGAGGTTAAAGAAGCAGTAATGCACGCGGCAGCCGCGACGCATCAACATATAGCTGGAAACGCCGGAGTCGAAACCACCGGAAATGAGCGACAGCACATCTTCCTGGGTACCAATCGGGAAACCGCCAATACCTTCATAGCGACCTTTAATCAGCAGGAGACGATCGTCTTCCACTTCCAGATGGACAGTGACATCCGGGTTAGTCAGCTTCACGCGCGCGGATTCAATATGCTGATTTAAACCGCCGCCGACGTAACGTTCCACATCAATCGAGCTAAAATCATGTTTGCCGCGGCGCTTCACGCGTACGCAGAAGGTTTTCCCTTCCAGCTGATCGCGATACTGAACCAACGCTTTCTCAAAAATATCGTGCATGTCGGTAAACGGCACGTCTTCGACTTCGAGAATATGGTGGATACCCGGAATACGGGTCAGGGCGTCGCGAATGGCCAGACGCTGGTTTTCATCTTTTGCGCGAACTTCGATGTTATCCCAGTGGCGGACGACAGCGAGCGTCTCATCATAGTGCTTTAAAACGTTACGAATGTTCCCGGTAAGGATTTTTATAAAGCGCAAGCGCACAGATTGGCTTTTGATGGTGATTTCCGGGAACAATTTAATGATAAACTTCATGGCGGCAATGGTTCGTTGGCAAGCCTTAAGCGACTTGTATAGGGAAAAATACAGCAGCCCACACCTGCGGCTGCATCCAGGCGCGGAAGTATACCACTAACATCGCTTTGCTGCGCACATCACCTTACCATTGCGCGTTATTTGCTATTTGCCCTGAGTCCGTTACCATGACGGGGCGAAAAATATTGAGAGTCAGACATTCATTATGCCGAAGAAAAATGAGGCGCCCGCCAGCTTTGAAAAGGCGCTGAGCGAGCTGGAACAGATTGTAACCCGTCTGGAAAGTGGCGACCTGCCGCTGGAAGAGGCGCTGAACGAGTTCGAACGCGGCGTGCAGCTGGCACGTCAGGGGCAGGCCAAATTACAACAAGCCGAACAGCGCGTACAAATTCTGCTGTCTGACAATGAAGACGCCTCTCTAACCCCTTTTACACCGGACAATGAGTAATGGACTTTCCGCAGCAACTCGAAGCCTGCGTTAAGCAGGCCAACCAGGCGCTGAGCCGTTTTATCGCCCCACTGCCCTTTCAGAACACTCCCGTGGTCGAAACCATGCAGTATGGCGCATTATTAGGTGGTAAGCGCCTGCGACCTTTCCTGGTTTATGCCACCGGTCATATGTTCGGCGTTAGCACAAACACGCTGGACGCACCCGCTGCCGCCGTAGAGTGTATCCACGCTTACTCATTAATTCATGATGATTTACCGGCAATGGATGATGACGATCTGCGTCGCGGTTTGCCAACCTGCCATGTGAAGTTTGGCGAAGCAAACGCGATTCTCGCTGGCGACGCTTTACAAACGCTGGCGTTCTCGATTTTAAGCGATGCCGATATGCCGGAAGTATCGGATCGCGACAGAATTTCGATGATTTCAGAACTGGCGAGCGCCAGCGGTATTGCCGGAATGTGCGGTGGTCAGGCATTAGATTTAGATGCGGAAGGCAAACACGTACCTCTGGACGCGCTTGAGCGTATTCATCGTCATAAAACCGGCGCATTGATTCGCGCCGCCGTTCGCCTTGGTGCATTAAGCGCCGGAGATAAAGGACGTCGTGCTCTGCCAGTACTCGACAAGTACGCAGAGAGCATCGGCCTTGCCTTCCAGGTTCAGGATGACATCCTGGATGTGGTAGGAGATACTGCAACGTTGGGAAAACGCCAGGGTGCCGACCAGCAACTTGGTAAAAGTACCTACCCTGCACTTCTGGGTCTTGAGCAAGCCCGGAAGAAAGCCCGGGATCTGATCGACGATGCCCGTCAGTCGCTGAAACAACTGGCTGAACAGTCACTCGATACCTCGGCACTGGAAGCGCTAGCGGACTACATCATCCAGCGTAATAAATAAACAATAAGTATTAATAGGCCCCTGATGAGTTTTGATATTGCCAAATACCCGACCCTGGCACTGGTCGACTCCACCCAGGAGTTACGACTGTTGCCGAAAGAGAGTTTACCGAAACTCTGCGACGAACTGCGCCGCTATTTACTCGACAGCGTGAGCCGTTCCAGCGGGCACTTCGCCTCCGGGCTGGGCACGGTCGAACTGACCGTGGCGCTGCACTATGTCTACAACACCCCGTTTGACCAGTTAATCTGGGATGTGGGGCATCAGGCTTATCCGCATAAAATTTTGACCGGACGCCGCGACAAGATCGGCACCATCCGTCAGAAAGGCGGTCTGCACCCGTTCCCGTGGCGCGGCGAAAGCGAATATGACGTATTAAGCGTCGGGCATTCATCAACCTCCATCAGTGCCGGAATTGGTATTGCGGTTGCTGCCGAGAAAGAAGGCAAAAATCGCCGTACCGTCTGTGTCATTGGCGATGGCGCTATTACCGCTGGCATGGCGTTTGAAGCGATGAATCACGCGGGCGATATCCGCCCTGATATGCTGGTGGTTCTCAACGACAATGAAATGTCGATTTCCGAAAATGTCGGTGCGCTCAACAACCATCTGGCGCAGCTGCTTTCCGGTAAGCTTTACTCTTCACTGCGCGAAGGCGGGAAAAAAGTTTTCTCTGGCGTTCCGCCCATTAAAGAGCTGCTCAAACGTACCGAAGAACATATTAAAGGCATGGTGGTGCCTGGCACATTGTTTGAAGAGCTGGGCTTTAACTACATCGGCCCGGTGGACGGTCACGATGTGCTGGGGCTTATCACCACGCTGAAGAACATGCGCGACCTGAAAGGCCCGCAGTTCCTGCATATCATGACCAAAAAAGGTCGTGGTTATGAACCGGCAGAAAAAGACCCAATCACCTTCCACGCCGTGCCTAAATTTGATCCCTCCAGCGGTTGTTTGCCGAAAAGTAGCGGCGGTTTACCAAGCTATTCAAAAATCTTTGGCGACTGGTTGTGCGAAACGGCAGCGAAAGACAACAAGCTGATGGCGATTACTCCGGCGATGCGTGAAGGTTCCGGTATGGTTGAGTTTTCTCGTAAATTCCCGGATCGCTACTTCGACGTGGCAATTGCCGAGCAACACGCAGTGACCTTTGCGGCGGGTCTGGCGATTGGTGGGTACAAACCCGTTGTCGCGATCTACTCCACTTTCCTGCAACGCGCCTATGATCAGGTGCTGCATGACGTGGCAATTCAAAAGCTTCCGGTCCTGTTCGCCATCGACCGCGCGGGCATTGTTGGTGCTGATGGTCAAACCCACCAGGGCGCTTTTGATCTCTCTTACCTGCGCTGCATACCGGAAATGGTCATTATGACCCCGAGCGATGAAAACGAATGTCGCCAGATGCTCTATACCGGCTATCACTATAACGATGGCCCGTCAGCGGTGCGCTACCCGCGTGGCAACGCGGTAGGCGTGGAGTTGACGCCGCTGGAAAAACTGCCAATTGGCAAAGGCATTGTGAAGCGTCGTGGCGAGAAACTGGCGATCCTTAACTTTGGTACGCTGATGCCAGAAGCGGCGAAAGTCGCTGAATCGCTGAACGCTACGCTGGTCGATATGCGTTTTGTGAAACCGCTTGATGAAGCGTTAATTCTGGAAATGGCCGCCAGCCATGAAGCGCTGGTCACCGTAGAAGAAAACGCCATTATGGGCGGCGCAGGCAGCGGCGTGAACGAAGTGCTGATGGCCCATCGTAAACCAGTACCCGTGCTGAACATTGGCCTGCCTGACTTCTTTATTCCACAAGGAACGCAGGAAGAAATGCGCGCCGAACTCGGCCTCGATGCCGCTGGTATGGAAGCCAAAATCAAGGCCTGGCTGGCATAATCCCTACTCCACTCCTGCTATGCTTAAGAAATTATTCATGGCAGGAGTGGCAGCATGCAATACAACCCCTTAGGAAAAACCGACCTTCGCGTTTCCCGACTTTGCCTCGGCTGTATGACCTTTGGCGAGCCAGATCGCGGTAATCACGCATGGACACTGCCGGAAGAGAGCAGCCGTCCCATCATTAAACGCGCGCTGGAAGGCGGCATAAATTTCTTTGACACCGCCAATAGCTATTCCGATGGCAGCAGCGAAGAGATCGTCGGTCGCGCACTGCGGGATTTCGCCCGTCGTGAAGACGTGGTCGTTGCCACCAAAGTGTTCCATCGCGTTGGTGATTTACCGGAAGGATTATCCCGTGCGCAAATTCTACGTTCTATTGACGACAGCCTGCGCCGTCTCGGCATGGATTATGTCGATATCCTGCAAATTCATCGCTGGGATTACAACACGCCGATCGAAGAGACGCTGGAAGCCCTCAACGACGTGGTAAAAGCCGGGAAAGCGCGTTATATCGGCGCGTCATCCATGCACGCTTCGCAGTTTGCTCAGGCGCTGGAACTACAAAAACAGCACGGCTGGGCGCAGTTTGTCAGTATGCAGGATCACTACAATCTGATTTATCGCGAAGAAGAGCGTGAGATGCTGCCGCTGTGTTATCAGGAAGGCGTAGCGGTGATTCCGTGGAGCCCGCTGGCGCGGGGCCGTCTGACACGTCCGTGGGGAGAAACTACCGCACGACTGGTGTCTGATGAGGTGGGTAAAAATCTCTATAAAGAAAGCGATGAAAATGACGCGCAGATCGCAGAGCGGTTAACGGGCGTCAGCGAAGAACTCGGTGCAACACGAGCACAAGTTGCGCTGGCCTGGTTGTTGAGTAAACCGGGCATTGCCGCACCGATTATCGGAACTTCGCGGGAAGAACAGCTTGATGAGCTGCTGAACGCGGTGGATATCACCTTGAAGCCGGAACAGATTGCTGAACTGGAAACGCCATATAAACCGCATCCGGTCGTAGGATTTAAGTAAATCTCGCTTTTCAGCCATTTTATCTGCTGAATTCCCCATCGTCTGCGATGATGGGGACAACGTACCTCCCATCACCTTCTGTAACCATAATCCACCTCTGCAACAAAAAATTCTTGGTGATTAAATTTACAGCTATTCATCGTCTTCATCCCTTTGAGCGATTTTTGATAGTTTCTCCAGGTAATATCCCCTAAAACTGTCTTATTTAGTCAACGTAAGAGGATTACAATCATGATGAAAACTATCACCAAACAACCGATCCTGTTTACTGATGTACCGGTTGCAGATTTAAGAAACTCAATGAAGCACGATTTAAATCAAAATCTTATCGAAAGGCTATGGAACAAAATTCGTGATTTTTTTCTGGACAGTGATAAACAAAAAGCATTTAAATCGATTCATAAATACATCAATACATTGTCAGTTCTAAATTATAATTCAGCGTCATCTCCAGATCCCAATTTTAATATAGATGCATCGTCAGATTTAGACTCATATTTAAACCTGAAATTTGATAACCTCTCGCCCAAACAAAAGCAGACCACGCTTTGTTGCTTTTGGAATAAAATTGCATCCTCATTGCCAGAGCCATACAACAGCACCATCAAACATAACATTATTTTTTATAAAGTCGGAGAAAATCTGATGATACGTGGAACTATCTCTATTGTTAACGAGGTAGTAAAGACTTATTCACTCCCAATAGAAAAGGATGACAATGGATATTACGATTTCAGCGGTCTATATCTAGCACACAGCAATATTTCCGGTAAAGATCCCAATAAAGATCCCGATATAGATTTCGGTATAGATCTGGGAAACTGTAACTGCTCAAATGTCAACTTCGAACATACTTATTTTGATAGCGTCAAGTTTACAAATACGAATTGTACAAATGCGAATTTTAACAGTTGTAGATTTATCAAATGCGATCTAACAAATATGAATTGCACTGGCGCAATTCTTGATAATGCGGTGATATATGGTAAAGAAAAAGAACCTGAGATGCAATATCCAGAAGCAGATCAAATAATACAAAGGATAACTTATCAGAAATCACATGGGAATGAAACGAAAGGGATGATTCTAACTAACTGCTCCTGTGTTAAAACCACTTTCAATTGGGCAGATTTATCAGAAAGTGATTGCCAAAATGTGGACTTTAGCGAGGCTAATCTTTCAAACACTATTCTTCCTGACATCGTCAGGATGAAAGGCACGAAACTTTACCGTACCGACCTTTTTAATCCGATATTAAAAGCAGAAGCAGAATCAACAGAAGAAAAAGATATTAGCCCATTAGCAAAAATTATTCTTGACTATATTGAATCAGATAAAAACCCTGAGTCATTAAAATTTGATGAAAAATCAACAACCACTAAAATAATACAAGATATCGATAATTTTATTTTCTATAATCAGCATTTAAAGAGCATATTCAATCAAGCAATGAATCTTGAAGGAAAAATAAGCAGAAAAAAATACAATGAGATTTTTAACTATAAACAAGAACAAGCCAGGCAATATTTCATCGGCCAGTATAAAATAACAAAAAATGATTATTTAAAGAAAATACCTTTAACTGCACAATTAATTGCAAAATACAAAATGGATGATCAATTGGACCAACTTTTGGTTACCCGTGAAATTCAAGATGAAATAAAACCAAAGATTCAAGACAAAATAGATGAACTTTCTAAAAATTTATTCAACACTATAAACCAAACCATTAAGGATAACTTTGATGATATTTTTCGGCAACAGTCAGAGAATATGAGCAATTATTATGAGTTCGTCGACTGACGATATTTGAGTGTACGTGAATTATGAGTGACAAAGATACACCTTAAAATATCGCCGTATAATATATTCGGTGATGTCGGGTTTTACTTTAACAGAGTGCCCCAAAATTGGGGCACTGTTCATTTATAAATCAAACCGGGTGGTCTGGAATCGCCTACACCTCCCGGTCAATGGCATTAAAGAATACCCAGCGGCCAGTGATGACCGATAAAGTACAGGATGCCTGCGGAAATTACCCCGGCGACAATATCGTCGATCATGATCCCCATGCCGCCATGTACATTGCGGTCAAACCAGCGGATCGGCCACGGTTTCCACATATCCAGGATACGGAAAATCACAAACCCGGCGGCGACCCACTGCCAGTCATTGGTCGGCAGCGCCATGAGCGTGATCCACATACCAATAAATTCGTCCCAGACAATGCTGCCGTGATCGTGCACGCCCATGTCTTTCGCCGTTTGATGACAAAGATAGACGCCGATACAGATCCCCAGCATCACCACCAGCGAATAGAGCTGCCAGGGCAAAAAGGTCATCAGATACCAGAACGGAATCGCCGCCAGCGATCCCATCGTGCCAGGAACGATTGGGCTTAATCCACTTCCGAATCCGACAGCAAGCAGATGCCACGGATTACTCATCTTCAGGCGACTTTTCGCGACATCTTTATGGCGTGGCAAAATGGTCATATCCTTTCCAGTCGAACGTGACAGGTTCGCCGTCACGAATAAAACAAAGCCCTTCGATATCGGCGGTCATTTGCCCGATACAGGTAAACGGTACGCCCAGATGACCGAGAGCCACATCCAGCGCGCCACGGTTCAGTTCCGGCACCGTGAAACACAACTCGTAATCTTCACCGCCAGAGAGCGCCCAGCGCAGCGCCTGTTCCGGCTCAACATGGCGAGAAAGCGCATCAGAAAACGGCAGCAATCCCAGGTCAATACGTGCGCCACAGTCGCTGGCTTTCACGATATGCCCGAGATCGGAAATCAGACCGTCAGAGAGATCGATAGCTGAATTTGCCAGATCGCGCAGTGCCTGTCCCTGTAAAATACGCGGCGACGGACGGAGATGACGTTTGATCAAGTAGTTCGCATCTTTAGCATCGGCAACCTGCAAACGGTTTTGCAAAATCGCCAGCCCGGCGGCGCTATCGCCCGGTGTACCGGTCACATAGATCCAGTCACCAGGTTTCGCCCCAGCGCGCGTTAAGGCTCGTCCCATCGGAACAAAGCCGTGGATACCCAGCGTCATTGATAATGGCCCACGCGTGGTATCGCCGCCAATGAGTTGCATATCGTAATAATTGAGAAGATCAAACAAACTGTCGCTGAAGGACTCAAGCCACGCTTCGTCGACGTCCGGTAAGGTTAATGCCAGCGTCAGCCAGGCCGGATCGGCCCCCATCGCAGCCAGATCGCTTAGGTTCACCGCCAGTGCTTTATACGCCAGATCAGCAGGATCGATATCAGGGAGGAAGTGGTTGCCCGCCACCAGCGTATCAGTGCTGATCGCCAGGGTCTGTTTCTCGGGGATATTGAGAAGTGCGCAATCGTCGCCAATGCCCAGTTCGACATCAAGACGAGAACTTCTTACACGGTCAAAATAACGGGCAATCAGGGAGAACTCGCCACATGCCATACGTTATGCCTCAGCAGGTAAAAAAGAAAAGGCCGGCGATCGCGGAACGGTCTTCCGTGAATCTACCGGCCTGGATATCACTTTTTGTTAGGGCGAATCACAGGTGCTGCTTTATCGAGTACGCCGTTGACGAACTTATGGCTGTCTTCTGCGCCGAACGATTTCGCAAGTTCGATCGCTTCGTTAATGGCCACTTTGTATGGCACATCGCTACGTTTAGACAGCTCGTACAGCGCAATGCGCAGTACTGCTTTTTCTACCTGGCCCAGTTCTTCCAGCAGGCGGGACAGGTATGGCTTCATCAGTCCGTCGAGGTATGCGGTGTTAGTCGCCACCCCGGCCAGCAGCTCACGGAAGTACAGGACGTCAACGTCTTTTACATCCTGTTCAGCCAGGAACTGGTATTCAACATCAGCGATGTCGTTCTGGGACAACTGCCAGGAGTAGAGCGCCTGGACGGCACACTCACGAGCGCGGCGACGAGCAGCAGGTTTCACGGATTTCCCCTTACTAATTTCAGGCCTTGATGGCTTTCAATACATTAATCATTTCAAGCGCGGTCAGTGCAGCTTCTGCACCTTTGTTGCCAGCTTTGGTGCCAGCACGTTCGATCGCTTGTTCAATGCTTTCAGTGGTCAGAACACCAAAAGCAACCGGAATTTCGCTGTCCTGGGCAACATGCGCCAGGCCGTTGCTTGCACCACCAGCGACATATTCAAAGTGGGCAGTGCCACCACGAATAACCGTACCCAGCGCAATCACCGCGTCGTATTTACCGGTTTTAGCCAGTGCACCCGCCGCCAGCGGCAGCTCATAGGCACCAGGCACCCAAACAACGGTAATGTTTTCATCTTTTACCTGACCGATACGTTTCAGTGCGTCAATTGCACCTTCCAGCAGGCTGTCATTGATAAAGTTGTTGAAACGCGCGATGGTGATGGCGACGCGAGCGTCCGGGGTAGCAACGTTAGCTTCAATAATGTTCATTTTCTTCCTTCGGGTTCGAGTATGGCCCCGCAGGGGGGCGGATTTTAGCATAATATTTCGTGCGCTGCTTCCCTTTCGAGCCGGGAGATCATGCACCCACTAAATGCAGGCAAACATCCGGGCCTACATGACGTATCTCTTTGAATTTAAATTGGGGGGCGTCGGCTAATTTCTCAAGTCCTGGCAGCGTGCATAATCCACGGGCGTCGTTGCCTAATAGTTTAGGTGCGATATAGACAATCAGCTCATCAACTAAACCAGCCTGTAGCAATGCGCCAGCGAGCGTTGGCCCCGCTTCCACCCAGATGCTGTTAATTTGCTGTTTACCCAGTTGCATCATCAGTACAACCAGATCCAGATGACCTTTATGCTCTGGAATCAGCAAGGTACGCACCGTTTCCGGCCACTCACGAGAATCTTCCTGCGTACGCGCGAACCAGGTTTCGCCGGGCTGCTGCACAATGCGATGTTCCGGCGTCACGCGATTTTGGCTATCAATCACAATACGTACCGGCTGGCGGAGATTGTGTTGCGGGTAGAGCCCCTGAGTTTGTTCATCCAGTTCAGACCAACGCACCGTTAAGGCTGGATCATCCGCCAGCACCGTGGCGCTGCTGGTTAAAATGGCATGACTTTGCGCGCGCAGGCGTTGTACATCACGCCGCGCCTGGGGCGAAGTGATCCACTGGCTTTCGCCGCTCGCCATCGCCGTGCGACCATCAAGCGATGCGCCAAGTTTTAACTGAATATAAGGAAAGCCGGTGCGCATCCGCTTGAGAAAGCCTTTATTCAATTGCTCGGCTTCACTCATCATCAGCCCGTGGCTGACGTCAATGCCAGCCTGTTGCAGACGGTAAAGTCCACGTCCAGCGACCTGCGGATTGGGGTCTTGCATTGCGGCAACCACGCGCGCCACGCCCGCAGCAATTAATGCATCACAACACGGTGGCGTACGACCATGATGGCTACAGGGTTCGAGTGTGACATACGCCGTTGCGCCTTTGGCTTTTTCGCCAGCCATGCGCAACGCGTGTACCTCGGCATGCGGTTCACCCGCTCGTTGATGGTAACCTTCACCGACAATTTCGCCATCTTTGACAATGACGCACCCGACATTCGGGTTGGGATGCGTGGTAAAACGTCCTCGTTGCGCCAGCTTTAGCGCCCGCGCCATGTAATACTCGTCCTGCACGGCTTAGTCCTCCAGGCGCGCGATCTCTTCGCCAAATTCTTTGATATCTTCGAAACTGCGGTAGACAGAGGCAAAACGGATATAGGCGACTTTATCGAGCTTTTTCAATTGCTCCATCACCAGATTGCCAATCATCTTGCTCGGCACTTCGCGCTCACCGGTGGCGCGCAGCTGCGATTTAATATGATTGATTGCCATTTCGACGTCATCGGAACTCACCGGACGTTTTTCCAGCGCCCGCAGCATTCCGCTACGTAATTTCTCTTCATTAAACGGTTCACGCACGTCGTTGCTTTTTACAACACGCGGCATAACCAGCTCCGCCACTTCAAAGGTGGTGAAACGTTCATTACACACCAGACACTGCCGACGGCGGCGTACGGATGAACCCTCGCCCACGAGACGAGAGTCAATTACCTTAGTGTCCACGGCGAAACAGAATGGGCAATGCATACGGCGTCCTGACCAGGTGGTTAACAGAAATCTATTTTACCCTGAACTGACGATACAACAAAGGCGCAACGCTTTTGAGATAAAGGATCGATGCTTTCGCTGCTTTTACCCTCTACCATTAGGCTAATTGCGACGAGAAAGGGACGACCTATGAATACTAACGTTTTTCGACTGCTCCTGCTGGGAAGCCTGTTCAGCCTTAGCGCCTGTGTGCAGCAAAGCGAAGTGCGGCAGATGAAACACAGCGTCAGCACACTGAACCAGGAGATGACGCAACTCAATAAAGAAACGGTCAAAATCACTCAGCAAAACAGGCTGAATGCAAAATCCAGCAGTGGGGTTTACCTTCTGCCTGGAGCGAAAACACCAGCAAGACTGGAAAGCCAGATCGGTACTTTACGTATGTCGCTGGTGAATATTACGTCTGATACAGATGGCACCACCCTGACGCTACGTATTCAGGGCGAGTCGAATGATCCCTTGCCCGCATTCAGCGGAACTGTTGAATATGGGCAAATTCAGGGAACAATAGACAACTTTCAGGAAATCAATGTGCAGAATCAATTGATTAACGCCCCCGCCAGCGTCCTCGCCCCCAGCGATGTTGATATTCCGTTACAGTTAAAGGGTATGTCTGTGGATCAGTTAGGCTTTGTACGTATCCACGACATTCAACCTGTTATGCAGTAAACGTATTGCGGGGCGATTTTGTGCGTCCCGCAACATCTTTTCCCGTCATTTTGTTACTCCGCTTACATCACCTGGATTGATAGTAAAAGTTTGCAACAAGGGTGAAAGTCAGTACAATCCCCGCCCGAATGTGTGTAAACGTGAACGCAATCGATTACGTAAATGATAGAACTGTGAAACGAAACATATTTTTGTGAGCAATGATTTTTATAATAGGCTCCTCTGTATACGAAATATTTAGAAACGCAATTTGCGCCTTTTTCACTCCCGCAAGGGATTTTCAAACAGTGGCATACATATGAAAAAAACATTACTGGCAGCCGGTGCGGTACTGGCGCTCTCTTCGTCTTTTACTGTCAACGCAGCTGAAAACGACAAACCGCAGTATCTTTCCGACTGGTGGCACCAGAGCGTTAACGTTGTCGGAAGCTATCACACCCGTTTCGGACCGCAGATCCGCAACGATACCTACCTTGAGTACGAAGCATTCGCTAAAAAAGACTGGTTCGACTTCTATGGTTATGCGGATGCGCCGGTATTCTTCGGCGGTAACTCCGATGCAAAAGGTATCTGGAACCACGGTTCTCCGCTGTTTATGGAAATCGAACCACGTTTCTCCATCGACAAGCTGACCAATACTGACCTTAGCTTTGGTCCGTTCAAAGAGTGGTACTTCGCGAACAACTACATTTACGACATGGGTCGTAATAAAGATGGTCGCCAGAGCACCTGGTACATGGGTCTGGGTACCGATATCGATACTGGCCTGCCGATGAGCCTGTCCATGAACGTCTATGCGAAATACCAGTGGCAGAACTATGGCGCAGCGAATGAAAACGAGTGGGACGGTTACCGTTTCAAAATTAAATACTTTGTGCCGATTACCGATCTGTGGGGCGGTCAGCTGAGCTACATCGGCTTCACCAACTTCGACTGGGGTTCCGATTTAGGGGATGACAGCGGTAATGCAATCAACGGTATTAAGACCCGTACCAATAACTCTATCGCTTCCAGCCATATTCTGGCTCTGAACTACGATCACTGGCACTACTCTGTCGTAGCTCGTTACTGGCACGACGGTGGTCAGTGGAACGACGATGCAGAACTGAACTTCGGCAACGGCAACTTCAACGTTCGCTCTACCGGCTGGGGTGGTTACCTGGTAGTAGGTTACAACTTCTAATTGTGAGAATGCCGGATTTCATATCCGGCATTTTTTATCACTTCTTCTTATTCATCATCGCTTTTAAATCAGCGAATGGGTTGTACTTCGCTTCACCGACATCTTTCTGCGCATCTTCCCCTGCGATAACGGTCGTACCATACTGATCCGCTTCGGTATATTTTGAATGCTCGTGATCGTGGCAATAAAGACACAATAACTCCCAGTTACTGCCGTCTTCCGGGTTATTGGTATGGTCGTGATCAATGTGGTGAACGGTAAGTTCACGCAGGTTGGAATAAACAAACTCGCGAGAACAGCGACCGCAGACCCACGGATAGATTTTTAATGCTTTTTCGCGATAGCCGCTTTCTAACCGCGCATAGTTTTTAGGGATGATAGCCATGAAAAGTTACCTGGATGAAATGTAGGGTTACGCGCAGTTTCCCAAGATGCGGGGATTTTCGCAATCTCCATACATCAAAAAAAATCCCGATCTTCTGACCGGGATTTTCAACATCAACGGGAACTTGATTACGGCAGAATTGACGGCTGATCCGCCCCTTCTTTTTCCACTTTCTGTTGCAGCATATGCTCACGCTTCATACCCAATTTCAGGGCCAGCGCCGATGCCACATAGATGGAAGATGCAGTACCGATGGAAACACCAATCAGCATGGTCAGCGAGAAGCCTTCCAGTACCGGACCACCGAAGAGGTACAGCATCAGGATAACCATCAAGGTAGTACCGGATGTGATCAAGGTACGGTGCAGCGTCTGGGTCAAGGACACGTTAAAGATTTCGTAAGGCGTACCGCGACGGATCTTGCGGAAGTTTTCACGAATTCGGTCCGATACCACGATACTGTCGTTAAGCGAGTAACCGATAACCGACATCAACGATGCCACAATGGTCAGGTCAATCTCGATATGGAATAACGACAAAATACCCAGCGTAATGATAACGTCGTGCGCCAGCGCAATAACCACCCCTGCCGCCAGTCGCCACTCAAAGCGGAAACCTACGTACACGAGGATAGACAGCAGCGCTGCCATCAACGCCATCGCACCGGTTTGCGCAAGGTCTGCCCCCACGCTCGGACCGACGAACTCAATACGCTTCACTGCTGCATTCTGATTGGTGGATTCGTTAATCACCTTCAGAACCTGGCTGCCCAGCACCTGACCGCCGGTTTCGCCTTCAGCAGGCGGCATACGGACCATGATGTCGTGGCTGCTACCAAAGTTTTGCAGCATCGGCTCTTCAAAACCGGCTTTTTGCAATGCATCACGCATTACGTCAATTTCAGCCGGTTTTTCGAGCGTAATTTCAATAACCGTACCACCGGTGAAATCCAATCCCCAGTTAAAGCCACGCACGCCCATAATAACGATAGCGGCGATTAAAAGCAGACCAGAGATGCCAAAAGCCCAGTAGTCCCAGCGCATAAAGTCATAGACTTTACGGCCGTGGTTTAGTTGTTCAACAGTATATTCCTGTGCCACATCGCACTCCTCAGATTGACAGCTTCTTGACGCGCTTGCCGCCATATAGCAGGTTTACGATGGCACGCGTACCGACAATCGCGGTAAACATCGACGTCGCCACACCGATACCGGTAGTAATCGCGAACCCTTTAATTGCCCCGGTACCCACTGCGTACAGGATGATGACTTTAATCAGCGTGGTGATGTTCGCATCGAAGATAGAACTGAATGCGCCACGATAACCTTCATCAATTGCCTGTTGAACAGTACGTCCGTTGCTCAACTCTTCTTTAATACGTTCGTTGATAAGTACGTTCGCATCGACCGCTACCGCAAGGGTTAAGACAATACCCGCGATACCTGGCATACTCAGCGTTGCGCCTGGCAACAGCGACATAATGCCGACGATCAAGATCAAGTTGGCAATCAGAGCACTGGTCGCAATCAGACCAAACTTCTTATAGAAGATGATCATGAACAGAATAGAAACCAGCAGACCGGCAAGGCAAGCCTCCAGCCCCTGCTCAATGTTCTGCATACCCAGGGTCGGGCCAATGGTACGTTCTTCAACAATCTGAATCGGCGCGATCAACGCACCGGCACGCAGCAGCAGTGACAGCTGACGGGCTTCGTTCGGGTTGTTGATGCCGGTGATACGGAAGCTGTTACCCAGACGAGACTGGATGTTGGCGATGTTAATCACCTCTTCCTGTTTCACCAGAACCGCACGACCGTTTGCATCTTTCTTACCGCTGTCTTTGTACTCCACAAACAGGGTCGCCATCGGTTTGCCGATGTTGTCCTTGGTGAAGTTAGACATAATGTTGCCACCTGCGCTGTCGAGCGAGATGTTAACCTGCGGCTGGTTGTATTCGTCCTGGCTGGAAGTTGAGTCGGTGATATGGTCACCGGTCAGAATTACGCGTTTGTACAGCACAACTGGCTGACCTTCGCGGGTCTGTTTCACTTCAGAGTCGCCCGGTACGCGGCCGGAAGCCGCTGCGGCCTGATCAACGTTGGTGTTTACCAGACGGAATTCCAGCGTTGCCGTCGCACCCAGAATCTCTTTCGCACGCGCGGTGTCCTGAATACCAGGCAGTTCAACAACGATACGGTCAGCACCCTGACGCTGAACCACCGGCTCCGCCACACCAAGTTGGTTTACACGGTTACGCAGGATATTAATGTTCTGCTGCACCGCATATTCACGCGCTTCACTCAGGCGAGCATCGCTCATTACCGCACGCAGCTGGTTGCTGCCCTGGCTGCTAATCACCAGGTCCGGATGGCGCTTGCTCAGATACGCAATGGCTTCATCACGAGCTTTAGCATCGCGGAAAGTGATGCTCAGGCCGTAGTTGTTTTCTTTACGAACGGTGGTATACGGGATGCCCTTTTCGCGCAGGTCGCTGCGCAGGCTATCGATGTTTTGTTCCTGGAGTTTGCCAAGCGCGGTGTCCATATCCACTTCCATCAGGAAGTGAACGCCGCCACGCAGGTCAAGGCCGAGCTTCATCGGCTCAGCGTGAATAGCTGCCAGCCAGCGCGGCGTTGCCGGGGCAAGGTTAAGCGCCACGACGTATTTGTCACCCATAACGCCCATTAATGCTTCACGAGCGCGCAGTTGGGTGTCAGTGGAGTCGAAGCGCGCAAGAATAGCGCCCTCTTCCAGTGCCACAGACTTAGCAGTTATTTTTTCTTCTTGTAACGTTTTCTGGACCTGGATCAGCGTTTGCTCACTGGCGGCGACTCCGCGCGCACCAGTGATCTGAACAGCCGGATCCTCACCAAACAGGTTGGGAAGCGCATACAGCAGACCGATGACAATCACCACGATCAGCATGACGTACTTCCACAAAGGATAACGGTTTAACACGGCAATTCCCTTAGGGAAAAATTTTAATTACAGCGCCTTCATGGTGCCTTTCGGCAGAACGGCAGCTACGAAGTCACGTTTAATAACTACTTCAGTGGTGTCATTCAGCGCGATAGCAATGTAGCCGTTTTCCGCTACTTTGGTTACGCGACCAACCAGGCCACCGTTCGTCAGAACTTCATCACCTTTGGCAATGGAGTCCATCAGCTTTTTGTGTTCTTTGGTGCGCTTCTGCTGTGGACGCAGGATCATGAAATAGAAAATCAGACCGAATACCACCAGCATCAAAATCAAAGACATCGGGCTACCTTGCGCCGGTGCACCCGTTGCCGCTACCGCATCAGAAATAAAAAAGCTCATTAAATTTCCCTCATTATTAATATTAATCAACGTTCAAAGGTGGTACTTCTCGCCCCTGACGCTGGTAAAAATCAGTTACGAAGCTCTCTAATTTACCCTCTTCAATAGCCTTGCGTAAACCCGCCATCAAACGCTGGTAGTAACGAAGGTTATGAATGGTGTTGAGTCGCGCGCCTAATATTTCGTTGCAACGGTCGAGATGATGCAAGTAAGCGCGTGAATAATTGCGACAGGTGTAGCAATCACACTCAGGATCGAGTGGGCCAGTATCGCTCTTATACTTCGCATTGCGGATTTTCACCACGCCATCGGTCACGAACAAATGACCATTTCGGGCGTTGCGGGTTGGCATTACGCAGTCAAACATATCGATACCGCGACGCACGCCTTCAACCAGGTCTTCTGGTTTACCAACGCCCATCAGGTAACGCGGTTTGTCTGCCGGAATTTGCGGGCATACATGCTCCAGAATGCGGTGCATATCTGCTTTCGGCTCACCCACAGCCAGACCGCCGACAGCGTAGCCATCAAAACCGATATCTACCAGACCTTTAACAGAAATATCACGTAAATCTTCGTAAACGCTGCCCTGAATGATACCAAACAGCGCATTTTTGTTTCCGAGACTGTCAAAACGCTCACGGCTACGCTTCGCCCAACGCAGAGACATCTCCATGGAGCGTTTTGCGTAATCCCAGTCAGCAGGATACGGCGTACACTCATCAAAGATCATGACGATATCCGAACCAAGATCGTACTGAATCTCCATCGACTTTTCCGGGTCGAGGAAAATCGGGTCGCCGTTGATCGGGTTACGGAAGTGAACGCCCTGTTCGGTGATTTTACGAATATCACCAAGGCTGAAGACCTGGAAGCCGCCGGAGTCGGTAAGGATTGGTCCTTTCCACTGCATAAAATCGTGCAGATCGCCGTGCAGTTTCATGATTTCCTGGCCCGGGCGCAGCCACAGGTGGAAGGTGTTACCGAGAATAATTTGTGCGCCAGTGGCTTCAACTTCTTCCGGCGTCATCCCTTTTACGGTGCCGTAGGTGCCAACAGGCATAAAACAAGGCGTTTCCACTACGCCACGATCAAAGACCAGGCGGCCACGGCGTGCGCGACCGTCGGTGGTGTCCAGTTCAAATTTCATTTTTTCTCCACTACGTCAGAAAAACAGTCCAACGTTTTAAACCAGCGCCGCGGAATTACTCCCCGACGCGCTCATTAATTGCCTGCGGATTGTACGTGATAAACATCGCATCACCGTAACTAAAAAAGCGATATTTCTCTTCTACCGCTGCTTTATAGGCGTTCATGGTGTGTTGATAACCGGCAAAGGCCGAAACCAACATAATCAGCGTCGACTCTGGCAAGTGGAAGTTCGTCACCAGCGCATCGACCACTTTGTACTGAAAGCCCGGATAGATAAAGATTTGGGTGTCGTCAAAGAACGGTTCGATGAGATCGTTTTTCGCCGCCTGAGCCGCGCTTTCCAGTGAACGTACTGAGGTGGTGCCAACCGCAATCACCCGGTTACCGCGCGCTTTCGCCGCCAGTACCGCGTCTACCACATCCTGCGGTACTTCAGCGTATTCCGAGTGCATGATGTGATCTTCAATGGTGTCGACGCGCACCGGCTGGAAGGTGCCCGCACCAACGTGCAGGGTGACGAACGCCATCTCCACGCCTTTGGCGCGTAATTTTTCCAGCAAAGGTTCGTCAAAATGCAGACCAGCGGTCGGGGCTGCAACCGCGCCCGGTTTTTCGCTATAAACGGTTTGATAAAGTTCGCGGTCAGCGTCTTCGTCCGGACGGTCGATATACGGCGGCAGCGGCATATGGCCGATGCTGTTGAGGATATCCAGTACCGAACGATCATCATTAAATTCAACTTCAAACAGTGCGCCGTGGCGCGCGGTCATTGTTGCGTTAATACTTTCGTCATCGCCCAGCAGCAGTTCTGCGCCAGGTTTTGGCGCTTTCGAGGCGCGAATATGCGCAAGAATGCGTTTGTCGTCGAGCATCCGCTCAACCAGCACTTCAATCTTGCCGCCACTGGCTTTACGCCCAAACAGGCGCGCCGGGATCACGCGAGTATTATTAAAAACCAGAAGATCGCCGGGGTTGAGCTTATCGAGTAAATCGGTGAAAGTACCGTGCGTCAGCGCGCCCGTCGGCCCGTCCAGCGACAGTAAACGACAGCTACTGCGTTCAGGCATGGGATAGTGGGCAATCAGGGATTCGGGCAATTCAAAGGAGAAATCGGTAACGCGCATGACACTGACTCAGACTAAAATAAGAGGCGGGTAGTCTAGTGCCGGGGCGCTCTCCCTGCAACCTTTACCCTCCTTGATGGATGACATAATCTATACACAAAATCATTCAAGATGCATCGAGATGGCAACTGAATGAGTCCCCAGGAGCTTACATTAAGTAAGTGACTGGGGTGAGTGACAAATCTGTCCGGAACAGATTTGAACACCGTGTAACGGTGGCCCGTAAGGGCGAGGCTCATGGATGAGCCGAGTAACTAGCAGCCAACGAAGAGGCAGTTTGAAGGATGAAGTGTATATGAATTTTTTAGCTCACCTGCATTTAGCCCATCTCGCGGAAAGCTCGCTTTCCGGCAATTTGCTGGCTGATTTCGTACGCGGAAATCCTGAAGAAAGTTTTCCACCCGACGTCGTGGCTGGCATTCATATGCATCGGCGCATTGATGTACTAACCGACAATCTGCCGGAAGTCCGCGAAGCACGGGAATGGTTTCGTAGTGAAACCCGCCGTGTTGCGCCTATTACGCTGGATGTCATGTGGGATCACTTTCTTTCCCGCCACTGGTCGCAGCTGTCGCCGGACTTTCCGCTACAGGAATTTGTCTGTTATGCCCGCGAGCAAGTGATGACGATTTTGCCGGACTCACCGCCGCGCTTTATCAATCTGAACAACTACTTATGGTCAGAGCAGTGGCTGGTGCGCTATCGCGATATGGATTTCATCCAGAACGTGTTAAACGGCATGGCAAGCCGTCGGCCACGTCTGGATGCCCTGCGTGACTCCTGGTACGATTTAGACGCCCATTACGATGCCCTGGAAACCCGCTTCTGGCAGTTTTATCCGCGGATGATGGCACAGGCGTCACACAAGGCGCTCTGAAACTTCAAGCTCCGGCGTCACTATTTTTTAGCATTCGCATCCAGCGGGGCGGCATAACAGCTGTAAGAAAAACATTCGCTGGAATGATTGGCGATATCTTTAAAGTTGCTTTCAGCAACCCCCTCGAACATGAGTACCGTTCTGGACAACTCTCCGTTTTCATTTATATATGGAAAATCAAATTGTGTACTGAATCGCCATACATCTGTCTTTTCTGGCTCGCTGTTCACAGAGATACGTCGATGGAAGACTCCTCCTGAAAACGTGCGCCAGAACAATTGTTGATCAAAATCTTGTAATATCGCACACTTGGATGCTATTTGACGTAGTAAACCTGCATACCGTGGACTGCCATTACGAGCAACATTATACAAACCCTGACTAAAAGCATCAAACAAACAATAGATATGATCACTAGTGAAAAAAGGTCTTAATTTTTTTTGTTCTTCATCGCTGTAATCTAGGAGCATCTCATTGATTTCTTCCGGTGAGAATTTTAAGACAAAATTATCCTCAGGATTTGTTTCTTTCTTGTTTTTTTCACTATTCTTCTCCTCAATGGTCTTCGCATTTTGTTTCGCAATTTTTTTCGCATTTTCTTCCTCAGTTTTTTTCGCAATTTTTTCCCGAGTTTTTGGTTTTAGACTAACACCATCGATGTCAACCGGTGTTGTTTTCAGATCTCTCTGCGCGTCTTCCAAATTTGTCTTATAGAGATCGGGTACTTTATCGGCAGATAAGTATCCGGATGAAGATATCTGGTGTGTTCGCATGGGGGGCTGTTCACAAAGCATCGAGGCTATATCGTCTTTAAACTCTTTTACATTAAAGTTATCGGCATTAACCTTCCCTGCTATAAACCCCGCATCGGCAATTTTCTTCTCTAATTGTTTTGTACGTTTAGAATAATAAGCGTTGTTATCATAAAACTTTTCAAGAAGGGCCCACTCCTCAAGTTGCCTTATGTGATTTTTCAACTGTTGATGATCTATTTTATATTCATGTGTACTAGAATCATTTTGGTTGCAGGGGTTACAGATTTTTAAGCATAATTTTCCATCATAATTATTATCTATGGTATCAGTGAAAATATAGGACACTTCAATACTCTGCCCGTTCTTATCAGTCATCTCATATGACCATTGCCCCGTTCGTTTCGCATTCTTAATGAGTTCGATGGACTCTGCAGGACAACCATGAAGAATGGGCAGAATTTTCTCAGGATGCTTAATGAGTAAAATTATTATATTTACAATATTTGAAAAGAAATCTTTGCTATTTTTTATTTCATCGATTTTTTCCGCTGAAATGTTTACTAAGTTTTCATTTCCGGAAATGAAAAGCAATTTGCCATGGGGGCTTTTTTTAAATTGTTCTTCTGTTTTAGAAAAGACATCCTCTTTAAAAGGTGGCAACTCAGTACCAGTAATAAACGGTTTCAATAAATTCGAATTTGAAATTGTCATATCTTTGCTCCAATACAGGGTTATCCTGGAGCAGGTTGTACATAACCTCATGGGCAAAGAATACCAAAAATCGCTCATATCGAACGGGACAAATATTTAACAAACTCAGCCCTGACATTGAGCAGCTTTTTTGCGCTGCGTAGTGTCAGGGCTGATGACTAACGACGTAACAAATAAAACAGATGCTTTAGTTCATCCATACCGTAGCCGAAATGGCAGGCAAAGCCAGAATCCCGTCTGTCAGTTGCCCATGGCCTTCTTTGCGTTGCCAATGCGCAACATTAAGCAACGGTGACGCGGGTAGCACCACTTCACAGGCTTCTCCACGGTTGATTGCCACCAGTACACGCTGCTGATTCAGCACGCGGCCAAATACCACCACGTTATCTTCCGCATATAGCACCTGACAGCCGCCACGACGCAGCGCCTGACTTTTCTTACGCAGCGCAATCATTCGCTGGTACAGCGCGAATAACGCCGTATCCTGCTTTTCCACCTGCCAGGGGAACGGTTTACGGCAAAACGGATCGTTTTTACCATCCAGTCCCACTTCATCACCGTAATAAATGCACGGTACACCAGGCCAGGTGAACAACCAGACCACCGCCAGCGGCAGGCGCGCAATATCCCGACCGAGCAGCGTTTTAAATCGCGCAGTATCGTGGCTATCGAGCTGATTAAACATACGTAATTGCTGTTGATGAGAAAGCCCTGCGCGGTAATTATCCATCCAGGCCATACAGGTTTGGGCGTCAATTTGCTGCGGATCATAAGAGATATCGGTGTTGGCGAGAAATCCCCACAACGGGAATGTGAAGCCGCGATAGTTCATGGCGGCATCTTCCACATCGGCCTGTAACCATTGCCGTGCATCGCCAAAATGCTCTCCAACTATATACGCTTCCGGCTGGGTTTCTTTCGCCGCTTCGGTGATCCCGGCAACGTGCTGCAAATTATTGCGCGCCCCACCCGCTTCCCCCAGCATATGCACCACATCCAGCCGCCAGCCGTCCATATTCCACGGCGCTTTCAGCCAGTGGCGGACAATACTGTCTTCCCCGCGATAAATTTCATTCACCAGACTTTCCGACTGATAATCCAGTTTCGGCAAGCTGGCATAGCCCAGCCAGTCGAGCGCCGTGCCATCATCACTAAACGAGTACCAGTCGCGCCAGGGCGATTCGGGGTTGTGACAAGCTCCTCCCGTGCCACGATTATGCCTGTCAAACCAGGCATGGGAATCGCCACTGTGGTTAAACACGCCGTCCAGCACCAGCCGCATTCCCAGCTGCTGCGTATTGTGTCGCAAACGCAACAACGCCCCATCACCGCCAAACTGCGGATCGACATGGCGATAATCCTCGGTATCGTATTTATGTACGCTGGGAGCTTTAAACACCGGATTAAGATACAGCGCCGTCACGCCAAGTTTTTTCAGATACGGCAGTTTTTCGCTGATACCGTCCAGATCGCCGCCATAGAACGTTGATCCGCCCGCCTGCGCCGTGACCGGTTCATCCCAGTCACGCAATATGATCTCTTGTCCGGCTGCGTGATGATAATAGACATGATCCTGTTCAGCTTCACGAGGAAGACTACGGGCGAAACGATCAGGGAAGATCTGATAAAAAATCTGATCCGCAGCCCATTGTGGGCCGATATCCGGGACATCGACGGCAAACTGCTCCAGTCGTGCTGGCGGCATTCGGCTGAAGCCCTGCGGTGTAAACCAACGCTGGCGATCGTGCCACAGTAATTTGAAACTATAACGCCGCCGAGGTTGCCCGCTGGAGAGATCGATCGCCGCCCGCCATGCGGTGACGCCAGGCTGCGGCTGACTGCGCTGCTTATGCATCGGTACTGACGTTTCTTCGTTGTCGTGTTCTGTACGCAGCATAATGCGCTGCGGTGGGTCTTCGCCCGTCAGCCACAGTGTAATGAGCAGTTGATCTTTGCTTTGTTTAACAAATGGGGGCACCGGCAGGTGCCATGCATTTAACATCATAATTCCCCTGTGATGAAAATCTGATCACCTTGCCATAGCCTAATGCAGGATCACTCATCATCTGAAGGATATTTGGGGGAGGAGGACGGGGGCGGATAACTTTCGGAATAGCCGGATCAGGATTTCCTCCTGAACCGGCTTACAGAACGCAAGGATTAGTGGTTTTCAGCCAGCTGACGATCGTGGCGGCGCTTAAATATCCAGCCAATCAACAGCACAACAATCCACGCGAAACCGACATACAGCGAGATACGCGTATCCGGGTGATAACCAATCAACCCGATAATAAAGAGCAGAAAAATCAAACCGCCGATGGTGGTTGCTACCCCACCCGGTACTTTAAATTTCAGCGCCTTAACTTCTTCTGGCGGTAAACGGCGACGGAAGGCGATTTGCGACAGCAGGATCATAATCCACACCCACACCGTGGCGAAGGTCGCCAGCGAAGCGATCACCAGGAAGACGTTTTCCGGCATGATGTAGTTCAGATATACCGCAAACAATAGCGCGGTAGTCATCACCAGCACCGTGACCCACGGAATACCACGACGCGAGGTTTTGCTGAAAATTTTTGGCGCGCTGCCCTGCTCTGCCATACCGTGGAGCATACGGCCTACGCCAAATACGTCACTGTTAATTGCCGAAAGCGAAGCGGTCAGCACAACAAAGTTAAGAATGCTGGCGGCAAAGGTAATCCCCATATGCTGGAACGTCAGTACGAACGGGCTACCGGCAGTGCCAACCTGATTCCACGGGTAGATAGACATAATGACGAACAGCGTACCGACATAGAACACCAGAATACGCATCGGCACGGAGTTAATCGCACGCGGAATCGATTTCTCAGGATCTTTCGCTTCACCGGCGGTAATCCCGATAATTTCGATCCCACCGTAAGCAAACATCACCATTTGCAACGACATCACCATCCCAAGCCAGCCGTTACTGAAGAAGCCGCCGTTGCTCCACAGGTTATGAATACCGGTCGGTTGCCCGCCGTTGCCAATCCCCCAGATGATGATGCCGAAACCGGCGACAATCATGATGATGATAGTGGCGACTTTAAAGAACGAGAACCAGAATTCCAGCTCACCGAATACCTTCACGCTCATCAGGTTTACGGCGCAAATGATCAGCACCACGCTCAGTACCCAAATCCAGTGCGGCACCGTCGGGAACCAGACACCCATATAGATACCAAAAGCGGTCACATCGGCGATGGCGACAATAAGGATTTCAAAGCAGTAGGTCCAGCCGGTAATGTAACCTGCCAGCGGGCCGAGGTTTTCCTGCGCATAACGCGAGAAAGAGCTGGCGGCCGGGTTATGTACCGACATTTCCCCCAGCGCACGCATAATGATATACGCCGCGATACCACCGATAATATAGGCCAACAACACGCTCGGACCGGCCATTTTGATGGCGTCTGCCGAACCGTAAAACAACCCGGTGCCAATTGCTGAACCCAGTGCCATAAAGCGTATGTGGCGGGTACTTAGCCCACGCTTTAGCTTGTTCTTACTTTCCATCAATTCCTAACCCATCAACACAATAAAAAACCACGGGGCATCGCAGCCCCGTGGTTAAAACAAATGTTCAGTGATTTAGTGAGCGCTGGAGGTCACCTGACGACCTGCCGCGCGATCCCAGATAATGGCCAGAACCACCATCACCACTGTTGGCATTAACCACGCCAGACCTTGTTCGGCCAGCGGTAAACGCTGCGCCCAGGACGGTAAGATATCGCTGAATGCAGATGCTTTGATCCCGTCGAGAATACCAAAAAGCAGGCTGATAAACATCGGCGGAGCAATCACGCGGGACGAATTATGCCACCATGAGCGTGTAAAACTTAATACAACCAGTGCGATACACGGCGGATAAATAGCGGTCAGCACCGGTACGGAGATCTGGATCAGCTGGCTTAAGCCGAGGTTAGAAACCACCATCGAGAAGCCGCCGAGGATAAACACCAGCGTACGATAAGAGAGCGGTACGTACTGGGCAAAGAATTCTGCACAAGCACAGGTCAGGCCAACTGCCGTTACCAGGCAGGCGATGAAGATTAACGCCGCCAGCAGGAAGCTACCGCCGCCGCCAAAGGTGTGCTGAACGTAAGCATGCAGAATAGCAGCGCCGTTTGCAGACTGATCGACCAGTGACGCGCTGTCTGAACCCAGACGGAACAGCGCCAGGTACAGCAGAGTCAGACCAACACCCGCCATCAGGCCAGCCCAGACGGTATAACGGGTCAGCAGACGCGCTTCGGTAACGCCACGAGAACGCGCCGCGTTAACAATAACGATACCAAACACCATTGCGCCCAGCGTATCCATGGTCAGATAGCCGTTAACGAAGCCGTTAGAAAACGCAGCGTTTTGATAAGCCTCAGTCGCCGTGCTGATAGAACCCGCCGGCCAGACAATCGCGGCAACAGACAGGATGACCAGCGCGATAATTTTCAGCGGCGCAAGGAAGTTGCCCACGGTATCCAGCAGCTTGCCCGGATAGAGCGAAACCAGAATAACGATAGCGAAATAGACCAGGCTGTAGATAAACAGCGGCAGCGCGGAATCACCCGTCAGCGGTGCAATCCCCACTTCAAAGGAAACGGTAGCTGTACGCGGCGTAGCGAAAAGCGGCCCCACCGCCAGGTAACAAACCGTTGCCAGCAGTACGCCAGCGACTTTACCGATTGGCGTGCTGAGGCTGTCAACACCGCCGCCAACTTTTGCCAGCGCCACTACCGTTAATACCGGCAGGCCAACGGCAGTAATGAGGAAGCCGAATGCCGCAGTCCAGACGTGTTCGCCTGCCTGCAAGCCGACCATTGGAGGGAAAATAATGTTACCTGCGCCGACGAACAACGCAAATGTCATAAAGCCCAGAGCGATGATATCGCGCGATCTTAATTGATGGGTCATAAATCATACTGCCTGTGGATGTGGTGTTGTAACGTTAAATTTTTGTGCCAATCCCTGGGGATGATACAGCGGTATATTTAAACAATTTTAGCGGGAAATACTCCCAACCAGGCGCGGCGAAGAATAGTTTTTCGATTTACCGCGTTAATGCAGTCAGTATGACAGCACCTGAAGCGCAATTTAAACGCTTATAACGTTTTAAAGCAAGAAGGGATCTAAAAACCAGAGGTATATAGCGATAAGAAATCACCAACCAGTATAAAACACTATTTCCGTGAAAAAGACATGGCTAATCATGCGAACAAAAAATCACCAACCGTTGTAAAATCTAACGCCCGTATTTTGACTGCAAAGAAAATAAGCCAGCATCGGCTGGCTTATGGCAATAAAAGATGACAAAGGCGGATTAATCGCTGTTTTTGGCAATTAAACGTTCCGGGATAACAAAACTGAAACGTGTTCCTTTTCCTACTGTACTCTCAATATTCAGGCGACTTTCGTGATGATTCACCGCATGTTTCACGATCGCTAACCCTAATCCGCTACCGCCGGTTTGCCGGGAACGCGCTTTATCAACGCGATAAAAACGCTCGGTCAGGCGCGGAATATGCTCCGGTGCAATGCCCGGTCCGTTATCTTCAACGCTAAATTCGGCACCGTGCGGCACTCGCTGCCAGCGTACGGTGATATGCGTGCCTTCCGGCGTATGATTTACGGCGTTATAGACCAGGTTCGAAATCGCACTGCGTAGCTGATCTTCGTTGCCAGACACCTTGAGGCCGTTATCTATCTCAAAGGTAAATGTCTGTTTTTTCTGACTCAGAGTCTGAGCCTCGCGCTCAACAACGCGCAGCATCATTGGCACATCAACCTTTTCATTGAGCAAATGCGTCGGTGCGGCTTCTATTTTCGACAGCGTCAGCAACTGCTTCACCAGCCCTTCCATCCGCTGGGTCTGCTCGCGCATGGTGTGCAACGCTTTTTCACGTACCGCGCCTTCCAGCGGTTGCTCATCCATCATCTCCAGGTAACCCTGTAACACGGTCAATGGCGTACGTAACTCATGGCTCACGTTGGCAAAAAAGTTACGCCGCGCCCCTTCCAGTTGATGCATTTGCGTGACATCACGCGCCACCATCAGCAACTGTTTGTGGGTATAAGGCATGACGCGAATTTCCAGATGCCGCCCGGTGTTGAGCACCAGATTAAGCGGGCGAGAAAAATCACGCGTTTTCAGATATTGCGTAAACTCCGGGTAACGCAGCAAGTTAAGGATGTTCTGCCCGTTATCTTCCGGCCAGCGCAAGCCAAGAATCTGTTGCGCCAGACCGTTGCACCAGAAAATACCGCCCTCTTCCGTGGTCAGCACCACCGCGTCGGGCAGCGACTCCGCGCCGCTACGAAAGCGTTTAATCAGATTGCCCAGTTCGCGGCGGCGTTTTTTATTTCGCAACTGCATCTGGTGTAATCCGTATAGCAGCGGTTCCCAGCTACCACGTCCCGGTGGCGGGGTCATACTACGATCCACCCACAGCCACCATGAAAGGCGCAACAAATTCCAGAAATGCCAGATAAGCAGTCCCGTTACCGATGCCAGCAAAAACCAGGGCAGGTAACCAAAAAATGCACCCAGGATGAAAGCCGGGAGGCAGCAAAGTAGCAGCTCCAGCACCAGCCTTTTCCACGACAGCCGTTCCAGCACGTAAGATACTCCAGTTAAGAAATCATAAGCCCTGCTCTGCGTCCGATGAGCAAGGCGTTAAAAGCGGGTTGAAAAACGATATCCTGTACCGCGCACAGTCTGCACCATGCGGTCATGCCCGCCGGGCTCCAGTGCTTTACGCAGGCGACGAATGTGGACATCGACCGTGCGGTCTTCCACATACACGTTAGTTCCCCAGACGTGGTTTAACAGCTGCTCGCGGCTGTACACGCGCTCAGGATGCGTCATAAAAAAGTGCAGCAGTTTAAATTCTGTCGGCCCCATCTCCAGTGGCTCTTCGCCCGCCATCACCCGGTGAGATGTCGGGTCGAGGCTTAGCCCCTGCATCTCGATCACCTCTTCCACCGCCATTGGCGAAATACGGCGCATTACCGCTTTGATTCGCGCCACCAGCTCCTTCGGCGAAAACGGCTTGGTGATATAGTCATCCGCGCCGGTTTCAAGGCCGCGCACGCGATCTTCTTCTTCCCCTCTGGCGGTCAACATCACCACTGGAATATCCCGGGTCATCGACTCGCGCTTGAGGTGTTTGATGAACTGGATACCGGAGCCGCCAGGTAACATCCAGTCAAGGAGAATTAAATCCGGCCAGGGTTCATTCAGTTGATTCACAGCACTGTCATAATCTTCCGCTTCGACCGGCTGAAAGCCATTTTGTTCGAGCACGAAGCAGACCATTTCGCGAATTGGTGCTTCATCTTCTACGACCAGAATACGTCTCGCCATGATTTGCCCTGTTGTAATAAATAGGTTGCGATCATTAATGCGACGTCATTATGCGTCAGATTTATGACAGATTTATGAAAAGCTCGTCGCACATATCTTCAGGTTATTGATTTCCGTGGCGCAGAAAAAAGCAAATGGCACATCTGTTTGGGTATAATCGCGCCCATGCTTTTTCGCCAGGGAACCGTTATGCGCATCCTTCACACCTCAGACTGGCATCTCGGCCAGAACTTCTACAGTAAAAGCCGCGAAGCTGAACATCAGGCTTTTCTTGACTGGCTGCTGGAGACAGCACAAACCCATCAGGTGGATGCGATTATTGTTGCCGGTGATGTTTTCGATACCGGCTCGCCCCCCAGTTACGCCCGCACGTTATACAACCGTTTTGTTGTCAATTTACAGCAAACTGGCTGTCATCTGGTGGTACTGGCAGGAAACCATGACTCGGTCGCCACGCTGAATGAATCGCGCGATATCATGGCGTTCCTCAATACGACCGTGGTCGCCAGCGCCGGACATGCGCCGCAAATCTTGCCTCGTCGCGACGGGACGCCAGGCGCAGTGCTGTGCCCTATTCCGTTTTTACGTCCGCGTGACATTATTACCAGCCAGGCGGGGCTTAACAGTATTGAAAAACAGCAGCATTTGCTGGCAGCTATTACCGATTATTACCAACAACACTATGCCGATGCCTGCAAACTGCGCGGCGATCAGCCTCTGCCCATCATCGCCACGGGACACTTAACGACCGTGGGTGCCAGTAAAAGTGACGCCGTGCGTGACATCTATATTGGCACGCTGGACGCGTTTCCGGCACAAAACTTTCCACCAGCCGACTACATCGCGCTCGGGCATATTCACCGCGCACAGATTATTGGCGGCATGGAACATGTTCGCTATTGCGGTTCCCCCATTCCACTGAGTTTTGATGAATGCGGTAAGAGTAAATATGTCCATTTAGTGACATTTTCAAACGGCAAATTAGAGAGCGTGGAAAACCTGAACGTACCGGTAACGCAACCCATGGCGGTGCTGAAAGGCGATCTGGCGTCGATTACCGAACAGCTGGAACAGTGGCGCGATGTATCACAGGAGCCACCTGTCTGGCTGGATATCGAAATCACTACTGATGAGTATCTGCATGATATTCAGCGCAAAATCCAGGCATTAACCGAATCATTACCTGTCGAAGTATTGCTGGTACGCCGGAGTCGTGAACAGCGCGAGCGAGTGTTAGCCAGCCAACAGCGTGAAACCCTCAGCGAACTCAGCGTCGAAGAGGTGTTCAATCGCCGTCTGGCACTGGAAGAACTGGATGAATCGCAGCAGCAACGTCTGCAGCATCTTTTCGCCACGACATTGCATACCCTCGCAGGAGAACACGAAGCATGAAAATTCTCAGCCTGCGCCTGAAAAACCTGAACTCATTAAAAGGCGAATGGAAGATTGATTTCACCCGCGAGCCGTTCGCCAGCAACGGGCTGTTTGCCATTACCGGCCCAACCGGTGCGGGGAAAACCACCCTGCTGGACGCCATTTGTCTGGCGCTGTATCACGAAACTCCGCGCCTTTCTAACGTTTCACAATCGCAAAATGATCTCATGACCCGCGATACCGCCGAATGTCTGGCGGAAGTGGAGTTTGAAGTCAAAGGTGAAGCGTATCGCGCGTTCTGGAGCCAGAATCGGGCGCGTAACCAGCCCGACGGTAATTTGCAGGTGCCACGCGTAGAGCTGGCGCGCTGCGCCGACGGCAAAATTCTCGCCGACAAAGTGAAAGATAAGCTGGAACTGACGGCGACGTTAACCGGACTGGATTACGGGCGCTTCACCCGTTCGATGCTGCTTTCGCAGGGGCAATTTGCTGCCTTCCTGAATGCCAAACCAAAAGAACGCGCGGAATTGCTCGAGGAGTTAACCGGCACTGAAATCTACGGGCAAATCTCGGCGATGGTTTTTGAGCAGCACAAATCGGCCCGCACAGAGCTGGAGAAGCTGCAAGCGCAGGCCAGCGGCGTCGCGTTGCTCACGCCAGAACAAGTGCAATCGCTGACAGCGAGTTTGCAGGTACTTACTGACGAAGAAAAACAGTTACTTACCGCGCAGCAGCAAGAACAACAATCACTAAACTGGTTAACGCGTCTGGACGAATTGCAGCAAGAAGCCAGCCGCCGTCAACAGGCCTTGCAACAGGCGTTAGCCGAAGAAGAAAAAGCGCAACCTCAACTGGCGGCGCTCAGTCTGGCACAACCGGCACGAAATCTTCGTCCACACTGGGAACGCATCGCAGAACACAGCGCGGCGCTGGCGCATACTCGCCAGCAGATTGAAGAAGTAAATACTCGCTTACAGAGCACAATGGCGCTTCGGGCGAGCATTCGCCACCACGCGGCGAAGCAGTCTGCAGAATTACAGCAGCAGCAACAAAGCCTGAATGCCTGGTTACAGGAACACGACCGCTTCCGTCAGTGGAACAACGAACTGGCGGGTTGGCGTGCGCAGTTCTCCCAACAAACCAGCGATCGCGAGCATCTGCGGCAATGGCAGCAACAGTTAACCCATGCTGAGCAAAAACTTAATGCGCTTGCGGCGATCACGTTGACGTTAACCGCCGATGAAGTTGCTACCGCCCTGGCGCAACATGCTGAGCAACGCACGCTGCGTCAGCGCCTGGTCGCGCTGCATGGACAGATTGTTCCCCAACAAAAACGCCTGGCGCAATTACAGGTCACTATCCAGAATGTCACGCAAGAACAGACGCAACGTAACGCCGCACTTAACGAAATGCGCCAGCGTTATAAAGAAAAGACGCAGCAACTTGCCGATGTGAAAACCATTTGCGAGCAGGAAGCGCGCATCAAAACGCTGGAAGCCCAGCGTGCACAGTTACAGGCGGGTCAGCCTTGTCCTCTTTGTGGTTCCACCAGCCACCCGGCGGTCGAGGCGTATCAGGCGCTGGAGCCTGGCGTTAATCAGTCTCGATTACTGGCGCTGGAAAACGAAGTTAAAAAGCTCGGTGAAGAAGGTGCGACGCTACGTGGGCAACTGGACGCCTTAACAAAGCAACTTCAGCGTGATGAAAACGAAGCGCAAAGCCTCCGACAAGATGAGCAAGCACTTACTCAACAATGGCAAGCCGTCACGGCCAGCCTCAATATCACCTTGCAGCCACAGGACGATATTCAACCGTGGCTGGATGCACAAGATGAGCACGAACGCCAGCTGCGGTTACTCAGCCAACGGCATGAATTACAAGGGCAGATTGCCGCGCATAATCAGCAAATTATTCAGTATCAACAGCAAATTGAACAACGCCAGCAGCAACTCTTAACGGCATTGGCGGGTTATGCACTGACATTGCCACAGGAAGATGAAGAAGAGAGCTGGTTGGCGACACGTCAGCAAGAAGCGCAGAGGTGGCAGCAACGCCAGAACGAATTAACCGCGCTGCAAAACCGTATGCAGCAGCTGACGCCGATTCTGGAAACGTTGCCGCAAAGTGATGAACTCCCGCACAGCGAAGAAACTGTGGTACTGGAAAACTGGCGGCAGGTTCATGAACAATGTCTCGCATTACACAGCCAGCAGCAGACGTTACAGCAACAGGACGTTCTGGCGGCGCAAAGTCTGCAAAAAGCCCAGGCGCAGTTTGACACCGCGCTACAGGCCAGCATCTTTGACGATCAGCAGGCGTTCCTTGCGGCGCTAATGGATGAACAAACACTAACGCAACTGGAACAGCTCAAGCAGAATCTGGAAAACCAGCGCCGTCAGGTGCAAACACTGGTCACTCAGACAGCAGAAACGCTGGCACAGCATCAGCAACACCGACCTGACGGGTTGGCTCTCACTGTAACGGTGGAGCAGATTCAGCAAGAGTTAGCGCAAACTCACCAAAAGTTGCGTGAAAACACCACCAGTCAGGGCGAGATTCGCCAGCAGCTGAAGCAGGATGCAGACAACCGTCAGCAACAACAAACCTTAATGCAGCAAATTGCTCAAATGACGCAGCAGGTTGAGGACTGGGGATATCTGAATTCGCTAATAGGTTCCAAAGAGGGCGATAAATTCCGCAAGTTTGCCCAGGGACTGACGCTGGATAATTTAGTCCATCTCGCTAATCAGCAACTTACCCGGCTGCACGGGCGCTATCTGTTACAGCGCAAAGCCAGCGAGGCGCTGGAAGTCGAGGTTGTTGATACCTGGCAGGCAGATGCGGTACGCGATACCCGTACCCTTTCCGGTGGCGAGAGTTTCCTCGTCAGTCTGGCGCTGGCACTGGCGCTTTCAGATCTGGTCAGCCATAAAACGCGTATTGATTCGCTGTTCCTCGATGAAGGTTTTGGCACGCTGGATAGCGAAACGCTGGATACCGCCCTTGATGCGCTGGATGCCCTGAATGCCAGTGGCAAAACCATCGGTGTGATTAGCCACGTTGAAGCGATGAAAGAGCGTATTCCGGTGCAGATCAAAGTGAAGAAGATCAACGGCCTGGGCTACAGCAAACTGGAAAGTGCGTTTGCAGTGAAATAACTATTCAGCAGGATAATGAATACAGAGGGGCGAATTATCTCTTGGCCTTGCTGGTCGTTATCCTGCAAGCTATCACTTTATTGGCTACGGTGATTGGTAGCCGTTCTGGTGGTTGTGATGGTGGTATGAAAAAAGTCATTTTATCTTTGGCTCTGGGCACGTTTGGTTTGGGGATGGCCGAATTTGGCATTATGGGCGTGCTCACGGAGCTGGCGCATAACGTAGGAATTTCGATTCCTGCTGCCGGACATATGATCTCGTATTATGCGCTGGGGGTGGTGGTCGGTGCGCCAATCATCGCACTCTTTTCCAGCCACTACTCACTCAAACATATCTTGTTGTTTCTGGTGGCGTTGTGCGTCATTGGCAACGCCATGTTCACGCTCTCTTCGTCTTACCTGATGCTCGCCATTGGTCGGCTGGTTTCCGGCTTTCCGCATGGTGCATTTTTTGGCGTCGGAGCGATCGTGTTATCAAAAATTATCAAACCCGGCAAAGTCACCGCCGCCGTGGCGGGGATGGTTTCCGGGATGACAGTCGCCAATTTGCTGGGCATTCCGCTGGGAACGTATTTAAGTCAGGAATTTAGCTGGCGTTACACCTTTTTATTGATCGCTGTTTTTAATATTGCGGTGATGGCATCGGTCTATTTTTGGGTGCCGGATATTCGCGACGAGGCGAAAGGAAAGCTACGCGAACAATTTCACTTTTTGCGCAGCCCGGCCCCGTGGTTAATTTTCACCGCCACCATGTTTGGCAACGCAGGTGTGTTTGCCTGGTTCAGCTACGTAAAGCCATACATGATGTTTATTTCCGGTTTTTCGGAAACGGCGATGACTTTTATTATGATGTTAGTTGGGCTAGGGATGGTGCTGGGGAATGTGCTAAGTGGCCGGATTTCAGGACGTTATTCACCACTGCGCATTGCGGCAGTAACTGACTTTATTATTGTGCTGGCACTGCTGATGCTCTTTTTCTTCGGCGGCATGAAAACAACGTCGCTTATTTTTGCATTTATTTGTTGCGCGGGATTATTTGCCCTTTCAGCACCACTGCAAATATTGTTACTGCAAAATGCCAAAGGCGGAGAGTTATTAGGTGCCGCAGGTGGGCAAATAGCGTTTAACCTCGGTAGCGCCGTCGGCGCATATTGCGGTGGTATGATGCTGACGCTGGGGCTGGCATATAATTACGTGGCGCTGCCTGCCGCCCTGCTTTCGTTTGCTGCGATGTCGTCGTTGCTGCTGTATGGTCGCTATAAACGCCAGCAAGCGGCGGATAGTCCGGTGCTGGCGAAACCACTGGGGTAGATTACTGTCACGGTGCGCGTTGCTTATTGCCGGATGAGGCGTGAACGCGTTATCGGCCTGCGGTTCCGGCACATTTTGCAGGCCTGATAAGACGCGGCATCGCATCAGGCATGATGCGCCAATTGCCTACGTTTTTTACTCTTGTGGCCATAACCACGCAGCGCCGCGTACGCCGCTGGAATCACCGTGCTTCGCCTTACGCACCGGCGTTTCACATTCGCCGCCGAAGACAAATTGTTTAATCAACTGCGGAACCGTTTGATATAAACGGTCTACATTGCTCATCCCGCCCCCCAGCACAATCACATCCGGATCGAGAATATTCACGACATGTGCCAGCGATTTTGCCAGCCGCAGCTCGTAGCGACGCAATGCCAGTTCCGCTACCGGATCGCTTTCTTCAACCAGGCGGATAATTTCACTGCCTTTCAGCGCATGTCCGCTCAAACGATGATAATCCGTCGCGAATCCCGTGCCCGAAATAAAGGTTTCAATACAACCTTGTTTACCGCAATAACAAGGGACTTCCTCGCGATAACGCAGTTCGTCTTCGTCCATCCACGGTAGCGGATTGTGTCCCCACTCACCTGCCGTGCCATTGCCGCCGATATGCGCCCGCCCATTGAATGCCACGCCCGCGCCGCATCCCGTGCCGATAATCACGGCAAATACCGTCTGCGCTCCCGCTGCCGCGCCATCTACCGCTTCTGAAACCGCCAGACAGTTGGCGTCATTTGCCAGCCGCACTTCCCGCTGCAACCGCGCGCTTAAGTCTTTATCGAATGGCTGACCGTTGAGCCAGGTTGAATTGGCATTCTTCACCACGCCGGTGTAAGGCGAAATTGAGCCAGGAATGCCCATCCCCACTGTTCCGCGCTGCCCTGTCGCCTGCTCCGCCATATCAACCAGCGTGGCGATCGTTTCAATGGTCTGGCGGTAATCATCACGCGGCGTGGGCAGACGATGGCGGTACAACTGCTCCCCTGCATCGCCCAGTGCAATCACTTCAGTTTTGGTGCCGCCTAAATCGATACCTATACGCACGGTACTCTCCTTATTTTTTTCAATATCAATAGCGTAGAGACGGACAACTGGATTGGCAATGCAAGGCCGCCGACAATTCGTTATCATGCCCGCTAAATTTAACGACAAGGCCGTGGAAATTATCATGCTGTGGTTCAAAAATTTAATGGTTTACCGTCTTAGCCGCGAGATTTCGTTGCGTGCAGAAGAGATGGAAAAACAGCTAGCCTCGATGGCATTTACCCCATGCGGCAGCCAGGACATGGCGAAGATGGGCTGGGTTCCTCCGATGGGATCGCACAGCGATGCGTTAACGCACGTTGCCAATGGTCAAATTGTTATCTGCGCGCGCAAAGAAGAAAAAATCCTCCCGTCTCCGGTGATTAAACAGGCGCTGGAAGCGAAAATCGCCAAACTGGAAGCGGAACAGGCGCGTAAGCTGAAGAAAACCGAAAAAGATTCGCTGAAAGACGAAGTGCTGCACTCTCTGCTGCCGCGTGCTTTCAGCCGTTTTAGCCAGACAATGATGTGGATCGACACGGTTAATGGTTTGATTATGGTGGACTGCGCCAGTGCCAAAAAAGCGGAAGATACGCTGGCATTACTGCGTAAAAGCCTGGGGTCGTTACCGGTTGTACCATTGAGCATGGAAAACCCGATTGAACTGACGCTGACCGAATGGGTACGCTCCGGCAGCGCGGCACAGGGCTTCCAGCTGCTTGATGAAGCCGAGCTGAAATCGCTGCTGGAAGATGGTGGAGTGATCCGCGCGAAGAAACAAGATCTGACCAGCGAAGAGATCACCAATCACATCGAAGCCGGAAAAGTGGTGACTAAACTGGCGCTCGACTGGCAGCAGCGCATTCAGTTTGTGATGTGCGACGATGGTTCGCTCAAGCGTCTGAAGTTCTGCGACGAGTTGCGCGATCAAAACGAAGATATCGACCGTGAAGATTTCGCCCAGCGCTTTGATGCCGATTTCATCCTGATGACTGGTGAACTGGCAGCGTTAATTCAAAACCTGATTGAAGGATTAGGTGGCGAAGCACAACGTTAATTGCTGATTTTCCTTTAATGCCGGATGCGACGCCTGCCGCGTCTTATCCGGCGTACGAAGCTACACCAGGCATATAATTATTCGCTACGGCGGGCAATAATTTTTAGCGCAGCAATATTATGCGTTTTTTGTTTTTCCTCAAGCCGGTGACGCGCTTCACTGCGAATTTTCCGCGTTGCCCCTGTTTTCACTAAATCACGTAACAGCGAAAGATCGGGTTGATCGACAAATAAGAGTAATGATGGATCCTCTTTTAACCACGTCGTTTTCACATCGGCAGCCAACTGTGGATTATTAATAACCAACGCCCGATCCTGAGGCTCAGTCAATGTCGTTAACAAAGACGCCGGGGTATGTGCGTTGCGCAATGCCGTTTGGCGCAAATGATCATTGCGACTTTGCAGCAATGCACGCCACCATTCATCATCTGATTTATCTTTTATCGTGGCCAGTTCCGCAAAAATATCTGGAGATCTTCGCTGATATTTATATCAACCTTGATGAATTATGAATATATCGGAAATCGAAAAAATCCCAGCAAAGGAAATATTATTATGGGTTAAAGAGAGGACATTTCAGAAAAATGCCCTCCCGTTCAAGGGGAAGGCGAGGAATTACAGATAGCGGCACAGATAAGAGGTGGGTTCGGCAACTTGCAGATGAAACTCACTGTGACCGGGAACATTAAACACCGAACCGGCTTCATACACTTGCCAGTCGGTCGCGTCAGGCAGTAACACATTCAGCGCGCCACTGATTACCGTCATCTCTTCAGGCTCAGCGGTGCTGAAGGTGTATTCGCCTTCAACCATAACCCCCACGCTGGCGCGACCAGTGCTGCTGCTGGAAAAGCCGATCGATTTCACTTTGCCGGAAAAGTACTCATTACTTTGAAGCATAAACTGGCCCTGTCTGGTAGTTGAACATCTACTTCACTATAGGGGCCAGAGGCGCTGGCTGTCACGCAAAATTACACCAGTAATTCCGCAGCCAGCCGTGCAATCAATACGTTAGACAGCAAGACAGGAACATCGAGCTGTTTTTGCAGTAAATCGCGATGACGCTGGTTAAATCCCAAACAATCCAGCATGATGACATCTGCGCCTTTCGCCAGTAATTCTTTCCCGGCATCAATGATTTTTTGTTCTGAATCATGAATGGGGTTACCCAATGAAAATACCGGCGGTTTCTGCAAAATTTGCCATTTTTGCGCCTGAACGGTCAGCAACTCCTCAACCGGTACGATAACCCCTACCTGATGATCTTCAACAATAGAGGAAACCAGCGGTGGCAATATCCGCGACGGCTCAAGAAAGATCGTATTACGCGCAGTCATACTACTAATGTTTGCCGTACTCATTAATATAATGACGTCGTAGCCCTGATTATCGAGCACTTCAACCACACCTTGCAGGTCACGCTCTACTTTGCGACGCGAAACATGGGCCAGATGGTTGTCATTTAATAATGTGAGAATTGTGTCTTCGCCTGCTTCTGGCGCGTACTCCGCCATCACTTCTTCGCGGCTTAACTTCCCCAGCAGGCTATGATGGGAAATATTATCTTCGTCAATGTATTCTGTCAGGAGCGGCAAAACTTCCTGCATAGGTACAATGCCGATGGTCAGGATCGCCAACGACGCACTCATTGTTCTTCCACCTTACTTTTATTTCGTCGTTAATTACCGGGCAAGCGCTAAGCACCACTGCTGACACTTACCTGTGCTACAAATGACAAAAAGCGTAGCAGCAGACCTACACGGCATAATGTAAAGATTCCAAATGATTCCAGTAATGGATTGTTATTGTTTAATATTCTAATTATTTGAAAAACATGAATTGTGAAAAATGTGACGCAGATCCCTTGTGGTGGCACTCAGAATCCCTTCCGAGCAGTCTGATGCGGTCACTCTTTGTCAGGGTCCTCATAGCGTTTTTTCGCATCCATCGCTTCCTGAGCGGTCGGATGTTCACTGATCAACGAGTCTGGTTTAGGATGATCGGCTCTGAGTTGGTACCAGGTTACCGTCTGTCCTGGTTTTCCTTTTTCAATCGTCACTATATATGCTTCACGAGGATAAGGCGGTTTCGTTGGCATCGTTCTTCCTTATTTCACGGGATGAACGTTAAGTATAGGCGCTCGAAAATCAACAATTGATCGTCTGTGCCAGGGCACTGCGAATTTCAGAAATCACCTGGCTGGGTTCGTTTGTTGCGTCGATGATAATATGCGCAACTTCGCGATAAAGCGCATCGCGTTCTTCCAGCACTTCCTGAACTTCTTCGCTCAGCGGTTTCCCCGTTAAGGTTGGCCGTAAATCTTCTTCCGGTGCAGCTTGCAGTCGGTTAACCAGGACTGATACTGGCGCACACAAATAAACCACGATCCCGTTATTTTGCATAAAGTGACGATTAAATTCCGTCAGGATAATGCCGCCGCCTGTAGCGATAACGGTGGATGGCGCAGTTACCGCTTCCAGCGCCGCCGTTTCTCTGGCGCGGAATCCCGCCCACTCTTCCCTTTCGACGATCTCCGCGACCGTCATATTGAGCTGTGATTGCAACCACTGGTCGGTATCGACAAATCGACGGTTAAGCGAATCGGCAAGGGCCATTCCGACCGTTGTTTTACCACAGCCCCGAGGCCCGATCAGAAAAAGAGGTTGTGTCATCGTGGGTTTTCCCCAATAGGTCGCAATGCGGCGAAAGCCGGTATCATGAGAATAGCGATCATACCATCAAACTAGTACAATTTCGATTGTAAAGAAAAAATTCCACTTAAAGTGAAAATCTCAATACACTCCTTACTATACCAATAAATATTCAAGAATGAAGTGTAAATAATAAATTACATTTAGCCACGACTACGTTGCACTTCCAGCCACCACTTATCCAGCTCCGCGGCAAAGGCCTGGCGGTCACGTTGTGAAAGACTATCTGGTCCTCCGGTCTGGATCCCACTGGCACGTAAGGTATCCATAAAATCGCGCATCGTCAGGCGCTCACGAATGGTCGCTGGCGTATAACGTTCGCCGCGAGGATTAAGCGCCGCCGCGCCTTTCTCGATGGCTTCAGCAGCCAAAGGAATATCTGCGGTGATCACCAAATCGCCCGCTTCACACTGCCGGACAATTTCGTTATCGGCAACGTCGAAACCTGCCGCGACGCGCAGCGTACGAATAAATCGCGATGGCGGCACGCGTAAACTCTGGTTTGCTACCAGTACCAGCGGCATCTGCATACGTTCCGCCGCGCGATACAAAATCTCTTTAATTACATTGGGACACGCGTCGGCATCCACCCAAATTGTCATAAAGTCATCCTTTGTTGGGTAATCCTCTATTGTGTCGCGCTTTTGCCTTCCGGCATAGTTCTGTTTATGCTTCTGCCAGCGATTATCAAAACAATGAATTTCACGGCAGGAGTGAGGCAATGGAAAAGAAAATCGGTTTTATTGGCTGCGGCAATATGGGAAAAGCCATTCTCGGCGGTCTGATTGCCAGCGGTCAGGTGCTTCCAGGGCAAATCTGGGTATATACCCCCTCCCCGGATAAAGTCGCCGCCCTGCATGACCAGTTCGGCATCAACGCCGCAGAATCGGCGCAAGAAGTGGCGCAAATCGCCGACATCATTTTTGCCGCCGTTAAACCTGGCATCATGATTAAAGTGCTTAGCGAAATCACCTCCAGCCTGAATAAAGACTCTCTGGTCGTTTCTATTGCTGCAGGTATCACACTCGACCAGCTTGCCCGCGCGCTGGGCCATGACCGGAAAATTATCCGCGCCATGCCGAACACTCCCGCGCTGGTTAATGCCGGGATGACCTCCGTAACGCCAAACGCGCTGGTAACCCCAGAAGATACCGCTGATGTGCTGAATATTTTCCGCTGCTTTGGCGAAGCGGAAGTAATTGCTGAGCCGATGATCCACCCGGTGGTCGGTGTGAGCGGTTCTTCGCCAGCCTACGTCTTTATGTTTATCGAAGCGATGGCCGACGCCGCCGTGCTGGGCGGGATGCCACGCGCCCAGGCGTATAAATTTGCCGCTCAGGCGGTCATGGGTTCCGCAAAAATGGTGCTGGAAACGGGAGAACATCCGGGGGCACTGAAAGATATGGTCTGCTCACCGGGAGGCACCACCATTGAGGCGGTACGCGTACTGGAAGAGAAAGGCTTCCGTGCCGCAGTGATCGAAGCGATGACGAAGTGTATGGAAAAATCAGAAAAACTCAGCAAATCCTGATGATTTTTGCCGGACGTCAGGCCGCCACTTCGGTGCGGTTACGTCCGGCTTTCTTTGCTTTGTAGAGCGCCAAATCTGCCGATTTCAACCACTCGCGATAGTGACTCATTTGTGGATTCAGCGGCGCAACCCCCACACTAATCCGTAATGTTACCTGTGGCGTATTCGGCAAACGTAACGTGTTTAGCCCTTCATGCACCCGTAACATGGCGGTAATGGCGCTCTCAGCTGGCGTACCGGACATGATTACCGCAAACTCATCGCCGCCAAACCGACCAATCACATCGCTACCGCGCAGGGTTATTTGTAACTGTCGGGTAAGCGCCACAATCGCCTCATCGCCCACATCATGGCCCCAAGTATCGTTGATGCTCTTGAAATGGTCGATATCGATAATCAGTAATGTCGCATCGCGGTTATGCCGCCGACAGTTATCAAATTCATTGCGTAACATAGTTTCCCAATGACGTCGGTTATACACGCCCGTCATACCGTCGCGGGTACTCATGACCTGCAACCTGCGTTTATGTTCCGCCAGTTTAGTCGCCGTCTGGTAGCTGACCCAGCCAAACAGCAGAGGATAAATGACGATAATGGGAAGGGAGAGCCACCATTCCAGCGGCGCACTATTGAACGACACGGTGATGCCCGTCAGTTCGAGGGTGACAAGGCAGGAAACCACCATCAACACCAGACCCGCGACAAACAGACGGGGGCCGCCTGCCCCCATCAAATTCAGACACATAATCATCAACATCGCGGTGGAAGGCAGCACGTTTACGCCCATTACGCCTACCCACATTCCCGCTAATACTGCATCGGTTTTTAAGTTGTAAATTTCCCGGCTAAGCGGATCGACGGCCCTGCTCGCTATCTGCCAGGCTAAATGCGGCCAGACGAACGCCCAGCCGACCAACACCAGCCACCACCAGCCCGGCGGCGGGTGCGAAACCAGCGTTGAAGCAATCGGTAAGAACATGCCAGCCAGGCCAACCGCGCGGGGTAGTCTGACGCGACGGGCGAAGCGCAGCCCGGACCGCTGATGTTCGTTTTGAGGAGTTAAAGGAGGTTCCTCCCCATGCGCCGCCGCTTTTTTGAAAAAGTTTTCATCATTCATTATTTTTGGGAACATTCAGAAACAATTTTCCCAAATTATAGAGACGGGGCTAAAGGCAGAAGTATGAAATTTCGGGTGAGCCATTTTCGTAGCTCACCCGTTAGCACTATCAGATATCAGACGGCTTTTTTGAGGCAGGCGCTCATAAACTTATTACGATCATCACCTTTCAGAGATTGTTGCGTTGCTTGATTATTACATTCGCGCATCTTTTGCTGCTGTGGCGTCAAACTTTTTTCACCAGGCGCAGACTTGCTGTTCTTCAGGCAATCACTCATGTAGGTCTTACGAGCATCCCCTTTCAACGCCTGCGCCGTCGCCTGCTGATTACAGGAGGTCATACGCTGTTGTTGCGGGGTTAAGGTTCTCTCGGCAGCGCCGACGGTGGTTAAAAAAACCAGTCCGAAAAGCAAGGTAACCAGTAATGTTATTTTCATAGCACCATCCCTCTTCATGTTTTAACCATGAGCGTTTGCGCCCGTGATCTGCCATTAAGTCTGGTTGCTAACAGCAAAAAAACCACCCGACAGCGAAAATTCACCGCCGGGCGCGGTTTTATTTCAGCCCCAGGGCGGCTTTCATGGTGTAGAAGAGATCGGTCTGGTCGGTCAGTCCAACGACATTGGCAGCATGTGGGCCATACGCCGCAATACGCAACTGACTGCCGGTATGTTCTTGTGAATCCTCTTCGGAGTTCCCGTAACTCATCACCATCACTGCGCCATCTTTGGTATTTAGCGCCTGGGTGAGGCCCGGCGCTTTGGTGTCCGGCGCGACAATCTGGCTGGCGTGGGCGTGATCAGCGGTGACTATGACCAGCGTGTTACCCTCCTTTTTAGCGAATTCCAGCGCACGTTGTACGGCTTCATCGAGATCGACCGTCTCGCCAATTTGCCCACAAGGATTCGCAGCGTGATCCTGTTTATCGATTGACGCACCTTCAACTTGCAGGAAAAAGCCTTTCTCATTTTTACTCAACAATTCAATGGCTTTGTCGGTCATCTGCGCCAGGGTCGGTACGCTGTCATTACGTTGCGGATTAGGCGTACAGGTAACTGCGGGCTTGTCGATATTGCCGTGGTACGTTGCTTTCGGTCCTTGCCAGCGCACTGGCATATTGCCGTCAGCAAACAGTCCTAGCAGGGGTTTTTGCTGGTTCGCTTCCGTCACCGCATTCAGTGAGGCAGCATCGCTCACCAACTGATAACCACGCGCCTGTGCCTGTTCACGCAGCGTTTTTCCCTGCCATTCACCGGCGGTTGCCGTTTCAGCAAAGGTTTTTGCGCCGCCGCCAAGCGTAACATCGGCACGAGCGTTAAGCAGCTGTTCGGTAATCGATCCTTTTCCGCCTTTTTCCAGAGCGTTACCCGGACATTTTTCACTGGTCGCGCTCGGCCCGTAGCATTTGCGCGAGGTCACATGCGCCACCAGCGCGGCGGGCGTGGCATCCTGCAACTCTGCGGTAGAAACGTTACCGGTCGCCAGACCTGCGGCTTTTGCCATTTCCAGAATCGTTGGGTGATCTTTTTCGTGAATATCGACGCCCAGCGCACCGTTATAGGTTTTGACACCAGTTGACCAGGCGGTTGCTGATGCAGCCGAGTCGGTGACGTAGTCCGGTTTGCCGGTTTTTTTATTCAGCGCATAGTGTGTGTATTGTCCGGTAAGCGGTAAGGCATCGATACCTTTAAAAAAGCCGCCCGCACCTTCGGCATAATTGCGTGCAGCAGTAATTTCCGAGTCCCCCATCCCATCGCCAATCAGCAAAATAATATTTTTGGCAGGTTTATCGCTAAGAGAATCACGCAGAGCAGCGGTCTGATCACCCGTTAAGCGGCGAGCACCGCCGGGTGCAGTAATATCGCCCTGAGCAGCCCGGTTTTCCAGAACAGGCATTTCTGGTGTCCGGGCTTTTGTCACAGGGGAAAACAGTAACGGTAAGAGTGCCAGTGCAATAGTGCTTTGTTTCACTTTATTTTCTCCATGTACAAATACATTAAAAATAAAAACAAAGCGACTATAAGTCTCGGCCGTGACAGCTTTATGACAGCTGTTGAAAAGATTAACTTTTTACTGACGAGGATGCTTCAATAACTTCTTTACATAATTGCGCAGCAGCTCCGTATCGTCGTCAGGAATGCTGGCATCGGGCTTTACCTCGTACAGCGCCCCCTCTACCTGATCAATCAACCTTTGTTGGTCATTTTGCGCCATATTGCGAAGCATTGCAGTGACGATAATCTCCAAAGCTTCTACCTGCGCGCACAGTTCTTTCGACTCTTCTTCTTTTTGGGCAAGCTTAAATAACAACTCAGCAATGAGATTTTTCATGTCTGTATTTCCTTATCCAAAGTATGGAGAAGTTAACATTATGTTTCACAACTTCATAGTGTCTGGAAGTATTATTTTTATGACAAAGGAAATACTTTGCGCAAATATTTTTTGTTTGATTACCAGCGAAACGTTTCTCTTATTTAAATAATTACCCACACAAAATATAGGCTTTTAATCATCAACCTTTATTATAAATAAAAGTTATGAAATATATTCTCTTCGTTAACTTATAATTAAGAGAAAAAAACTCACCGCATGGCCATTTAAGCCAGGAATAAATTAGCTTCCCGTTCATCATTTTTGTGATCTTGCGCACATCTTTGAGATAACGCACTTTCTTCACCAGTACGTTGCACGCTTTGTCAGCAGAAGATTGCAACAATCTTTCAGAAGGCCGCGAATCCCCCGTTTTGTCGTGGTAATGTATGCACTTTGTGTTAGACGGGATAGGTTTTTAAGATGGAAAAACTGCGGGTAGGAATCGTTTTTGGTGGTAAATCAGCGGAACATGAAGTGTCTCTGCAATCGGCAAAAAACATTGTCGATGCCATTGATAAAAGTCGCTTCGACGTTGTGCTGCTGGGCATTGATAAACAAGGGCAATGGCACGTCAGCGATGCCAGCAATTATCTGCTAAATGCAGACGATCCTGCCCATATTGCGTTGCGCCCTTCGGCGACCAGCCTTGCGCAGGTGCCTGGTAAACATGAACATCAGCTTATCGACGCGCAAAACGGTCAGCCGTTGCCGACGGTGGATGTCATTTTCCCGATTGTCCACGGTACGCTGGGCGAAGATGGTTCCTTGCAGGGAATGCTGCGGGTCGCCAATTTACCGTTTGTAGGTTCTGATGTTCTGGCTTCAGCGGCCTGTATGGATAAAGATGTCACCAAACGTCTGCTGCGCGATGCCGGGCTGAACATTGCGCCATTTATTACCCTGACGCGCGCTAATCGTCACAACATCAGTTTTGCCGAAGTGGAGTCTAAACTGGGGTTACCGCTGTTTGTAAAACCAGCTAATCAGGGCTCTTCTGTTGGTGTCAGCAAAGTAACCAGTGAAGAACAGTACGCAATTGCCGTCGATCTGGCGTTCGAGTTCGATCATAAAGTGATCGTTGAGCAAGGGATCAAAGGTCGTGAGATCGAATGCGCAGTTCTGGGCAACGACAATCCGCAAGCCAGCACCTGTGGCGAGATCGTACTAACCAGCGATTTTTATGCCTACGACACCAAGTACATTGACGAAGATGGCGCGAAAGTGGTAGTTCCGGCAGCCATTGCGCCAGAAATCAACGATAAGATCCGGGCGATTGCCGTTCAGGCTTATCAGACGTTGGGATGCGCAGGCATGGCGCGTGTAGACGTGTTTTTAACCCCAGAGAACGACGTGGTGATCAACGAGATCAACACACTGCCTGGCTTCACCAACATCAGTATGTATCCGAAGCTGTGGCAAGCCAGCGGTCTGGGTTACACCGACCTGATCACCCGTTTGATTGAGCTGGCGCTGGAGCGTCACGCTGCGGATAACGCATTGAAAACCACAATGTAATATTTAAACGCCCGATAATATTCTTATTGGGCGTTTTCAGTTTCTTCATCGCGACGACGAATAATCAGCCCCGCCAGCCAGAAACTAATCACCCACGTCACCAGACCGACGGCATAGGTCTGCCAACCTTTTGCTTCAAATCCCAGTAACCCCACCACGCCATTAAGAATGAATATAAGGCCAATGGCGAACGCATAGTAGTGCCAGTCACGGCGGATTTTTACAGGCAAGTTCATGGCAGCTCCGTTAACGAAAAACAACATCCTTGCATATTCTGCAACATCCGTCTGTGGCGTAGACAACATTTCCGTAATTGTTAATACATTTAACTTAAGGTTGTCATTTTGTGACTCACGACGAAGATTCACGCTTCGGGAATATTCCCAACATCAATTTACCATGATTCTGATATTGACAATCTTAATGACCTGTCAGACTTGCCATAAGCCGCTGGTATCACACCAGAAGAGAAGCAGATGACTTCCGGAGGTTTTTATGGCTGATTTCACCCTGTCAAAATCGCTGTTTAGCGGAAAATATCGCAATGCCTCTTCAACGCCTGGCAATATTGCCTATGCGTTGTTTGTGCTGTTTTGCTTTTGGGCTGGGGCGCAATTGCTGAACCTGCTAGTGCATGCGCCTGGCGTCTATGAGCGTTTAATGCAGGTCCAGGAAACAGGTCGCCCACGGGTGGAAATTGGTTTAGGTGTCGGCACCATTTTCGGGCTGATCCCGTTTTTAGTTGGCTGCCTCATTTTTGCAGTAGTGGCGCTATGGCTGCACTGGCGACATCGCCGCCAGTAAGATTTACTTGCCAGATAGGACCTAAAACGCCTTATCTGGCATGACATTCCTGTTTGATCACTGTTTCATACAACGCGCCCGCCGTTCGTCTACGCGCTTCGCAAACCAGGCCGTAGTCAGGTTGCGGGTGATTTTCGGGCTTTCCAGTTGAATGCCAGGCAACATTTCGCGGGGTAGTGATTTACCCGTTTTCGCTTCGGCAAGTTGATAAACTTTCTTGTACAGCGCCGTCTCCTCAAAAGAGAAGCTGTCCCCTTTCTCTAACTGGCGGCGAATTTCACTGTCGCTCATCCCCAGTTTTCCCGCCAGTTTGCGCGTTGCCAGTTCGGTTTTCCCGGGCTCTTTACTGTCGTAACGAATTAAATCACCGTCCAGTGCCAGCTTCACGCCGCTGGCCTTACTGACCGCGTTCTGAAACGCGGCATTACGGCTGGCGTACCAGCCAGCGTTAAAATCAGCAAAACGGTATATCGGCGCGCTATAGCTGGCGGGATAATTCAGTAAATGGTAAGTACCAAACCACAACCCGCCGCGACGACTGAAGACTTCCTGACGGACTGTACCGTCCATTTTCCACGGATACCCTTTGGTATGCTGTTCGGCAAAAGCAATGCTGACCTGCATCGGCCCACCGGTGCGCACCGGATTAAGCGAACCAAACAGCGTCTGCCCCATTGGCACCATGCTGATCAGATCGTCAAAAATCGCGCTCAATTGCTTTTCAGTACGCACCGAATCTAACCGTTCGCTATAGCTTTTGCCGTTTGGCGATTTGATTTTTAGCGCGGTATGCACCAGAAAAGCAGGAATGTGCATCCGTTCAGCACGACGGTCAATCTCTTGCCAGGCGATCTTGCTTAAGCCCGGAACGGCTGGATCTGCCTGATAATTTGACTCCTGCTGCGCCACCGCCAGCACCGAGCAGACGTTTTCCAGCGTCGGTGCCAGCCCCTGACTTTCAAACGTGGTGGCGAGATCTTTCGCCCAGGCATCGCGGTCTTTCACGCTCGCAGGCATCTTCTGCCGCACGACGCTCGCCACATCTATCGCTTTTTCGCCCTTTTTCAACGGTTGCGGAGCCTGACTACTACACCCCACTAAAACCAGAACCGCCAACAATGACAGCGAAGATAGATGATTGACGCGCGACATTACTTCTCCTTTTTAGCTCAAGGTATGGGTTACTTCCTGAATTTTGTCACCATCCAGCTCATGTTCAAAGCTGCGCAGACGTTTGTAGATAGACATCAACTCAACCAGTGTGGTCCATGAGTTAATCAGGTACTGGAAAGCTCCGCGAACCTGACCAAAAACGTTGGTAATCTGCGTCATCAGGCCGAGCGTAATCGTACCGGCAACAATTGACGGAAACAGCAAGAACAAACCGAAAACGTTATCGACCTGCAAATAGAGAATGCGGGCGATGTTGAAATACATATAGTGAAAATAGAGGCGGAAATAGTTTTTCCGTACGGCGCTAAACAGCTCGCGTACCGTAGGCGGCGTCGCGCGCGTGGCATCGTCTTCACCATAAACCAGCTCTTTACGGTAGGCAGCCTCTACACGCTGGTTTTTAAACTCCAGCCCCGGCAGTTTGATCCCTACCACTGCCAGCAATCCGGTCCCCATTAGCGACCAGACGATAGCGGCAATCACCAGGCCATACGGAATGTGCCCGACAATCGGCAGCTCCGGCACATGCGCGGAGAGCGTTACCAGCACCGGCAGGAAGGCGATCAACGTCATGATAGCGTTGATAAAGCTGACGCCCATATTCTCCAGCGTTGAAGCAAAACGCATGGTATCTTCCTGCACACGTTGGGCGGCACCTTCGATATGACGCAGTTGTTGCCAGTTCGCCATGTAATATTCGTTCATCGCCGTACGCCAGCGGAACACGTAGTGACTGACAAAGAAGTTGTTCAGCACACTGATCACCACCGCGATCAGCGCAATCCCCAGAAAGACGCCCACTTCGCGGTAAAATTGTTCGATGGTGACTTTATGCGGCGAACTTAGCGCAGTTTGAATCAGATCATAGAACGGCGCATACCAGGCGTTGACGGCGACCCCGACTTCCACCAAAAACCAGGTGACGAAGATGATCAGTGCAGTACCGAGTATTGACCAGTATTGCCAACGATGCGGGCTGTAGATAAACCAGAACAATGCAAAAAGTCCTACGCAAACAATGTAGTAAGCGTAAAAAACCAGGAAATCCAACGACCAGAAACGCGCGGCGCTAATCGGGATCTGCCCGGAAGCTCCGGTGATACGCGCCACCCAGTCACCCCCACCGGCTTGCCAGAAGATAACGGCAATCAATGCCCAAACAAAGGCCGAGAGAAAAAACGGTCCCGGCTTTGGGAAAAAAGACTTAAACATATGCACTCCTGCTAACTTCTTATCGTTTTAACAACTGCTGTGTATTAACCGCATGACCGCTACAAAGCGTCAGCCAAATGAAACCGACCATTGTGACCCATAGCAAGGCGCTTAGTTCGCCAGCCTGAGCATAAGAATTGTTTCGACGGATTTCACAAACCAAAGATTGTTTACATAAGCGGATTAACACGCGCAGGATCACAAATGCAGGCATTAGTGAGCAGGAAAAAGATCGTGTTTACGCGCCGTTACGTTTTTAACACTATTATTGCACTAATTCGCCCTTTGCAATCCATCAATGAGTAGTATAAATACGCTCAGTTACCTTCATTCAATCTATGGACACCACCGTTGAAACGTTGTCTGCTTTTTTCTGCCGTGCTGTGTGCGGCGTCATTGACCTCCGTCCATGCGGCGCAGCCGATCACTGAACCGGAGTTCGCCTCTGATATTGTCGATCGTTATGCCGATCATATTTTTTACGGCAGCGGTGCCACGGGGATGGCGCTGGTTGTTATCGACGGTAACCAGCGCGTCTTTCGCAGTTATGGCGAAACGCGACCTGGTAATAACGTTCGCCCGCAGCTGGATTCGGTCATACGTATTGCTTCCCTCACCAAGCTAATGACCAGTGAGATGCTGGTGAAATTGCTCGACCAGGGGACCGTGAAGTTAAACGATCCGCTAAGTAAATATGCTCCGCCAGGCGCACGCGTACCGACTTACAATGGGACGCCCATTACGCTGGTGAATCTGGCAACCCATACCAGCGCCCTGCCCCGTGAACAGCCCGGTGGCGCGGCACATCGTCCGGTATTTGTCTGGCCAACGCGCGAGCAACGCTGGAAATACCTTTCTACGGCGAAGCTGAAAGCCGCGCCAGGCAGTCAGGCGGCGTACTCTAACCTTGCGTTCGACCTGCTGGCAGATGCACTGGCGAATGCGTCCAGCAAGCCTTATACCCAGTTGTTTGAAGAGCAGATTACCCGTCCATTGGGGATGAAAGACACCACCTACACTCCCTCACCGGATCAGTGCCGCCGTTTAATGGTTGCTGAGCGCGGTGCCAGTCCGTGCAATAACACGCTGGCGGCAATTGGCAGCGGCGGCGTCTATTCCACGCCTGGCGATATGATGCGCTGGATGCAGCAGTATTTGTCATCCGATTTTTATCAGCGCAGTAACCAGGCTGATCGCATGCAGACGTTGATTTATCAGCGCGCGCAGTTTACGAAAGTGATTGGCATGGATGTCCCCGGCAAAGCGGATGCGCTTGGTTTAGGCTGGGTATATATGGCCCCGAAAGAGGGTCGTCCGGGGATTATTCAGAAGACAGGTGGTGGTGGCGGTTTCATTACCTATATGGCGATGATCCCGCAGAAGAATATTGGCGCGTTTGTGGTGGTCACTCGTTCGCCGTTGACGCGCTTTAAAAATATGAGCGATGGCATCAATGACCTGGTGACCGAGCTAAGCGGGAATAAACCGTTGGTTATCCCCGCATCCTGATTAATACTCTGAAGGCAAACGGTTGATAGCGACCAGTTTGCCTTTATTCATTTCGATATAGCCGCCTTTACGCAAAGCAGCGAGAACTTCTGCGACGACAGAACGCGATATGCGTGTACGTTGATGGATATAATTCATCACCCCAATACGTGATCGCAATTCTTCATTCCAGTCAATCATTGATAATAACGTCGCGCGGATTTGTTCGTAGGAATTATGCCCAATGAGCTGCACGTCGCGTAATTCCAGAATTCTATTTTGCCAGGCTAACCAGTAAAAAGCATCTCGCCAGAGTTGATTTTGTTCAATAAGGGTAATGGTTTGTTTGGCTGGTAGATGATATCCCGTACAATTTCCTTCTGATATTAATTTGTATGGTATATCGTTTTTCATTAAACCATCAGCCAGTCCCATAATATAAGGAGCCTGGGTAATACCGATAAGTACGTTTTCTTCTCTACGCAGAGAGATAACGCCCTCTAAAATAACGAAAGTATCTTCGCTATTGACATCACTGGAAAATATAACTTGCTTTTCATTATTAAACTCGAAGCGCGTACCGTATCTGGACAAACATTTATCGAGCTTACCAAATTCCTGAAGAGGTTTAACTACAGATAACATTTGCGCGTCCTTTGCAGTAATGCCCGTCAAATCCTTGACGGGCATTATTTAGATTAAATAACCTATTTCTTCAGAGTGAAGAATATTACCAGGTATATTTAACACCCACGTTCGCGGACCAGTCTTGATCTACGTCACCACCACCGAGGTAGTTAGCATCGGTATAGGCGCTGAAGTTCTTGGTGAAGCTGAACTGAGTACCCAGACCAACACGTACCGCAGACCCTTCAGTACCGTTATCGATGGAATCACCGTTCACATCGTTATCGTTGTTAGAGTCGTCGTAGACGTAAGCCAGTTTGAAGTACGGAGTCAGAGCCTGGTCTTCGCTGTAGGTGAAGGTATAACCTGCATCTACACCCAGTTCATAACGCATGCTGTCGTAAGACTGACCGTCAACTTTCATGTCGTTGCTCAGCTGGTAGTCATCACCAGACTGGAACAGACCAGAAACGCTGCCGTAAGGAGTCACGTAACCTGCATCACCCAGTTTGAAGTCGTAACCGGCTTTCAAACCGAAGCCCCAAGCGTCGGAATTGGTGCTACCGTCAACATAAGTACCGTTGCTCATGGTTGCAGACAGGTCGTTGTTGAAGTGAGAGTAGCTCAAGCTACCATCAACAAAGACGTTGTTCGCGAAGTGAGCAGAAGAGTAGATGTAGGCAGTCTGGCTGTCTTGATCCACCTGACCAGAACGGTCATTCATGTCACCTTTAGCGAAACCTGCAGCCGCACCGACGATCCACTTAGCGTTGTTACCGTCAATTTTGGTATCAACACCGACCATGATGCCGTTAACATCCTGATCATAGTTGATGGTGCCGTTGTCGCCGTTGAAGTTACCACCGAAGTAGCTTACCCATGCGCCGCCGTTATCAGCCAGGCCATGACGAGAGTTGGTCAGACGAGTACCAACGGTGTCTTGTTCCAGGTTCCAGATATTGGTGTTCGCAGACGGGATGCTCAGCGCCATGTTAGCGTAGTCGGTCAGCTCCATCTGTTGCAGAACAACGGTGTTACCACGCTGCTCAGCCTGATAGGTGTATGCACCCAGGTCAGCTTTGTTAGCAGCAGAGAAGGTCGCGTTGCTGTTTTTGTCGTTAACGTAGATCAGTTCGTTACCGTTGTAGTCAGCGATAGAACCAGCACCAGTAGCGTTGTCGATACGAACTTTGTAGTTACCGGTTGCAGCTGCAACATGGTCACCGTTGTTATCAACTTCGTTCTGACCAGCTTCGATAGAAGCAGTGTTGTCGTTATCGCCGTTACCGTTAATGGTCAGGTGACCATCAGAGTTCATTGCGATTAAACCATAACCGTAGTTTGACTTGGTAGTATCGTTGGTACGGTCGTTGGTCAGGTCGGCATCAAGTACGAAGCGGTTGCTTTCGATGTTGAACACACCAGCGTGAATGTTACCACTGGTATCAGTAGTGCTGGTCAGGTTCAGAGTATCAACCTGCAGAGCATTCGCCGCAGTGTTACCGACATTCAGAATACCGTCGTTAGTCACTTTGATGTTGTTGGCATACAGAGCAGCATCACCTACAGCCCAACCAGCAGAAACTTCATCAGAAATGGTTACGGTACTGTTGTCGACAGTCAGTGAATCAGTTGCAACATGACCATCTTCGTTGATGTTCAGCGCAGAAAGACCTGTCAGAGAGATAGAGTCAGAAATCAGCGTTGAATCAGCAACATTAACCGTTGAACCACTGTTGATGCTCAGAGTATCAATCAGAGAAGTTTTGGTGGTATCCCACTGTGAACCGGTGTTCAGGGTCACATTGAACAGACCGCTCTGGTAAACTTCGTTACCGATGATGTGATCAAATTCGCTGTATTCAGAGTCGCTGTTTTCTACACCAACAGTTGATGAAGGCCACAGGCTGTTAGCTGCGATGTCGATCAGAGTTGCAGTGGCTTCAGTATTGATTCCATATGTATAGGAGTCATTTACACCATCGTCATCAGTATCAACACCAATCTGATGCGCAGACATTGCCGCACCGACCCACTTGCTGCCATTGTTCAGGGTCAGATCCAGGCGATCAGTACCATCCCAACCGTTAGTATCTACATCACCGTCAGCATCACGATAGCTATCACGACCATGCGGGAAGAAGTTCTCATCAAAGTTACTTGAGAAGAATACATCGCCCATCAGTGTGGAATTATCGAATGTTGCAGTGGTTTGCATGGCGTTATCAGCAGCAGGATGTGCAATAACAGCTAATGCGATATCGTCAGCGTTCCAACCTTTACCATTGTAATCGCTGGCATTACCTGTATTACCGAACCAACCAGTTGTACCTTCATCAGTCCATGAACCAGAGGTCACGGTTGAATCTTTAACAGTGATGGTGTTATTAAACACTTCGCTGCTGTTTACACCAGTGCTGACAGTGTTGTCGTCGATATCTTCCCACTCATAACCCTGAGTCAGCGTAATACCTGCTACATGAGAGTTATTAGAGATGGACAGATCAACTTCCTGATCCAGAGTGATGGCAGTACCAATGTTAAATACATTTACAACATGAGTGTCAGCGGCATTATTGTAGGTGCCGTTATATGTGTAGTGTTCGTAGTTGTCATCGATCGTTGAATTATCAACGGTCAGCGCCAGACGATCATGGTAGTAGTCATTCGCACGATCAGCACAATCAGTTGTCATGCACTCGGAATAAATCATGCCGTGAATAGTGCTGTTTTTGATTGTCAGGCTATTGGCGTTGGTATTAGTAGAAATACCGTCATCCAGATAGTAGGTAGAAATCACGCCGTTAACGGTAGCGTTATTAATGACCGGATAGATATCGCCGTTGTAATAACTATCAGCGGCATAGTTATTCCAGCCTACATAACCATCATAGTAAACGTCATCAGCATAGGTGGCGTCGTTGTAGTGATGGAAAGTATTGTAAGTTTGACCAGAAATATCGTTGGTCGCTGCATTAGCCTGAGAGGTGATAGCCAGAGTGCAAGCCAATGCTAATTGTGATACTACAAGTTTCTTTTTCCAGGAGTGCATTTGTCATCCCTCCTCAGGGACGTAATAAGTTGATCCATCAATTATCAATGCATAGAAAACATATTATGTTTCGCGTTGACGATTATGCGGCGTTATAGAGGAATGGTTCAATTATTCTTTCCCCTAAGTCCGATTGCGGACATATATAAAGCACGTGAACACACACACAGAAAGAAATAACAAAAACACAATATTTCAATACGTTAATGAAAGCGTTAATTTTAAAACATAGACCATGAAAATATAAAACAACTAAAACAGACAAATAATGTATCAATAAGCAATGAACTTTAAGTTATTCACTTTTTGAAAACGTCACCAAATCCCCAAAAACAATAATCTATGGCTATAAATAAAAATTAAAAATATTTTCAGTGAATATGAAATTATTGCTATTTCTATTACAAAGATGTCCTGGCCTCTCTTCCATTCTCTTCTTGTCAACATCGCGACAACTTTCGTAAAACATCCCCACCCTGCTTCAGGTATACTATGCCCCTCGATTCCACAAACATCAGGCAGACCATGACAGACTTAATCCAACGCCCTCGTCGCCTGCGCAAATCTCCTGCGCTGCGCGCTATGTTTGAAGAGACAACACTTAGCCTTAACGACCTGGTGTTGCCGATCTTTGTTGAAGAAGAAATTGACGGCTACAAAGCCGTTGAAGCCATGCCAGGCGTGATGCGCATTCCAGAGAAACATCTGGCACGCGAAATTGAACGCATCGCCAACGCCGGTATTCGTTCCGTGATGACTTTCGGCATTTCCCACCATACCGATGAAACCGGCAGCGATGCCTGGCGGGAAGATGGACTGGTGGCGCGGATGTCGCGCATCTGCAAGCAGACTGTGCCAGAAATGATCGTTATGTCAGACACCTGCTTTTGTGAATACACTTCTCACGGTCACTGCGGTGTGCTGTGCGAGCATGGCGTCGACAACGACGCGACTCTGGCAAATTTAGGCAAGCAAGCCGTGGTTGCAGCTGCTGCAGGTGCAGACTTCATCGCCCCTTCCGCCGCGATGGACGGCCAGGTACAGGCGATTCGTCAGGCGCTGGACGCTGCGGGCTTTAAAGATACGGCGATTATGTCGTATTCGACCAAGTTCGCCTCTTCCTTTTATGGTCCGTTCCGTGAAGCTGCCGGAAGCGCATTAAAAGGCGACCGCAAAAGCTATCAGATGAACCCAATGAACCGTCGCGAGGCGATTCGTGAATCACTGCTGGATGAAGCCCAGGGCGCAGACTGCCTGATGGTTAAACCTGCTGGAGCGTACCTCGACATCGTGCGTGAGCTGCGTGAACGTACTGAATTGCCGATTGGCGCGTATCAGGTGAGCGGTGAGTATGCGATGATTAAGTTCGCCGCGCTGGCGGGTTCTATAGATGAAGAGAAAGTCGTGCTCGAAAGCTTAGGTTCGATTAAGCGTGCGGGTGCGGATCTGATTTTCAGCTACTTTGCGCTGGATTTGGCTGAGAAGAAGATTCTGCGTTAATGATCATTATGCCGGGTTATCCAACCCGGCATTTCCCCCTTACCCCGCCCGATAAAACGGTTTATCCCCAAGGATCGTCGCCCGATGCATAATCCGCCGCTGTGGCAGGTAATCCGCATTGGCATAGTGCTGGGTTACGCGGTTATCCCAAATCGCAATATCATTTGGTTGCCAGCGCCAGCGCACCTGAAACTCCGGTTTGGTGATGTGGGCAAATAAAAAGCCCAGCAAGGCTTCGCTCTCTTTCTCGCTGACATCAACAATTCGCGTGGTAAAGCCTTCATTCACAAACAGCGCCTGTTTACCGCTCACCGGATGCGTTCGCACCACCGGATGTAGCAACGGCGGATTTTTCGCGACCGCCTCGCGCCAGCGTTGATGCTCCTCCTCGGTTTTGCGGTATTTGTATTCCAGGAACGATTTACGGAAATCATGCTCCGCACGCAGCCCGCTCAGCAGTTGGCGGAAGGGAACAGAGAGCGCCTCATAGGCCGCAATACCGCTGGTCCAGAGCGTATCGCCGCCGGTCGAGGGTAACTCTTTTGCCGCCAGAATCGCCCCTGCGGGTGGCGTTTCAATAAATGTCACATCGGTATGCCAGTTGTCGTTATCCGGCGGATTATCGTTATGGGTATCCAGGACGATGATCTCGTCAACCCCTTCAGCATGAGGGTAAACAGGATGAATATGCAGTTCGCCAAAACGTTGGGCCAGCGCGCGTTGCTGCTGCGGCGTAATGGCCTGTTCACGCAGAAACACCACCTGATGACGCAGTACCGCATGGTAAAGCTGTTCAAACTGGTTATCACTTAACGGGCGCGTCAGGTCGGCACCCGTAATTTGTGCGCCAATATACGGCCCCAGCGGGGTAATGCTCAGACGTTCACTCATTGTACTTCTCCATGCCAGGGCGTCAGGCGGCGCTGTAGCGCGCGCAGACCCAGTTCTAAAAGAAAGGCGATAATCGCAATCACCGCGATCCCCGCCAGCACCACGTCAGTCGCGAGAAATTCACCCGCTGACTGAACCATAAATCCTAAACCGCGCGTCGCGGCAATCAGCTCCGCCGCTACCAGCGTAGACCAGCCCACACCCAGACCAATGCGTAATCCGGTGAGGATTTCCGGCAGCGCGCCGGGCAAAATGACAAACCACAGCACCTGCGCACGGCTGGCACCCAGCGACTGGGCGGCACGAATGCGAACCTGCTGCGCGCTTTTCACCCCTGCCAGCGCCGACATCGCCACCGGTGCAAAAATCGCTAAATAGATCAGTAAGATCTTCGAGGTTTCACCAATACCAAACCAGATCACCATCAGCGGCAAATACGCCAGCGGCGGCACCGGACGATAAAGCTCGATTATCGGATCCAGAATTCCGCGCACCGTCGGGCTTAGTCCCATGGCGATCCCGACCGGAATGCCGATCAACACCGCCGCAAGTAGCGCCAGCACAATGCGCGTCAGGCTGGCTGCCAGATGCTGCCACAAGGTGGCGTCCATAAATCCTTGAGGTCCGGCAATAGTAAGCAGTTTTGCCAGTACCTGTTGCGGCGGCGGTAAAAACAGCGGGCTAATCAGTTGCAGCGCCGCCACTGCCCACCATACAGTGAGTAAAACCGCTAACGTGCCAATGCTTAAGGTCACCTGACGCGAGAGCGGCCAGCGCCATTTCAGCCGATGCGAATGCAGTTTTTCATTAATAAGCACACTCATGAGAACGCCTCCCGTTGCTCAAATACGCGGCTTAAAACATATTCGCGCATGGCGATGAATTGTGGATCGGACTTGATGCTGCGGCTCGGTTCCCCGGCAACAAAGCGGCGGGCGAAGTTGAGCGGCAGCCGCTCCAGCACACGGCCAGGGCCGGGTGAAAGCAGAACCAGTTCGGTTGCCATAAACACCGCTTCTTCTATATCGTGGGTAATCAACAGCACCTGCTTGCCCGTCTCCTGCCAGAGTTTCAGCAGCAGGGTTTGCATCTGGTCGCGGGTGAAGGCGTCCAGCGCACCAAACGGTTCATCGAGTAATAACAGCTGGGGATTTGCCGCCAGCGCGCGGGCAATCCCCACCCGCTGACGTTGACCGCCGGAAAGCTGCCAGATGTAGCGTTTTTCTGCCCCTTCCAGCCCCACTTTTTTCAGCATCTGGTGCGCGATTTCCAGTCGCTGCATTTTCTCAACACCTGCCAGTTGCAGGCCGAACGCCACGTTGTCTACCACATTACGCCACGGTAGCAGCCCTTCATTCTGAAAAACCACGCCCCGCTCTGCGCCCGGTCCCTCAATGCACTTACCCGCCAGTTGAATGCTGCCATGCTGATAAGGCACAAAACCGGCAATCAGATTCAGCAGGGTGGTTTTACCGCAGCCGGACGGCCCCAGCACCACCAGTAGCTCGCCGCTTTCCAGCGTCAGGTTGATATCTTCCAGTGCCGGTTTGCCGCCATAATCGGCGTAAAGATGAGAGATTTGCAGCATCTGCGCCTCCTTTTATTGCACGAAGCGCGAGGTCACGTACTGGCTGTAATCATTCGCTACAGCCGGGACTTTGCCCTGCTCTTTCAAAAACTGCGCGGTGTCGATGATCGCTTTGTTCACCGGTCCGGTCAGTTCTGCCGTTTGCTGCTGCGGCGTCAGATAGGTATTCCCCTTCACCAGCCCCGGAACGTCACCTTCAGGTACGCCGCTTAAACGTGCCAGTTTGCTGATGTTTTCCGGCTGTTTCAGCCACGCGTCTGGATTAGCAATGTACGGTTGTTGAGCATCGATGGCGCTTTTAGCGAACGCTTTCACGACCTCTGGATGTTTCTCGGCAAAATCTTTGCGCACCACCCAGACGTCCAGTGTCGGCGCGCCCCACTGCCCGACCTGTTCAGAATCGGTCAGCACCTTGCCGTCTTTTTTCAGGGCGTTAACCGCCGGTGCCCAGACATAAGCACCATCAATGTCTCCCCGTTGCCATGCGGCGATAATCGCGGGCGGCTGCAGGTTCACTATCTCCACTTGTCCGGGTTTTATACCCCAGTGTTTCAGCGCCGCCAGCAGGCTGTAGTGGGTGGTGGAGATAAACGGTACGGCGATGCGTTTGCCAATGAGATCTTCCGGTTTGCTGATAGTTTTCTTTACCACCAGCGCTTCGGAGTTACCCAGTTTTGACGCCAGTAAGAAGACTTCAATCGGCACCTGTTGGCTGGCTGCCACCGCTAATGGGCTGGAACCGAGGTTACCGATTTGGACATCGCCTGAAGCCAGCGCCCGCACGATGCTGGCTCCGCTGTCAAACTTACGCCAGTCCACCGTCGCCCCGCTCTCTTTAGCAAAGGTGTTATCAGCCTGAGCCACTTTCGCCGGTTCAGCGGAGGTTTGATAGGCCACGGTGACGTTCACCGCCTGTGCCTGAAAAGCGATGAATGCCAGTGCGGCAAGAAGTGTGTTACGCGATGAAATTGCCATGATTGTCTGCTCCCCTGTCTTGTTATAGGAGCAGTATTCAGGAATAAAAACATTCATTAAAAGAATTAGTCGTTATCGCACAGATGATTTTATTCTTAGCAAAAAAGCGGCAAAGGAAAGATTAAATATGCAATTACACCCACTCTGACAATTCAGTAAGTTACTGCACTTCATTTTTATTAATGCATAAACAAGCAGAACATAATGTCTTTTATTTTACTAACAGCAATACATATAATGAAATCATTATATTCACATTGCATATATAACTGTATCATTCTCAATCAACCACATAATACATTCACATAATGTATATAATCCATATTTGTGCCTAGAACATATTTTTAATATGTAATTAATTGACAAACTAAATCACATCTAAATACAATATATAAAACAAAATAACTATACAAACCAAACACACAAACACTTAACATATGAACTACATAAAAGATTACGCAGTCGTATCCCCGTACCTGAAAGCCCCTTATTTTTCAGCTATCAGTAATTTTTAACACTTAAAAATTAGCATCTGTCTGTGCCAGAGATTACGTCTCTGCGGGCATCGTTGTGCTTGTAGTATAATAAATAAAATGGAGTGTCATTAAGTGGATAAGGTTTTAGATTCAGCCATCCTTTCTTCGGCAAATAAAAGAAAGGGTATCCTTGCTATTGGCGCACATCCTGACGATATAGAATTGGGCTGTGGCGCGTCGCTTGCTCGTCTTGCGCAAAAAGGAATTTATATCGCAGCCGTGGTGATGACTACCGGCAACTCTGGCACAGATGGAATAATCGATCGCCATGAAGAATCGCGCAACGCCCTAAAGATATTAGGGTGCCACCAAACTATTCATCTTAATTTTGCTGACACCCGCGCGCATTTACAGCTCAATGATATGATTTCCGCCCTGGAAGATATCATTAAAAATCAAATTCCTTCTGATGTTGAAATCATGCGGGTATATACCATGCATGATGCCGACCGCCATCAGGATCATCTCGCTGTTTATCAAGCTTCAATGGTTGCCTGCCGCACTATTCCACAAATTCTCGGCTACGAAACCCCGAGTACCTGGCTTTCATTTATGCCTCAGGTTTTTGAATCCGTTAAAGAAGAATATTTCACAGTCAAACTTGCTGCATTAAAAAAACATAAAAGCCAGGAACGACGCGATTATATGCGTCATGATCGCCTGCGTGCAGTTGCACAATTTCGCGGGCAACAGGTCAATAGCGATCTGGGTGAAGGCTTTGTAATTCATAAAATGATTCTTTGAGCAAATTGCATGAAAACCTGGATATTTATATGTATGGCCGTAGCAATATTGCTATGGTTCCTGAGTACGTTAAGGCGTAAGCCCAGCCAAAAAAAAGGTTGTATTGACGCCATTATACCTGCGTATAACGAAGGCCCGTGTCTGGCACAGTCACTGGATAATCTACTGCGTAACCCTTATTTTTGCCGGGTAATTTGCGTTAACGACGGCTCCACGGACAATACCGAAGCGGTCATGGCGGAAGTCAAACGCAAATGGGGCGACCGCTTTATTGCCGTCACGCAAAAAAATACCGGTAAAGGTGGTGCGCTGATGAATGGCCTCAATTACGCCACCTGCGACCAGGTTTTTTTAAGTGATGCCGACACCTATGTTCCGCCCGATCAAGACGGAATGGGCTATATGCTGGCAGAAATAGAGCGCGGTGCTGATGCCGTAGGCGGCATTCCCTCTACTGCGTTGAAAGGCGCGGGTCTGTTACCGCACATCCGCGCGACCGTAAAGTTGCCGATGATTGTTATGAAGCGCACGCTACAGCAGCTCCTGGGCGGCGCACCGTTTATTATCAGCGGTGCCTGCGGGATGTTCCGTACTGATGTATTGCGTAAGTTCGGTTTCTCCGATCGTACTAAAGTCGAAGACCTTGATCTCACCTGGACATTGGTGGCAAACGGCTATCGTATTCGGCAGGCGAATCGCTGCATCGTATACCCACAGGAATGCAACAGCCCGCGTGAGGAGTGGCGTCGCTGGCGGCGTTGGATTGTGGGCTACGCGGTCTGTATGCGCCTGCATAAAAGGCTTTTATTTAGCCGCTTCGGTATCTTCAGTATATTTCCTATGCTGTTGGTTGTGCTTTATGGCGTTGGGATTTATCTCACTACCTGGTTTAATGAATTCATTACCACCGGGCCGCATGGTGTGGTGTTGGCAATGTTTCCGCTTATCTGGGTCGGCGTAGTTTGTGTTATTGGTGCTTTTAGCGCCTGGTTTCATCGTTGCTGGTTGTTGGTGCCTTTAGCACCGCTTTCCGTTGTGTATGTATTATTAGCTTATGCCATCTGGATTATTTATGGACTTATTGCCTTTTTTACTGGACGCGAACCTCAGCGCGACAAACCCACCCGCTATTCCGCACTGGTGGAAGCGTCAACCGCTTATTCCCAATCTTCTGTCACAGGAACTGAAAAACTTTCTGAAGCTTAATGTTAAAGAGAAAAATATTCAGATTGCAGACCAGGTAATTATTGATGAAACTGCAGGTGAAGTTGTTATCGGCGCGAATACCCGTATTTGTCACGGTGCCGTTATTCAGGGTCCGGTAGTGATTGGCGCAAACTGCCTGATAGGTAATTATGCGTTTATTCGTCCTGGCACAATAATCAGCAATGGCGTAAAAATTGGTTTTGCCACCGAAATTAAAAATGCGGTTATTGAAGCGGAAGCAACGATTGGTCCGCAATGCTTTATCGCCGACTCGGTAGTTGCAAACCAGGCATATTTGGGCGCACAAGTACGTACCAGTAATCATCGTCTGGATCAACAGCCCGTGTCTGTTCGAACTCCAGAGGGAATTATCGCTACCGAATGCGATAAATTAGGTTGTTATATCGGGCAGCGTTCACGCCTTGGCGTACAAGTTATTATTTTGCCTGGGCGAATTATTTCCCCGAACACGCAACTTGGCCCGCGCGTGATTGTAGAACGTAATTTACCTCCCGGAACTTATTCACTCCGACAAGAACTTATCCGTACAGGAGATTAAAATGATAAAACGGACGTTATTAGCGGCAGCAATTTTTAGCACATTGCCCGCTTATGCCGGGTTAACTTCCATTACCGCGGGCTACGATTTTACCGATTATTCTGGTGATCATGGCAACCGTAATTTAGCGTATGCTGAACTGGTGGCGAAAGTTGAAAACGCAACGCTGCTTTTTAATCTTTCCCAGGGGCGTCGTGATTATGAAACTGAACATTTCAATGCCACTCGCGGTCAGGGTGCGGTCTGGTATAAATGGAATAACTGGCTGACAACCCGAACGGGTATTGCCTTTGCGGATAATACGCCGGTCTTTGCCCGCCAGGATTTTCGTCAGGATATTAACCTGGCACTGTTGCCAAAAACGCTTTTCACGACCGGTTATCGCTACACTAAATATTACGATGATGTCGAAGTCGATGCCTGGCAAGGCGGCGTATCACTCTATACTGGCCCGGTGATCTCCAGCTACCGCTATACCCATTATGACTCCAGCGATGCAGGTGGTAGTTACAGCAATATGATTTCCGTGCGTCTGAATGACCCGCGCGGCACTGGTTATACGCAACTATGGCTAAGCCGCGGAACAGGTGCTTACACCTATGACTGGACGCCAGAAACACGCTACGGCAGCATGAAGAGCGTCAGTTTGCAACGTATTCAACCGCTGACTGAGCAACTTAATCTCGGGCTGACGGCAGGTAAAGTGTGGTACGACACCCCAACCGATGATTATAACGGTCTGCAACTTGCAGCCCATCTGACCTGGAAATTCTGATTCCTTCTGCCGCCCGCTATCCGGGGCGGCCTTCCCTGTCGATTAGGCCCCTCTTTACTTTTTGTTATCCGACTACATTCACCGGATAAATTTTATTCTCCAGTGTTATATACTATAGGGGGGTATGCATTGACATATAGCATACCCCCCTATAGTATATTGCGTGCAGATGATGAGGTGCGAAATGCCCAGTACTCCGGAAGAGAAGAAAAAGGTCCTTACTCGAGTTCGTCGTATTCGGGGGCAGATTGATGCTCTGGAACGGTCGCTGGAGGGTGATGCCGAATGCCGTGCCATACTCCAACAGATCGCTGCCGTTCGGGGCGCGGCTAACGGGCTGATGGCAGAAGTGCTTGAAAGCCATATCCGGGAAACGTTTGACCGAAATGACTGCTACAGCCGCGAAGTCAGCCAATCCGTTGACGACACTATTGAACTGGTTCGTGCCTATCTTAAATAGCTGAATCTATTACCATATTGAGGAAGAGCGAGAGATGAAATCACGTGCTGCCGTTGCATTTGCTCCCGGTAAACCGCTGGAAATCGTTGAAATTGACGTTGCACCACCGAAAAAAGGTGAAGTGCTGATTAAAGTCACCCATACCGGCGTTTGCCATACCGACGCATTTACCCTCTCCGGCGATGACCCGGAAGGTGTATTCCCGGTAGTTCTCGGTCACGAAGGGGCCGGCGTTGTGGTTGAAGTCGGTGAAGGCGTAACCAGCGTCAAACCTGGCGACCATGTGATCCCGCTTTACACCGCAGAGTGCGGCGAGTGTGAGTTCTGTCGTTCCGGCAAAACCAACCTCTGTGTTGCGGTTCGCGAAACCCAGGGTAAAGGCCTGATGCCAGACGGCACCACCCGTTTTTCTTACAACGGGCAACCGCTTTATCACTACATGGGATGCTCTACATTCAGTGAATACACCGTGGTCGCGGAAGTGTCTCTGGCCAAAATTAATCCAGAAGCAAACCACGAACACGTCTGCCTGCTGGGCTGTGGCGTGACCACCGGTATTGGCGCGGTACACAACACGGCTAAAGTCCAGCCAGGTGATTCTGTTGCCGTATTTGGTCTTGGCGCGATTGGTCTGGCAGTTGTTCAGGGCGCGCGTCAGGCGAAAGCGGGACGGATTATCGCTATTGATACGAACCCGAAGAAATTCGATCTGGCGCGTCGCTTCGGTGCTACCGACTGTATTAACCCGAATGACTACGACAAACCGATTAAAGATGTCCTGCTGGATATCAACAAATGGGGTATCGACCATACCTTTGAATGCATCGGTAACGTCAACGTGATGCGTGCGGCGCTGGAAAGTGCGCACCGCGGCTGGGGTCAGTCGGTGATCATCGGGGTCGCGGGTTCCGGTCAGGAAATCTCCACCCGTCCATTCCAGTTGGTCACTGGTCGCGTATGGAAAGGTTCCGCGTTTGGCGGCGTGAAAGGTCGTTCCCAGTTACCGGGTATGGTTGAAGATGCGATGAAAGGTGATATCGATCTGGAACCGTTTGTCACGCATACCATGAGCCTGGATGAAATTAATGACGCCTTCGACCTGATGCATGAAGGCAAATCCATTCGAACCGTAATTCGTTACTGATTGCCCGCAGGTTTACCCCGTCCAGTTCAGACGGGGTTCTTAATACTCTCCCCGGGCAGCCGTCCGGGGGATTAACCGTGAGATAATGACTGATGGAACTCATTGAAAAACATGCCAGCTTTGGCGGCTGGCAAAATGTGTATCGGCATTATTCCCAATCACTGAAATGTGAAATGAATGTCGGCGTCTATCTCCCACCAAAAGCCGCAAGTGAAAAATTGCCGGTGTTGTACTGGCTTTCAGGGCTGACTTGCAACGAGCAGAATTTCATTACTAAATCGGGGATGCAGCGTTACGCGGCGGAGCACAACATTATTGTTGTTGCGCCAGACACCAGTCCGCGAGGCAGTCATGTCGCAGATGCTGACCGTTACGATCTCGGGCAAGGTGCCGGGTTTTACCTGAACGCAACGCAAGCGCCGTGGAATGAACATTACAAAATGTATGACTATATCCGCAACGAGCTGCCGGATTTAGTGATGCAACATTTTCCGGCAACGGCCAGAAAGTCTATCTCAGGTCATTCTATGGGCGGGCTGGGCGCGCTGGTGCTGGCGTTACGTAACCCAGATGAATATGTCAGCGTCTCAGCGTTTTCGCCCATTGTCTCCCCATCGCAAGTACCGTGGGGACAGCAAGCCTTTACCGCATATCTTGGTGAAAATAAAGAAGCCTGGTTGGATTACGACCCGGTGAGTCTTATTTCACAAGGTCAACGCGTTGCGGAAATCATGGTTGATCAGGGGTTGAGTGATGATTTTTACGCAGAACAGCTGCGGACTCCAAATCTTGAAAAGATCTGCCAGGCGATGAATATCAAGACGTTAATCCGTTATCACGAGGGTTACGACCACAGCTATTATTTTGTCTCCAGTTTTATTGGCGAGCATATTGCCTACCACGCCAATAAACTGAATATGCGTTAATAATAGTGCACGATTGCCGGATGCGGCGTGAACGCCTTATCCGGCCTCCGGATGGCGCGGGAATTTGTAGGCATGATAAGACGCGGCAGCGTCGCATCAGGCATCTGCGCACGACTTATCTATGTTTACCACATCAAATCATCAGGCACTTTGAAGTCGGCATACGGATCGTCTTCATCCTGCTCTTCGGCGCTGAGCGCGCTGTGCAACACAATACTGCTGGCATCACGCTGAGCAATTTTATCGGCAACGCTGGCGGGAATAATGGCGTATTCACCTTCGCTATTGTTATCGAGCAACAAGCGGGCAATCGCCAGACGACCATTAATCAACTGCGCCTGTGTGAGCTTATCGACAAAAATCTTCTTAATCAGATTGCCGTCAGTGAAGTTAAAACCAATATCGCCATTGGCAATGGTGATTCGGTTCATTTCAATGAGCTGCTTCACCTGAGCTTTATATTCTTTCGCCAACGCCGCTTGTTTTTGTTGCTCGCTAAGCTGTTTATCACGCTCAAGCTGTGCCTTTTTATTTTCTTCTACCGCCGCCCGAGCTTCACGCGCCTGAACGCGCGATTTTTTCGCCGTTCTCTCGACCTTCGCCGCTTTTTTGCTGGTGACTAATCCTGCTTTGAGCAACTGCTCTTGTAAGGTAAGTTTTGCCATCTTTGTTTCCAAACCCGCTGAATAATTTTTAGCGAGTATACCTGTAAACGCCGTAGGTGTATTGGGGGCAAGTCCCTTTCGCCCCTACTTAATAAGGCGCGTCAGGCATCGGCGCACGGCTGCATTCGTGATCTCCGGCTCATCAAAATAAACACTGCCAGGCCGGCAACAAGAATACCCGGCGCAGAAGCGGCCATTACGCCAACCGTGCCAGTGCCTAATGCCAGCATTTTCCCGGCCAGTAACGGACCGCTCATAGCCCCCAGACGCCCTACCGCCACGGCTGTTCCCACACCTGTTGCGCGGATCTGCGAACTGTAAAACAACGGTGCCAGGGCATACAAAACGCTTTGCCCACCTGTCGCAAACAACCCCGCGACGAATCCCGCCAGCAACATACCGTTAAATGACGACACCGTTCCCAGCGCCAGCAGCGAAGCTAACATGCCGCTATAAATCAGTAGCGACATGGTTACTGGACGCAGCTTATCCATCAATGCGCCCAACATTAACGTCCCGCTTGCCGCACCCATTTGCAGTGCAAACATCACCCCTGCCGCCTGCGATGGCTGGAATCCTTGCTCCACCAAAAGCAGCGGTAGCCAGTTGATCAACATGTAGACCACCAGCAGAGTGAAGAAATAACACAACCACAGCAGCAGCGTCGCGGTTGCCGTTTCTGGCGCAAATAACGCACGCAGTGGAGGCGCGGCCTGTTTTTCGCCAGCGAAAACCGCCGACTCTGGCAGCCAGCGCATTAATAGCGGCACCAGAATCAACGGCACCACACCACCTACCCAAAACACCGTTTGCCATGCTAAGTTTGCCCCCGCGAAACCCAGTGTCGCCGCCAGCGCCGCGCCAATGGGGACACCGCAATACATCAGGCTCACTGCCGTCCCACGAAAACGTGGCCCCGCGGCTTCAGACGTCAGGGCGATCAGATTCGGCAACGCCGCCCCCAGCCCGACACCGGTCATCAGTCGCGCAAAGACCAGTGAGGGGAAATCCCAGGCAATCGCCGTTGCCAATGAGAACAAACCAAACAGCGCAACTGAGCCAATCAAAATGCGCTTGCGACCATAACGGTCCGCCAGCATTCCGCCAACCAACGCGCCGGGTAGCAAACCGAGTATTCCGGCGCTGAATATCCAGCCCATTTGCATTTTATCGAGTGCGAAAGCCTGGGCGATGCCACCCGCCGCAATGCCAGCCGCCTGAAGATCGAGTCCTTCCATCAGAGCGACCAAAAAACAAAGCCCGATGGTCAGCATCAGGCGGGATGAAGATGATGAAGGGATACGAGTCGACATAAGATGAACCTCGTTGCGAGTGCAGGTGAATCGCGGCTGATACATTGCCAGCCGCGTAATCAGAACCATTTAATGACTGCCTACAGGCGAAGAAAATGTAGGCCGAACAAGGCGTTTACGCCGCATCCGGCAGTCGTGCTGGGATGGGCATACAAAATGCACGTTCTCGGCAGTCATCATTATTTGTTGTTGCGCAGATCCAGCGCCACGTCGACGATCATATCCTCCTGGCCGCCAACCATCCGGCGTTTGCCCAACTCAACGAGAATATCCACCGCGCTTAAGCCATAACGCGCCGCCGCCGTTTCACAGTGACGCAGGAAGCTCGAGTAAACACCGGCGTATCCCAGCGCCAGCGTTTCGCGATCGACTCGTACCGGACGATCCTGCAACGGACGCACCAGGTCGTCAGCGGCATCCATTAACGCATAGAGATCGGTCCCATGCTGCCAACCCAGTTTATCCGCGGCGGCAATAAACACTTCCAGCGGCGCGTTACCTGCGCCCGCGCCCATTCCCGCGAGGCTGGCGTCGATTCGGTCGCAGCCCTCTTCCACCGCCGCGATAGAGTTCGCCACGCCAAGACTCAGGTTATGGTGAGCGTGCATGCCGGTTTGCGTTTCTGGTTTCAGCTCTGCTTTCAGGGCGCGGAAACGGTCACGGATATCGCTCATGTTCATCGCACCGCCAGAATCCACCACATAAATACAGGTCGCACCGTAGCCTTCCATCAGCTTTGCCTGCTTTGCGAGATTCTCCGGCGTGGTCATATGGCTCATCATCAGAAAACCAACGGTGTCCATTCCGAGCTCGCGGGCATACTGAATATGCTGGGCGGAAACATCGGCTTCGGTACAGTGCGTTGCCACACGAACCACCCGCGCGCCAGCCTGCCAGGCATTTTTCAAATCGTGAATAGTGCCGATTCCTGGCAGCAACAACGTCGCGATTTTGGCGTGCTTCACCACATCCGCCGCCGCTTCAATCCATTCAAGGTCGCTATGTGCGCCGAAACCATAGTTAAAGCTGGAACCTTGCAAACCGTCGCCGTGGGCCACTTCAATCGAATCCACACGGGCATCATCCAGTGCTTTGGCAATCTGGCGGACATTTTCCAGCGAATACTGATGACGAATGGCGTGCATACCGTCACGCAACGTGACGTCCGAAATATAAAGTTTTTTACCGTTCATGCCGCTTCTCCTGCCTTGCGCGCCAGTGACTGGGCCATTTTTTCCGCTGTCGCCAGCGCACTGGAAGTCATAATGTCGAGGTTGCCCGCATAGGCAGGCAGATAATGTGCTGCGCCTTCGACTTCCAGCCAGACAGCCGTTTTCAGCCCGGAGAACTGCCCCACGCCCGGCAAATTAACCGGTTTATCCTGCGGGATAACTTCAAACTGCACGCGCTGTTTCAGGCGATAACCCGGTACGTAAGCCTGCACCGCCTCAGCCATTTCATTGATTGAGGCTTCGATATCATCTTGTGAAGCTTCGTCGCTCAATACATACACCGTGTCACGCATCATCAACGGTGGCTCTGCTGGGTTAAGCACAATAATCGCCTTCCCTTTTGCCGCGCCGCCCACCACTTCAATGGCTCGAGACGTGGTTTCTGTAAATTCATCGATATTGGCACGCGTGCCAGGTCCGGCAGATTTACTGGCAATAGAAGCGATAATTTCGGCGTAATGAACACGCGCCACGCGTGAAACTGCCGCCACCATTGGAATGGTGGCCTGGCCGCCGCAGGTGACCATGTTGACGTTCAGTTGATCGACATTCGCCTCGAGATTAACGACCGGCACGCAGTAGGGGCCGATGGCAGCAGGCGTCAGGTCAATTAAGCGAATATCCGGTTTCGCTTCGCGCAAAGCGGCATCGTTTTTCACATGCGCACCCGCGCTGGTCGCATCAAATACAATGTCGATATCAGCAAATTCAGGCATGTTCATCAGCCCGATCACCCCTTCATGGGTGGTGGCGACGCCCATACGTCTGGCACGCGCCAGACCGTCGGACTGAGGATCAATGCCGACCATCACCGCCATCTCCAGATGCTGACCGTGACGCAAAATTTTAATCATCAGATCGGTGCCAATGTTGCCAGAACCGATAATGGCGACTTTACGCTTACTCATGACAGACTTCCTTTTGGGGCTGCACTTGAAAATGTCGCAGCAACTGAACCTATGCCTTCGATATGGGCTTCAAAACGATCGCCCGCATTCACCGCCACCATCGGACCTAATGCCCCGGTAAGAATGATATCTCCGGCGCGCAGCGGTTCACCCAGACTGGCCATTTTGCGTGCCAGCCAGACGGCGGCATTAAGCGGATGTCCCAGGCATTCGCTGCCGCGCCCGCTGGAAACCTCTTCGTTATTACGCGTCATCTTCATGGCGCAGTTTTTCAGGTCTAACCCCGCCGGACGTTGCGCTGGACCGCCGATGACATACACCCCACAGGAAGCGTTATCTGCCACGGTATCGACAAACTGAATCGACCAGTCGCGAATGCGGCTCCCCACCACTTCCAGCGCCGGAAGTACCCATTCAATGGCGTTATACAATTCGTCGAAGGTGATATCGGTTGCGGGTAGATCGCGGTTCAACACCAGTGCAATCTCCGCTTCAATGCGGGGTTGCAGAACACGGGAAAAAGGAATGGTTTCGTTATCGCCATAACACATGTCGGCAAATAATGTCCCGAAATCCGGTTGATCAACGCCCAGTTGTTGCTGCACTTTCGGATGCGTCAGCCCCACTTTACGCCCCACCACGCGACGCCCCTGCGCAACGTCATGTTGCACATTGATGCGCTGAATGGCGTAGGCCGCTTTAGCGTTTTCAATACCAATCAGATCGCGCAGCGGCGCAATCGCTTCGCCCTGCTCTGCGGCGCGGCGTAAATCCGCCGCCAGTTGCTCAAGAGTATGCTTCGTCATGACCGTTCCTTAAGGGCGTGCGAGGAAATTCAGCACCAGTTGATTGAAAGCGTCGGCATGTTCCCACTGCGCCCAGTGACCACAGTCGCGGAAGATATGCAGTTCAGAACCGGCAATGCCGGACAGCAGACGCAGACCCGCATCCATCGGCACAAAGCGGTCGTTGCGCCCCCAGACAATCAGGGTTTGCGCTTTGATTTCCGCCAGACGTGGGCCAAAATCCGGGAACTGTTTCGGATTGGCTTCCAGGCTCTTAACGAAGTTTTCCAGGTGATCGCGGCGCGACAGCATATTATTCAGGCGCGCTTCAAACAGGGCGTCGGTCAAATCGCTGGTATCAAAAACGAAGATATCCATCATCAGCTTCAGGTTTTCGATAGTCGGCTGACGATAAAGCTGATTCAGTCGCTTAATACCTTCGGTTGGCATCGGCGTAAACAAACTCATACCGCCCGTACCGCCGCCCATCAGCACCAGTTTGCCGACGCGCTCCGGCCAGTTAAGGGTGAACGCCACAGAACTGTGGCCGCCCATCGAGTTGCCCAGCAGGTGGATTTTGGCGATATCCAGTTGATCCACCACGCTTTTCAGGATTCGCGCATTAAGATCCGATCGCGAACCACTATTAACGATCGAATCGCTCTTACCCCAACCCGGGCAATCCAGCAGGATCACCCGATAGCCCGCCTCTACCAGCGGATCGATATTGCGGCTGAAGTTCGCCCAGCCAGTAGCACCCGGGCCGGAACCGTGCAGCAGGACAACGGTTTCGTCGCCTTGTCCGCAGTCATTAAAATGGATGCGCAGCGTTTTACCCGCTTCTTCTACATTCAGAAAACGGCTGGTGGCGGCTTCGGTTTGTGGCTGATAACTCATCATCTTCTCCTGCATATTCAGTTCTCTGTTCTGGCGCTTAACGAGCCAAATCCGGCAATCCACTCCGGGATTGGGCGGTAATAACGCCCTTCGCTACGCCAGTTGCCAAACGCAGAAATAGCGGCAAAAGCGGCGACCCAGGTTTTGATTTCATGTGTCGACTTTCCGGCAATAGCAGAAAGCTCTTCGTTACTGACGGCATCCAGTTCCTGTATGCGTCCCTGCTCCAGCAAAGTCATGAACTGGTTATCCCAAATCGGGTTGAGCGGATGCAGCGTTCTCTGATCCTCAACAAACTTCTCAGCGGCGCTAATCACCCGTTGCTGACGCAATTCGCGCTCACTGGCGGGTAAATCTTTCCCGCTCCCCAATAGACGGTCGCGCATATGGGCATCGGCTTTCGCCAGTTCGGGCACCGGCGGCTGATGGGAAAGCCCACCGGAACCCAGGAACAGCACGCGTTTATTGAGAGTGCTGGTGAAACGTCCAATGGCTTCACCCAACATGCGGGTACGCTGGAAACCGGGCAGCGGCGTGGCGACACCGTTGATGAACACAGGCAGAACTGGCACCTTATCCAGCCCGCCGAGCAGGAACTCCAGCGGCTGGGCGAACCCGTGGTCCACCTGCATACAGTAAGAAACGGCAAGATCGATTCCGCTCTTCATGACGGCATGCGCACAGGCCTCCGCCAGCTCCACAGGCACGGGCAGCTCACCTGCCGCACTGCCGAAATCACCAATTGCCGTCGCTCCAACGCCTAAACAGAACGGTGGCATCACGTCATAGAAAAAGCCGTTGTAGTGATCTGGCGCAAACAGCACCACCAGTTCAGGGGAGAAAGCCGCAATACGCTCGCGGGCGCTGGCAATCACGCCATTGACCTCATCGAGTACCTCTTGTGCCGGGTCGACATACCCCACCAGCGGCGAGTGGGAAAGACAGTGAAGATAAGCGTGCATATCAGGCTACCTTTTCGACAGAAACGTCGGCATCAGGGCGGGTCAGCGTCATTACCGACGCCAGTTTATTCAGCGTATTACCCAGAGTTTGCGGAATGGCGGTGGCGGCAACAAAGCGATCCGGGCGCATCACCACCAGCGAAGCATTGTGTTGTGCGAACCAGCTACGCAGGCGACCTTGCGTATCGCCCACGCGTAGTACGCCGTCGTGGTTATCCTGTGCGGTATGAATTTGCACTTCCGGCACCACCTGAATGAAGCGTGTGCCCAACGCGCGCCACTGCTGGATTTGCTCGTCGCTCATCCCCCACAGTGGATTGCATCCCCAGCCAATTACCGCGAAGTTCGCGCCGATCGCGTTATCGAGCAGCGTCACGTCGCCGTTTTCCAGCGTGACTTTCGGCTGAATAAACATCTTGCCGACCGGAGAGTGCTTCGCTTCGCCCTCACGCACCAGCGCACCGCCGTAATATTGCGGCATCGGCTTGAAGCGCATTTCGAGGAAGTAGCGTTTTACTGGCGGCAGATAATTCAACAGCCAGGAAACGCCGTCACGTAACGTACCCTGCCAGCGTTTCGGCGGAGCCAGCACGTTGCCCGCCGTCACGGACAGGTCAATCATCGCTTTGGCGTGATCGCGACGTTCTTGTTGATAGGTATCGAGCAGCGCATCGCGGGCTTTCCCCTGGATAACCAACGCCAGTTTCCATGCGAGGTTAAAGGCGTCGCGCATGCCACTGTTATAGCCCTGCCCCTGCCATACCGGCATGATGTGCGCGGCATCGCCCGCCAGCAGTACGCGATCAATACGAAAACGTTGCGCCAGTCGCGCGTTGTGGGTGTAGACACGCTGGCGAATCAATTCAACATTGTCCGGATTAGGCAGCACTTTGCTTAACAGCTTGCGCATATTTTGCGGCTCACGCAGCTGTTCTTCGGTTTCTCCCGGCATCACCATAAATTCAAAGCGACGTACCGCATGAGGCAGCGCGGCAGAAACATACGGGCGCACCGGATCACAACACAAATAGATATGCGGCGTACTTAACGGATCGTTGGCGATATCTACCACAATCCACTGATTTGGCGCAGTTTTACCTTCAAACGGCACATTCAGAGTGCGACGGACAAAACTTGCCCCACCATCACAGGCCACCAGCCACTGGGCTTTGACCGTTTCCCGCTGCCCTTCTTCCGTTTTCAGGTGCAAGGTCACTTCGTCATCTTGCTGGCTGAAGGCCTCCAGCTCGCGGGAAAACAGGCAGCGCACATTCGGAAAACGCGACAATCCTTCCAGCATCACCGCATCGACCTGAGGCTGAATAAAGGCGTTACGGCGCGGCCAGCCAAATTCATCGGTCATTGGCTGAATATCAGCAAAACAGCGACCTTTTGGGGTGAGAAAACGCATCGCGTGCCACGGCGTAGTGTGCGGCAGAACATTATCGACCAGGCCAACCGACTGCATGGTGCGCAGCGCCTCGTCATCAATACCAATCGCACGCGGGTAGTCGATCAACTTATCGAGTTTCTCCACCACCAGCACGTCAATGCCCATCTGGCCGAGATAGTTCGCCATCATCAGCCCGACCGGACCGGCACCAGCGATCGCCACCTGAACGCTATGGTTAACAGCAGGCTGGATGTCAGGGTGTTGTATTGCCATTTCAGTACCTCACGACTCGGACAAAATGCCGTTGCGCGCACAGTACAGCGCAACTTATTTTGTTAAAAACATGTAAATGATTTTTTATTGTGCGCTCAGTATAGGAAGGGTGTTTTCGGCTACAATCAAAACATGCCCGAATGTGCACCAGGTGCACAACGTTGTTTTAACTATAGAAATGTCAATTAATATGCAGAACAATGAGCAGACGGAATACAAAACCGTACGCGGCTTAACCCGCGGTCTAATGTTATTAAATATGTTAAATAAACTTGACGGCGGTGCCAGCGTCGGGCTGCTGGCGGAACTCAGCGGCCTGCATCGCACCACTGTGCGGCGACTGCTGGAGACGCTGCAGGAAGAGGGATATGTCCGGCGTAGTCCCTCCGATGATAGTTTCCGTTTGACCATCAAAGTGCGGCAATTAAGCGAAGGATTTCGTGACGAACAGTGGATTTCTGCACTGGCGGCCCCATTGCTGGGTGATCTGTTGCGCGAAGTGGTTTGGCCAACAGATGTGTCCACCCTGGATGTTGATGCAATGGTGGTACGCGAAACCACCCACCGTTTCAGCCGCTTATCCTTTCACCGGGCAATGGTCGGGCGACGGTTACCGCTTCTGAAAACCGCCTCGGGCCTGACCTGGCTGGCCTTTTGCCCCGAACAAGAACGCAAGGAATTAATCGAGATGTTAGCCTCCCGCCCCGGTGATGACTATCAACTGGCACGGGAACCGTTAAAGCTGGAAGCCATTCTGGCGCGCGCGCGCAAAGAGGGGTACGGACAGAACTACCGCGGCTGGGATCAAGAAGAAAAGATCGCCTCTATTGCCGTACCGCTGCGCAGTGAACAACGGGTGATTGGCTGTCTGAATCTGGTGTATATGGCGAGCGCAATGACCATTGAACAGGCAGCGGAAAAGCATCTTCCGGCGCTACAACGGGTGGCAAAACAGATCGAAGAAGGGGTTGAATCGCAGGCTATTCTGGTGGCCGGACGGCGAAGCGGCATGCATTTACGTTGACACCATCGAATGGCGCAAAACCTTTCGCGGTATGGCATGATAGCGCCCGGAAGAGAGTCAATTCAGGGTGGTGAATGTGAAACCAGTAACGCTATACGATGTCGCAGAGTATGCCGGTGTCTCTTATCAGACCGTTTCCCGCGTGGTGAACCAGGCCAGCCACGTTTCTGCGAAAACGCGGGAAAAAGTGGAAGCGGCGATGGCGGAGCTGAATTACATTCCCAACCGCGTGGCACAACAACTGGCGGGCAAACAGTCGTTGCTGATTGGCGTTGCCACCTCCAGTCTGGCCCTGCACGCACCGTCGCAAATTGTCGCGGCGATTAAATCTCGCGCCGATCAACTGGGTGCCAGCGTGGTGGTGTCGATGGTAGAACGAAGCGGCGTCGAAGCCTGTAAAGCGGCGGTGCACAATCTTCTCGCGCAACGCGTCAGTGGGCTGATCATTAACTATCCGCTGGATGACCAGGATGCCATTGCTGTGGAAGCAGCCTGCGCTAATGTTCCGGCGTTATTTCTTGATGTCTCTGACCAGACACCCATCAACAGTATTATTTTCTCCCATGAAGACGGTACGCGACTGGGCGTGGAGCATCTGGTCGCATTGGGTCACCAGCAAATCGCTCTGTTAGCAGGTCCATTAAGTTCTGTCTCGGCACGTCTGCGCCTGGCGGGCTGGCATAAATATCTCACTCGCAATCAAATTCAGCCGATAGCGGAACGGGAAGGCGACTGGAGTGCCATGTCCGGTTTTCAACAAACCATGCAAATGCTGAATGAGGGCATCGTTCCCACTGCGATGCTGGTTGCCAACGATCAGATGGCGCTGGGCGCAATGCGCGCCATTACCGAGTCCGGGCTGCGCGTTGGTGCGGATATCTCGGTAGTGGGATACGACGATACCGAAGACAGCTCGTGTTATATCCCGCCGTTAACCACCATCAAACAGGATTTTCGCCTGCTGGGGCAAACCAGCGTGGACCGCTTGCTGCAACTCTCTCAGGGCCAGGCGGTGAAGGGCAATCAGCTGTTGCCCGTCTCACTGGTGAAAAGAAAAACCACCCTTCCGCCCAATACGCAAACCGCTTCTCCCCAGGCGTTGGCAGATTCTTTAATGCAGCTGGCGCGACAAATTTCCCGACTCGAAAGCGGGCAGTGAGCGCAACGCAATTAATGTGAGTCAGCTCACTCATTAGGCACCCCAGGCTTTACACTTTATGCGTCCGGCTCGTATGTTCTGTGGAATTGTGAGCGGATAACAATTTCACACAGGATACAGCTATGACTATGATTACGGATTCACTGGCCGTCGTATTACAACGTCGTGACTGGGAAAACCCTGGCGTTACCCAACTTAATCGCCTTGCGGCACATCCCCCTTTCGCCAGCTGGCGTAATAGCGAAGAGGCCCGCACCGATCGCCCTTCCCAACAGTTGCGCAGCCTGAATGGCGAATGGCGCTTTGCCTGGTTTCCGGCACCAGAAGCGGTGCCGGAAAGCTGGCTGGAGTGCGATCTTCCTGAGGCCGATACTGTCGTCGTCCCCTCAAACTGGCAGATGCACGGTTACGATGCGCCCATCTACACCAACGTGACCTATCCCATTACGGTCAATCCGCCTTTTGTTCCCGCGGAGAATCCGACGGGTTGTTACTCGCTCACATTTAATATTGATGAATGCTGGCTACAGGAAGGCCAGACGCGAATTATTTTTGATGGTGTTAACTCGGCGTTTCATCTGTGGTGCAACGGGCGCTGGGTCGGTTACGGCCAGGACAGCCGTTTGCCGTCTGAATTTGACCTGAGCGCATTTTTACGCGCCGGAGAAAACCGCCTCTCGGTGATGGTGTTGCGCTGGAGTGACGGCAGTTATCTGGAAGATCAGGATATGTGGCGGATGAGCGGCATTTTCCGTGACGTCTCGTTGCTGCACAAACCGACCACACAAATCAGCGATTTCCATGTTGCCACTCGCTTTAATGATGATTTCAGCCGCGCGGTACTGGAGGCAGAAGTTCAGATGTGCGGCGAACTGCGCGATGAGCTGCGGGTGACGGTTTCTTTGTGGCAGGGTGAAACGCAGGTCGCCAGCGGCACCACGCCTTTCGGCGGTGAAATTATCGATGAGCGTGGTGGTTATGCCGATCGCGTCACACTACGTCTGAACGTCGAAAACCCGGCGCTGTGGAGCGCCGAAATCCCGAATCTCTATCGTGCGGTGGTTGAACTGCACACCGCCGACGGCACGCTGATTGAAGCAGAAGCCTGCGATGTCGGTTTCCGCGAAGTGCGGATTGAAAATGGTCTCCTGCTGCTGAACGGCAAGCCGGTGCTGATTCGCGGCGTTAACCGTCACGAGCATCATCCTCTGCATGGTCAGGTCATGGATGAGCAGACGATGGTGCAGGATATCCTGCTGATGAAGCAGAACAACTTTAACGCCGTGCGCTGTTCGCATTATCCGAATCATCCGCTGTGGTACACGTTGTGCGACCGCTACGGCCTGTATGTGGTGGATGAAGCCAATATTGAAACCCACGGCATGGTGCCAATGAATCGTCTGACCGATGATCCGCGCTGGCTACCAGCGATGAGCGAACGCGTAACGCGAATGGTGCAGCGCGATCGTAATCACCCGAGTGTGATCATCTGGTCGCTGGGGAATGAATCAGGCCACGGCGCTAATCACGACTCGCTGTATCGCTGGATCAAATCTGTCGATCCTTTCCGCCCGGTGCAGTATGAAGGCGGCGGAGCCGACACCACGGCCACCGATATTATTTGCCCGATGTACGCGCGCGTGGATGAAGACCAGCCCTTCCCGGCTGTGCCGAAGTGGTCCATCAAAAAATGGCTTTCGCTGCCTGGAGAACTGCGCCCGCTGATCCTTTGCGAATATGCCCACGCGATGGGTAACAGTCTTGGCGGCTTCGCTAAATACTGGCAGGCATTTCGTCAGTACCCCCGTTTACAGGGCGGCTTCGTCTGGGACTGGGTGGATCAGTCGCTGATTAAATATGATGAAAACGGCAACCCGTGGTCAGCTTACGGCGGTGATTTTGGCGATACGCCAAACGATCGCCAGTTCTGCATGAACGGTCTGGTCTTTGCCGACCGCACGCCGCATCCGGCGCTGACGGAAGCAAAACACCAGCAGCAGTTTTTCCAGTTCCGTTTATCCGGGCGAACCATCGAAGTGACCAGCGAATACCTGTTCCGTCATAGCGATAACGAGCTCCTGCACTGGACGGTGGCACTGGATGGCAAGCCGCTGGCAAGCGGTGAAGTGCCTCTGGATGTCGCTCCACAAGGTAAACAGGTAATTGAACTGCCTGAACTACCGCAGCCGGAGAGCGCCGGACAACTCTGGCTTACGGTACACGTAGTGCAACCGAACGCGACGGCATGGTCAGAAGCCGGACACATCAGCGCCTGGCAGCAGTGGCGTCTGGCGGAAAACCTCAGCGTGACACTCCCCGCCGCGTCCCACGCCATCCCGCATCTGACCACCAGCGAAATGGATTTTTGCATCGAGCTGGGTAATAAGCGTTGGCAATTTAACCGCCAGTCAGGCTTTCTTTCACAGATGTGGATTGGCGATGAAAAACAACTGCTGACGCCGCTGCGCGATCAGTTCACCCGCGCACCGCTGGATAACGACATTGGCGTAAGTGAAGCGACCCGCATTGACCCTAACGCCTGGGTCGAACGCTGGAAGGCGGCGGGCCATTACCAGGCCGAAGTGGCGTTGTTGCAGTGCACGGCAGATATACTTGCCAACGCGGTGCTGATTACGACCGCTCACGCGTGGCAGCATCAGGGGAAAACCTTATTTATCAGCCGGAAAACCTACCGGATTGATGGTAGTGGTCAAATGGCGATTACCGTTGATGTTGAAGTAGCGAGCGATACACCGCATCCGGCACGGATTGGCCTGACCTGCCAGCTGGCGCAGGTCGCAGAGCGGGTAAACTGGCTCGGATTAGGGCCGCAAGAAAACTATCCCGACCGCCTTACTGCCGCCTGTTTTGACCGCTGGGATCTGCCATTGTCAGACATGTATACCCCGTACGTCTTCCCGAGCGAAAACGGTCTGCGCTGCGGGACGCGCGAATTGAATTATGGCCCACACCAGTGGCGCGGCGACTTCCAGTTCAATATCAGTCGCTACAGCCAACAACAACTGATGGAAACCAGCCATCGCCATCTGCTGCACGCCGAAGAAGGCACATGGCTGAATATCGACGGTTTCCATATGGGGATTGGTGGCGACGACTCCTGGAGCCCGTCAGTGTCGGCGGAATTCCAGCTGAGCGCCGGTCGCTACCATTACCAGTTGGTCTGGTGTCAAAAATAATAATAACCGGGCAGGCCATGTCTGCCCGTATTTCGCGTAAGGAAATCCATTATGTACTATTTAAAAAACACAAACTTTTGGATGTTCGGTTTATTCTTTTTCTTTTACTTTTTTATCATGGGAGCCTACTTCCCGTTTTTCCCGATTTGGCTACATGACATCAACCATATCAGCAAAAGTGATACGGGTATTATTTTTGCTGCTATTTCTCTGTTCTCGCTATTATTCCAACCGCTGTTTGGTCTGCTTTCTGACAAACTCGGGCTGCGCAAATACCTGCTGTGGATTATTACCGGCATGTTAGTGATGTTTGCGCCGTTCTTTATTTTTATCTTCGGGCCACTGTTACAATACAACATTTTAGTAGGATCGATTGTTGGTGGTATTTATCTTGGCTTTTGTTTTAACGCCGGTGCGCCAGCAGTAGAGGCATTTATCGAGAAAGTCAGCCGTCGCAGTAATTTCGAATTTGGTCGCGCGCGGATGTTTGGCTGTGTTGGCTGGGCGCTGTGTGCCTCGATTGTCGGCATCATGTTCACCATCAATAATCAGTTTGTTTTCTGGCTGGGTTCTGGCTGTGCACTCATCCTCGCCGTTTTGCTCTTTTTCGCCAAAACGGATGCGCCCTCTTCCGCCACGGTTGCCAATGCGGTAGGTGCCAACCATTCGGCATTTAGCCTTAAGCTGGCGCTGGAACTGTTCAGACAGCCAAAACTGTGGTTTTTGTCACTGTATGTTATTGGCGTTTCCTGCACCTACGATGTTTTTGACCAACAGTTTGCTAATTTCTTTACTTCGTTCTTTGCTACCGGTGAACAGGGTACGCGGGTATTTGGCTACGTAACGACAATGGGCGAATTACTTAACGCCTCGATTATGTTCTTTGCGCCACTGATCATTAATCGCATCGGTGGGAAAAACGCCCTGCTGCTGGCTGGCACTATTATGTCTGTACGTATTATTGGCTCATCGTTCGCCACCTCAGCGCTGGAAGTGGTTATTCTGAAAACGCTGCATATGTTTGAAGTACCGTTCCTGCTGGTGGGCTGCTTTAAATATATTACCAGCCAGTTTGAAGTGCGTTTTTCAGCGACGATTTATCTGGTCTGTTTCTGCTTCTTTAAGCAACTGGCGATGATTTTTATGTCTGTACTGGCGGGCAATATGTATGAAAGCATCGGTTTCCAGGGCGCTTATCTGGTGCTGGGTCTGGTGGCGTTGGGCTTCACCTTAATTTCCGTGTTCACGCTTAGCGGCCCCGGTCCGCTTTCTCTACTGCGTCGTCAGGTGAATGAAGTCGCTTAAGCAATTAATGTCGGATGCGGCGCGAGCGCCTTATCCGACCAACATATCAGGACGGAATGATCGCAATGAACATGCCAATGACCGAAAGAATAAAAGCAGGCAAGCTATTTACCGATATGTGCGAAGGCTTACCGGAAAAAAGACTTCGTGGGAAAACGTTAATGTATGAGTTTAATCACTCGCATCCATCAGAAGTTGAAAAAAGAGAAAGCCTGCTTAAAGATATGTTTGCCACGGTAGGGGAAAACGCCTGGATAGAACCTCCCGTCTATTTCTCTTACGGTTCCAACATCCATATAGGCCGCAATTTTTATGCAAATTTTAATTTAACCATTGTCGATGACTACACGGTAACAATCGGTGATAACGTACTGATTGCTCCCAATGTTACTCTTTCCGTTACGGGACACCCTGTACACCATGAATTGAGAAAAAACGGTGAGATGTACTCTTTTCCGATAACGATTGGCAATAACGTCTGGATCGGAAGTCATGTGGTCATTAATCCAGGCGTCACCATCGGGGATAATTCTGTTATTGGCGCGGGTAGTGTCGTCATAAAAGACATTCCACCAAACGTCGTGGCTGCTGGCGTTCCTTGCCGGGTTATTCGCGAAATAAACGACCGGGATAAGCACTATTATTACAAAGATTATAAAGTTGAACCTTCAGTTTAAATAAGCACTGAAATAAATGTCGGATGCGCCATTGGGCACATCCGACAATAATTCACTCTTCCATTATCTGGCGAAACAAGCGTCGCATCATGCCTCTTTGACCCACAGCTGCGGAAAACGTGCTGGTGCAAAGCGCAGGGTTATGATCATCAGCCCAACGACGCACAGCGCATGAAACGCCCAGTCCATCAAGTAATTGCCACTGATACTACGCAGCACGCCAGAAAACCACGGGGCAAGCCCGGCGATGATAAAACCGATCCCCTGCATAAACGCCACCAGCTTGCCAGCAATAGTCGGTTGCGCAGAGTGATCGAGCGCCAGCAGCAAACAGAGCGGAAATGCGCCGCCCAGACCTAACCCACACACCATTGCCCACAATACCGGCAATTGCAGCGGCAGCCAGATAAAGCCGCAGAAACCCACCAGTTGTAACGCCAGCGCCAGCATCAAAAGTTTGCGCCGATCCTGATGGCGAGCCATAGCAGGCATCAGCAAAGCTCCTGCGGCTTGCCCAAGCGTCATCAATGCCAGCAAGGAACCGCTGTACTGCGCGCTGGCACCAATCTCAATATAGAAAGCGGGTAACCAGGCAATCAGGCTGGCGTAACCACCGTTAATCAGACCGAAGTAAACACCCAGCGTCCACGCGCGAGGAGTGAAAACCACGCGAACCGAAGTGGTTGTTGTCTTGTGGGAAGAGGCGACCTCGCGGGTGCTTTGCCACCACCAGGCAAAGAGCGCAACAACGGCAGGCAGCGCCCACCAGGCGAGTGTTTGATACCAGGTTTCGCTATGTTGAACTAACCAGGGCGTAATGGCGGCACCAAGGCCACCGCCGCCCATCAGAGCCGCGGACCACAGCCCCATCACCAGTGGCGTACGGTGCTGAAACCGCCGCTTAATTACCGAAGGCATCACCGCCTGAATGATGCCGATCCCCACCCCACCAAGCAGTGCGCTGCTAAGCAGCAGCGCACTTTGGGGGTAAAGCTCACGCATCAATGCACCGACGGCAATCAGCAACAGACTGATGGCGACGCTGCGACGTTCGCTGACATGCTGATGAAGCCAGCTTCCGGCTAGCGCCAGCCCGCCCATGGTGACCACCGGCAGAGCGGTCAACAGGGCAGCCACACTAAAGCTCATTCCGCTCGCCTGGCGCAATTGCGGTAGCAGTGGCCCAACAGAGGTGAGCAGTGGTCGCATATTAAGACCAATCAGCACCAGAACCAGCAGTATCGTGAACGTCTTTTGATGGTTGCGCATGGCTGTCAGAACGGTTTGGTCGGCAGATATTTGCCATCTAAGGTAATAACCGCACGTTCGCCACCTTCCGGGTCCGCCACTTTCTTAACGTCGAGTTTGAAGTTAATCGCGCTGATAATGCCATCGCCAAACTTCTCATGAACCAACGCTTTCAGGGTTGTGCCGTACACCTGCAACATTTCATAGAAACGATACATCGTTGGGTCGGTTGGAATACGGTCATCAATGCAGCCACGCAGTGGAATCATCTGCAACAGTAGAATGGCGTCTTCGTCGAGATCCAGCTTCGCCCCGACCAGGCGGGCGGCGTCGGCAGGAAGCGCCTGCTGCCCCAGCAAAGCCGCGGTTACAAAGGCTTCTGCCAGACCGGTGCCGTCGGCAATCTCGACAAATGAGAGATCTTTTTTAGCTTTGCTGAGCAAAATGGCATCGGCAAGATCAAGACGAATATTGCAGTTAATTTGCGACTGAATCATGGTGGATCTCCTGATGGTTTAAAAATAAGGTTACGCTGCGGTCGGTTGGCGTAGCGGTATGGCACAAACGCGAGGATTAGCGGCCAGTGGCACAAACTGGCGGGTTGCGCCGTCAAAAGCTGCGATGCTGCCGCTTTCAATGTCGTAGACCCAGCCGTGCAGGGCGATCCGCCCCTCTTCGAGCGCCAGGCGCACCGATGGATGAGTTTGCAAATTAGCCAACTGAGCAATGACGTTTTCACGTACCATCGCCGCAGCTTTTGACGGTAAATCGGGATGCGGGCGCGCCTCATTAACGACGCGGGCTGAATCGGCATAACGCAGCCAGTGGGAGACGGCAGACATATGGTCCATGCACTGACAGCTGGCAATGGAGGTCATCGCGCCACAGTTGGAATGACCGCAAATCACAATGTCAGATACCCGAAGCGCAGCGACGGCGTACTCCACCGAAGCAGAAACGCCACCGGGTTCCGGCCCGTAGGAAGGGACGATATTGCCCGCGTTGCGAATAACGAACAGATCGCCAGGCTCACGTTGCGTCACCAGCTCAGGGACCAGACGGCTGTCGGAGCAGGAGATAAAAAGGGTGCGCGGGCTTTGCTGTGTCGCCAGCTGTTTAAACAAGGCTTCCCGCTTCGGAAATGCCTCGCGCTGGAATTTAAGGAATCCATCAATAATCTCTTTCACCGTTAACCTCTGTCTGTCTCTGGAATGAGAGGCAGACTACTCGCCGATTGTCATAAGGTAAAAGTCTCATTTATGATGAATTCTATTGGATTTACTTATAGGTTGGCGAATGCTCTCTCGACATATCAATTATTTTCTTGCCGTGGCTGAACATGGCAGCTTCACCCGTGCAGCCAGTGCGTTGCACGTCTCCCAGCCAGCACTTTCCCAGCAGATTCGCCAGTTAGAGGAAAGTTTAGGCGTGCCGCTGTTTGACCGTAGTGGGCGAACGATTCGTCTCACTGATGCAGGAGAAGTCTGGCGACAGTACGCCAGCCGGGCGTTACAGGAACTGGGGGCGGGTAAACGGGCGATTCATGATGTTGCCGATCTGACGCGAGGATCGCTGCGTATCGCCGTCACTCCCACCTTTACAAGCTACTTTATCGGCCCTTTAATGGCGGATTTCTATGCGCGCTACCCCGGCATCACGCTCCAGCTACAGGAAATGTCGCAGGAGAAAATCGAAGATCTGCTTTGTCGCGACGAGTTGGACGTTGGGATTGCCTTCGCGCCTGTGCATTCGCCGGAGCTGGAGGCAATTCCTTTACTGACAGAAAGTTTAGCGTTAGTCGTGGCGCAACATCATCCGCTGGCTGCCTGTGAACAGGTGGCGTTGAGTCGCTTGCATGATGAAAAACTGGTCCTGCTCAGCGCGGAATTTGCCACCAGAGAGCAAATTGACCACTACTGCGAGAAAGCGGGGCTACATCCACAGGTGGTCATTGAGGCGAACTCAATTAGCGCGGTTCTGGAGTTGATTCGCCGCACTTCCCTTTCCACATTGTTACCAGCAGCGATTGCCACACAACATGACGGGCTTAAAGCGATTTCCCTTGCCCCACCGTTACTGGAGAGAACGGCGGTTTTGTTGCGGCGGAAAAATAGCTGGCAGACAGCCGCCGCGAAGGCATTTTTACACATGGCGTTGGAAGAATGTGCGGATGTTGGCGGGCATGAATCACGGTAGCCACTGACACAGGTCAGTGGCTCTTCAACGCAGAGGAAATTACCGTTTGTAATCGATGGCTTCTGGCTGCTCCAGATATACGGTGGTTTGTGCTGGTTGGGTGCTGGCAATCACCTTACCGCCACGTACCGAATAGCGCACCGGAACCTGACGGCGCAGCGCGTCAAACCCATTTTCAGCCGGCAGGATAATCAGGTTGGCGCTGTTTCCGGCGGCAATGCCGTAATCCTGCAAATTCAACGTCCTGGCACTGTGGTGGGTGATTAAATTCAGGCCATCGTTAATCTGCCCGTAGCCCATCAGCTGGCAAACATGCAGCCCCATATGCAGCACTTGCAGCATATTTGCCGTTCCCAGCGGATACCACGGATCGAAGACATCATCGTGACCAAAGCAGACGTTAATGCCGGACTCCTGCATCTCTTTAACGCGCGTGATGCCGCGACGTTTTGGATACGTATCGAAACGTCCTTGCAGATGAATATTGACCAGCGGGTTGGCGACAAAGTTAATACCGGACATTTTCAGCAAGCGGAACAGGCGTGAGGTATACGCCCCGTTATAGGAGTGCATTGCCGTGGTGTGGCTGGCGGTGACTCGCGCGCCCATGCCTTCACGGTGCGCCAGGGCAGCAACGGTTTCGACAAAGCGCGACTGTTCGTCATCGATCTCATCACAGTGAACGTCGATGAGACGGTCGTATTTTTGCGCCAGGGCGAAGGTTTTATGCAGCGACTCCACGCCGTATTCACGGGTAAATTCAAAATGCGGAATCGCCCCCACTACGTCTGCCCCTAAGCGTAACGCCTCTTCCAGCAACGCTTCACCGTTGGGATACGACAAAATCCCTTCCTGCGGGAAGGCGACGATTTGCAGATCAATCCACGGCGCGACTTCCTGCTTCACTTCCAGCATTGCTTTCAGCGCGGTCAGCGTTGCATCCGAAACATCGACATGGGTACGTACATGCTGAATGCCGTTGGCAATCTGCCATTTCAGCGTTTGCCATGCGCGTTGTTTCACATCGTCATGGGTTAATAACGCTTTGCGCTCGGCCCAGCGTTCAATGCCTTCAAACAGCGTGCCGGACTGATTCCAGTTCGGTTGTCCGGCGGTTTGCGTGGTGTCCAGGTGAATATGCGGCTCCACAAACGGCGGTATAACTAAACCTTGTTCGGCATCCAGGCTGTTTTCAGTTACGGGCATCACGCCGGATTGCGCATCAATGGCGCTGATTTTTCCGTCCAGCAGATGAATCTGCCACAGCCCCTCTTTGCCTGGTAACCGGGCGTTAATAATTGTTTGTAAAGCGTTATTCGACACTGTTAGCCTCCACATGCGTCATTGCTGCTGTCGTTTTACGATTCAAAATCGGGTTAAGGATCAGATAGCTCAGCGCGCCACCTAATACCGCGTTGACCGGAACAATACCCGGTAACCAGTGGCCTGCGGCAATCCCCAAGGCGACCGCCAGAATCGCCACCCAATTGACACTCATCATACGCGTGGTCGCAAAGTGCTCATAGCGGCGACGGTTCATCAGATAGTCAGCGATGATCACGCCCCCTACCGGAGGAATAGCTGCCGAAAGGAAGGTCAGCCAGCCGACAAAATTGTTATACAGCCATAGTGCGCAGACCGTACCGATAATACCGTTGATTACCGAAAGGGTTTTGCTCGACATCCCGGTAATGTTGGCGAAACCTAAGCCCGACGCATAGAGCGCGTTATCGTTGGTGGTCCAGATATTCAGCCCCAGCACCACAATCGCAGGCAGCAGCAGACCCTGAGCAATCATCACATCAGAGATATCCGCCATCCCCAGTGCCGCCGCGCCCGCTGCACCGAAAATAAACATCAACGAGTTGCCGAGGAAAAAGGCCACCATCGCCACCAGCACCGCCAGTTTGGCATTACGACCAAACCGGACAAAGTCAGCGGTGAGCGTGCCCGCACTGATAAATGACCCCACAACCAGCGCCAGCGCGACATTGAAATCTAACGGTTGTGCGGGAACGACCGCTTTTAATGCGTCCAGGCCGCCCATGCCGTTAACGGCCAGCCACACGGAATAACCGCCAAGACAGGCGATAGCCGGAACTGCAATGACCGAAAGAACCGTCAGCGCCGAAATGCCAAAGAAGACGGTGACGGTCATCAGTAAACCGGAAACGGCAATCAGCAAATTAATATCCAGCCCAGTTGCCTTGCCCACCGGAATGGCAAACATCGCCACGCCAACGCCAAACCAGCCAACCTGAGTGCCGCCCAGCAGCAGTGAAGGCAGCCATGAGCCTTTAACACCAAACGAGAAGCGAGCAAGAAGATGAGTGGTCAGGCCGGTTTTTGCGCCAATGTAACCAAGAAATGAAGTGTAAATACCGAGGAGAAGATTACCGATGAGGACTGCGAGGAAGAAATCATGATAGCTAAGACCGGTTCCGAGAGTGCCGCCGGTCCACATACTGGCGGAAAAGAAGGTTAATCCCAGCATGACGAACGTCAATGCCAATACCCCTTTCCGCGCCGACTGCGGGACTGGCCCCTGGCTAAAGTTGTTATCTTGCGACACGAAATTCCCCCTTTTTGCTGTTTGAAACCCAAAAAATCCGCCGCATTCTATTCATCTGAAGATAAAAAGCAATCGTTTTCGTGGGGAAATATATTTTTTATATGAATGAGTGCAAAAAGGTGGGGGAAAAATTATCGGTGTAAAAACAGTGGGTAGGTATGATAAGACGCGTCAGCGTCGCATCTGGCATCGGCGCATGGTGTCGAATGCGCCACGCGACGCATCCGACAACAACCTACTCTTCCATCGCCTGGCGGATCTGATCCAATGACGCAGGATCATCAATGGTCGTCAGATCCCCAGGATCGCGTCCTTCACAAATCGCCTGGATCGTGCGGCGCAGCATTTTTCCGGATCGCGTTTTCGGCAATTGCGAGACAAACCAGACGTGCGCCGGGCGGCCAAAGTTGCCAATCTGGCTGTCCACCAGCGCCATAATCGCCTTCTCTTGCGAGTGCGCCACCTCACGGTCTTCCAGACTGTCGCTCTCTTTCGGAATGACAAACGCCACCGCCACCTGCCCTTTCAGCGCATCTTTCACCCCAACCACCGCCACTTCGGCAACGCCCGGATGACTGGAGATACTCTCTTCAATCTCGCGCGTCCCCAGCCGATGCCCGGCAACGTTAATCACATCGTCAGTGCGCCCGAGAATAAAGTGATAACCGTCAGCATCGCGGATACCCCAGTCAAAAGTGGCGTACACCGGACGGGAAAACAGCGACCAGTACGTCTTCACAAAGCGGTCGTCGTCGCCCCAAATGGTCTGAATACACCCCGGCGGCAGCGGCCCTTCCACCACCAGCATCCCTTTCTCGTTGACGCCGCACGGTTCGCCGGTGACTTCATTGAGCAACTGCACGTTATAGCCATACATCGGCACGCCGGGGCTTCCCAGACGCGTCGGCCTGTCGTCCAGACCGCGAGCAATCGCCATAATCGGCCAGCCGGATTCGGTCTGCCAGTAGTTGTCGATGACCGGCACATCCAGCGTATTGCTCACCCAACTGGCGGTCGGCTCGTCCAGCGGTTCTCCAGCCAGATAGAGCACTTCCAGCGACGAGAGATCGTGTTTGCGAATTTCAGCGGTAGGGAATTTTTTCAGCACGCGAATGGCGGTCGGCGCTGAGAACATGCGGCTAACCTGATATTTCTCGACGATTTTCCACCACACGCCGCAGTCCGGCCAGGTCGGTAATCCTTCGTAAACGATAGTCGCCATCCCCGCCAGCAGCGGCGCGTAGACGATATACGAATGCCCCACCACCCAGCCGATATCCGAAGCACAAAAGAACACACCGCCCGCTTTGCCGCCAAAAATGGTGTCCATCGAGGTCGCCAGCGCCACCGCATATCCGCCAACGTCACGCTGCACGCCTTTAGGTTTGCCGGTCGTGCCGGAGGTGTAGAGAATGCAGGAGGTTTCGTTGGATTCCAGCCACGCCACCGGTACCCGCGCGCCGATGTGTTGATGGCGCAACGACGCGAAATCGACATCCCGCCCGCTGACGCGTGCCATTTTCGCCAGCCCGCGATCCACCAGCAAAACATGGCGTGGCTGGTGCTGCGCCTGACTTATCGCATCGTCGAGCAATTTTTTATAAGGAATGATTTTGCCACCGCGCGCTCCGGCATCAGCCGAGACAATCAGCACCGGTTTAGCATCATCAATTCGCGCCGCCACGCTGTGCGAGGCAAATCCCCCAAACACCACCGAGTGAATAGCGCCAATGCGCGCGCAAGCCAGCAGAGTAATATGTGCTTCGGCAATCATCGGCATATACACCAGCACCCGATCGCCGCGCTGCACACCCAGCGAGCGCAGCATTGAGGCCACCGCATTCACTTCGTCATGTAACTGGCGGAAGGTAAAGGTGCGCTCTTCTTCTGTTTCCGAAGAGACGGCAATCAGCGCCAGCGCCTCTGGCTGTTTCTCCAGCCAGCGGTCGATAGCGTTGTGGCACAAGTTGGTTCGGCCTTCACAAAACCAACGGGCAAACGGCGGATTGCTGTGATCGAGCGTTTGCGTAAAGGGCGTCTGCCAGTCAATACGCCGGGCCTGCTCGGCCCAGAACTGCTCCGGTTCGTTAATCGAACGCTGATAAAATTCGCTAAAAGACATAATGCTCTCCTGTTGAACTTACGCCTTACCGCTGTTTGCTTAAATGACGTACAGGTCGAGATACTCATTGACCGGCATCTGTTCCAGGCGAGCTCTGTCGAGAGAAACCTCCAGAATGCGCTGCTGTTGGCGAGTCGGGAACTGGCGCGCGAGATTGATTTTGAATTTATCGACCAGTTTCGGAATACCATCCTGACGGCGGCGAGCATGACCAATTGGGTACTCCACCACCACTTCTTCAAATCGTGTGCCGTCGGTGAACTCAAGGGTTATGGCATTGGCGATGGCGCGTTTTTCCGGGTCGTGGTAGTCAGCGGTAAACGCCGGATCTTCAAAGCAATTGATCTTCTCGCGCAGGGCGTCAATGCGTTTATCTTGCGCAACGTTGTCCTCGTAATCTGCCGCCGTTAAGCATCCGAACAGCAGCGGGATCGCCACCATGTACTGAATGCAGTGATCGCGGTCTGCCGGGTTATTGAGCGGTCCTTTTTTGTCGATGATGCGAATACAGGCTTCGTGGGTGCGAATGGTCACTTTTTCGATATCTGCCGCCGTTTTGCCTGCTGCCTGCATCTGTTCATAGAGCGTCATCGCTGCTTCAACTGCCGTCTGGGAGTGGAACTCCGCCGGGAAGGAGATTTTGAACAGCACATTTTCCATCACGTAAGAACCGTACGGGCGCTGGAAGCGGAACGACTCACCTTTGAAGGAGACGTCGTAGAAGCCCCACACAGGCGCAGTCAGGGCTGACGGGTAACCCATTTCGCCCGTTTTCGCCATCAGTGCCAGACGTACCGCGCGGGAAGTGGCATCGCCCGCCGCCCAGGATTTACGCGTGCCGGTGTTCGGCGCATGGCGATAGGTGCGCAGCGACTGACCGTCCACCCACGCCAGCGAAACAGCGTTGAGGATTTCCTCGCGGGTCAGGCCGAGCATTTCGGCGACCACGGCGGTGGAAGCCACTTTCACTAACAGAACGTGGTCGAGGCCGACGCGGTTAAAGGAGTTTTCCAGCGCGATGCAGCCCTGAATTTCATGGGCTTTGATCATTGCGGTCAGCACCTGTTTCATGGTCAACGGCGCTTTGCCGCTGGCGACCGCGTTGCGCGAAAGCCAGTCCGCCGTTGCCAGAATGCCGCCGAGGTTGTCGGAAGGATGGCCCCACTCCGCCGCCAGCCAGGTATCGTTGAAATCGAGCCAACGGATCATCGCGCCGATGTTAAATGCCGCCTGGACGGGGTCGAGCTGGAACTGAGTTCCGGGGACGCGCACGCCGTTAGGGACGACGGTGCCAGGAACAATTGGCCCCAGCAGTTTTTTACAGGCCGGGTATTCGAGAGCTTCCAGACCGCAGCCGAGAGTGTCGAGCAGGCAGTAATGGGCGGTATCGTAGGCCACTCTGGAGCTGATTTCGTAGTTCATGACGTAATCGACGATATCAACGATTTCACGATCAAATTCCGGGCGGATGTTGTTGATTTGAGCTGACATTGGGTACGTTTCCTTATTGTTATTCGTAGAGGTTTACTGGCGCTTATCCAGCGCGACAAACTGGCGGTCTTCCGGTCCAACATAATTGGCGGAAGGACGGATAATTTTGTTGTCCTGACGTTGTTCGATAATGTGCGCCGCCCAGCCAGTGAGACGGGCGATAACAAACAGTGGTGTGAACATCTCGGTGGGAACGCCCATCATGTTGTAGGAAACAGCGGAGAACCAGTCGAGATTGGGGAACATCTTTTTCGTTTCCCACATCACCGTTTCCAGGCGATCGGCGATGTTGTACATCTTCAGCGAGCCGCCTTCCTGCGAGAGCTGCTTCGCCACGCGTTTGATCACCTGATGACGCGGGTCGGCGATGGTATAAACCGGATGACCAAAACCAATGACCACTTCTTTGTTTTCCACCCGCTTGCGGATATCGGCTTCGGCTTCGTCCGGCGTTTCGTAGCGTTGCTGGATCTCCAGCGACACTTCATTCGCCCCGCCGTGCTTCGGCCCGCGCAGTGCACCAATCGCGCCAATAATCGCGGAATACATATCAGAGCCGGTGCCCGCAATCACCCGGCTGGTAAAGGTGGAGGCGTTAAACTCGTGTTCGGCGTACAGCACCAGCGAAATATGCATCGCCTTTTCCCAGCTTTGCGATGGCTTTTCGCCGTGCAGCAGATGCAGGAAGTGACCGCCGATGGAGTCGTCATCGGTTTCCGGCTGGATGCGTTCGCCGTTGTGGCTGTAGTGATACCAGTAGAGAAGAATCGAGCTAAGTGACGCCAGCAGTTTGTCGGCAATATCCCGCGCGCCAGAGACGGTATGACCCTCTTTTTCTGGCAGCGTGCAACCGAGCGCGGAGACGCCGGTGCGCATAACATCCATCGGGTGCGACGCCGCGGGTAAGGCTTCCAGCACGGTACGCACGTTAGCTGGTAAACCGCGCAGGGCTTTCAGTTTCGTTTTGTAGGCGGCGAGTTCGTCACGGGTCGGCAGTTTGCCGTGGATCAGCAGGTGCGCCACTTCTTCAAATTCGCAATGTTCCGCCAGATCAAGAATATCGTAGCCGCGGTAATGCAGGTCGTTGCCGCTTTTACCCACGGTGCAGAGCGCCGTATTGCCCGCCGGAACGCCGGATAGTGCCACAGATTTTTTCGGTTTAATGACATGGGTACTGTTTTGCAGGATCGTTGTGTCGCTCATGTTGTCCTCGTCATTTGTAGGGTCGAGATATTTTTCGTTGTGTTTTATTTCGCCTGGCTACGGGCAAACAGGTCGTCGAGCTTCTCTTCGTACTGGTAGTAGTTGATGCTTTCGTACAGCTCGTTGCGGGTCTGCATGGTGTCGATGACGCTTTTCTGCGTCCCTTCCTGACGCAGGACGTTGTAGACATGCTCAGCGGCGCGGTTCATGGCGCGGAACGCTGAAAGTGGGTACAGCGCCATTGCGACATGGGCGCTGCGTAATTCGTCGGTGGTAAACAGCGGTGTTGCGCCAAATTCGGTGATGTTAGCGAGGATCGGCACCTGCACCGCATCGGCAAACTGGCGGTACATGGCGAGTTCGGTAATCGCCTCCGGGAACAACATCTCGGCACCCGCTTCAACATAGGCCTGCGCACGCTCAATCGCCGCATCCAGCCCCTCTACCGCCAGCGCATCGGTGCGCGCCATGATCACAAAATCAGGATCGGTTTTCGCATCCACCGCCGCGCGGATCCGATCCACCATCTCCTCTTTCGAGACGATCGCTTTATTCGGGCGATGACCACAGCGTTTTGCACCAACCTGATCTTCAATATGCAATCCTGCCGCACCGGCTTTAATCATCGATTTCACGGTGCGCGCCACGTTAAAAGCAGAAGAACCAAAACCGATATCCGCATCCACCAGCAGCGGCAGCGAACAAACGTCGGTGATACGGCGAATATCTGTCAGCACGTCATCAAGAGTAGAAATACCGAGATCGGGCAGCCCCAGCGACCCTGCCGCCACGCCACCGCCGGAGAGATAAATCGCCTGATATCCGGCACGCTGCGCCAGCAGCGCATGGTTAGCGTTGATGGTGCCGACAATCTGCAATGGATTTTCTTTAGTCAGTGCAGCGCGAAACGCTTTACCTGGAGAGTGTAGAGACATAGCCCATCCTTTGTTATCAACTTGTTATTTGCGTTGATAAACACAAAGCAAGGGGTGTGCCACAATTGCCTTAATAAAATTAAATGTTTAATTTCAATTTGTTAGCAATATAGTCATGAAGTAATCCGCAAATATGCGTTTCAGTTAACGTTTCAGGCAATGTTTCACCGCGTTTCATTGCAACAATTATGAAACAAGACTAAACCCAATATTCGGTTTCTTAACTTTGCGGTGCGCTATGGCACATCCACCACGGCTGAATGACGACAAACCGGTTATCTGGACGGTATCTGTAACGCGCCTGTTCGAGCTGTTTCGCGATATCAGCCTCGAGTTTGATCATCTGGCGAACATTACCCCTATCCAGCTTGGCTTTGAAAAAGCGGTGACCTACATCCGCAAGAAACTGGCTAGCGAACGCTGCGACGCCATCATCGCTGCTGGCTCTAACGGCGCGTACCTGAAAAGCCGCCTGTCAGTGCCAGTTATTTTGATTAAACCGAGCGGCTACGATGTGTTACAGGCACTGGCAAAAGCCGGAAAACTCACCTCTTCTATCGGCGTTGTGACTTATCAGGAAACTATTCCGGCGCTGGTGGCGTTTCAAAAAACCTTTAATTTGCGCCTCGACCAACGTAGCTACATTACCGAGGAAGACGCACGCGGGCAGATTAACGAGCTAAAAGCTAACGGCACCGAAGCGGTGGTCGGCGCAGGGCTGATTACCGATTTGGCAGAAGAAGCCGGAATGACCGGAATTTTTATCTATTCCGCCGCCACCGTGCGCCAGGCGTTCAGCGATGCGCTGGATATGACGCGCATGTCGTTACGCCATAACACTCACGATGCCACCCGTAACGCCCTGCGTACTCGTTACGTGCTGGGCGATATGCTCGGTCAATCACCACAGATGGAACAGGTGCGGCAGACTATTTTGCTGTATGCCCGCTCCAGTGCGGCGGTGTTAATTGAAGGGGAAACGGGGACGGGCAAAGAACTGGCAGCCCAGGCGATTCATCGGGAATATTTTGCCCGCCACGATGCGCGACAGGGCAAAAAGTCGCATCCGTTTGTTGCCGTCAACTGCGGGGCGATTGCCGAATCGCTGCTGGAAGCAGAGCTGTTTGGCTATGAGGAAGGGGCGTTCACCGGCTCGCGACGTGGAGGTCGCGCCGGGCTGTTCGAAATTGCCCACGGCGGTACGCTGTTTCTGGATGAGATTGGCGAAATGCCGCTGCCGTTGCAGACTCGGCTGCTGCGGGTACTGGAAGAAAAAGAGGTCACCCGCGTCGGCGGGCATCAGCCTGTTCCGGTAGATGTGCGGGTCATTAGCGCCACTCACTGCAATCTGGAAGAAGATATGCGGCAAGGGCAGTTTCGCCGTGATCTGTTTTATCGGCTGAGTATTTTGCGTCTGCAATTGCCACCACTGCGCGAGCGGGTGACGGATATTCTGCCGCTGGCGGAAAGCTTTTTGAAAGTGTCTCTGGCGGCGCTCTCCGCCCCGTTTTCTGCCGCATTACGCCAGGGATTACAGGCAAGCGAAACCGTGCTGGTGCACTACGACTGGCCGGGCAATATTCGTGAACTGCGCAATATGATGGAGCGACTGGCGCTGTTTTTAAGTGTGGAACCGACGCCGGATTTAACGCCGCAGTTTTTGCAGCTGCTACTGCCGGAGCTGGCGCGCGAGTCGGCGAAAATTCCCGCTCCACGCTTACTGACACCACAACAGGCACTGGAGAAATTTAAAGGCGATAAAACAGCAGCGGCGAATTATTTAGGCATAAGCCGGACGACGTTCTGGCGGCGGCTGAAAAACTGAACTGCCGAATGCAGCGCGAACGCTTTATCCGGCATAAATTTCAATAGATGATGATCACCGATAAACTTACGCATCGGGGATGTTTACATAGGTTTCAGAATTACTTCTTCTTATAAATATTTGCCGTGCCGTGAATCTTATTGTCAGTTTGACCAGAGGTCAGTACCAACACATCAGCCCCTTTTTCATCGGCTTTTTTGATTAAATCTTCTTTTGCATCTGCAGTCGACATTTCATTACTGGTTGAAATATCACCTATTTTTTCATACTGCGATTCAACTTTTTCAAATTCCGCTTTGGTCATCAATTCAGCGGCATAAACATTGGTAACGGCAAACGCTAACGCACCGACTAACATTTTAGAGATTATTTTCATATTACGGCTCCAGAGTTGTTATCACACTATCACCCACCCACATTATTGGGTTGATTAATAATTAGTTCAGTCAGCGCATAAACGCCAGTAACCGGAAATAAGACACTTTGTGATCTCTCTCGCACCCGATTATTTTTGGTAGAAATATGATGAAGTTACTTCACTTATTTATGGATGAAATCACTATGGATCCTTTGCACGCCGTTTATCTGACCGTAGGACTGTTCGTGATTACTTTTTTTAATCCGGGAGCCAATCTCTTTGTGGTAGTACAAACCAGCCTGGCTTCCGGTCGACGCGCAGGGGTGCTGACCGGGCTGGGCGTGGCGTTGGGCGATGCATTTTATTCCGGGTTGGGTTTGTTTGGTCTTGCAACGCTAATTACGCAGTGTGAGGAGATTTTTTCGCTTATCAGAATCGTTGGCGGCGCTTATCTCTTATGGTTTGCGTGGTGCAGCATGCGCCGCCAGTCAACACCGCAAATGAGCACACTACAACAACCGATTAACGCCCCCTGGTATGTCTTTTTTCGCCGCGGATTAATTACCGATCTCTCTAACCCGCAAACCGTTTTATTTTTTATCAGTATTTTCTCAGTAACATTAAATGCCGAAACACCAACATGGGCACGTTTAATGGCCTGGGCGGGGATTGTGCTCGCATCAGTTATCTGGCGCGTTTTTCTTAGTCAGGCGTTTTCTTTGCCCGCAGTGCGTCGTGCTTATGGGCGTATGCAACGCGTTGCCAGTCGGGTTATTGGTGCAATTATTGGTGTATTCGCGCTACGCCTGATTTACGAAGGGGTGACGCAGCGGTGAGCAGATAATTTACTCTCTACGTAATCAACCTGATTTGCCGAATCCCGACCATCGGCGATGATAGCCCCCGTAATGCGTGGTCCTTATTTCCGATAAGTTTACTTGAGTCTTTAGCTTCCCATTTCAGCCCACTCTCCCCTGTGTGGGCTTTTTTCATTGGTCTGACCCGTCCTGAATAGCCAAACAATGGTAATGTTCCACTTTGCAGGGATGATAATAAGGGGAGCTGATTCAGAAGAGTTATGAAAAGTTGGACCGCCATCGAGGCCTCGAACCCCGTACCATACAACAATCCTGGTTGTCGTCTGCTCTTCCTGATGAGCTAATGGCGGTTTTTGATATGAGCCTTACAGCATATTTTCTGTCAGGCTTGAGTGCGATGCGTAAGATACAGAAAAGACCCCACACAAACATGATGGAATTATGATTTTTTTAATATGAATGTCAACCCACACATTCACAAAACATCTGCATGAGATCATTTTTTATACACCGTATAGCTGCGAAACCACTGCTGATGCTTTTTTAAGCGAAGTGTCGCCGATCACAACAAAATATCGGCGAAAAAGGCGGTGGAATGCCATTTGGCATACGGATATACAGATGAAATGATCACCTGCTTTGCGATTCACTCTCTGGTGGAATAACAACTCGCAGGTGGAACCCTTTCTGAACTAAAGAGTGTAGCGGATTTTAACGTGCTTATTTACAGGATAATATCTGTCACCTAATTCCTGCACTCTATTAGATATCCATTGATTTAATCGCGCATCATCTCTGTATGTTTTTACGTCCAGAACAGAGAGCAATAACATCACCAGTGATTCAGGAAAAACAGGGTAGATATTTTTTAAGTGTAATAATAATCCATGCGCAAGCGCCTGCTTAATGGGCGCGTCGGTCTCCGGGATAGACGACATTTCGCGAAGCCATTTTTCCACATGCATACACTCTTTCCCTTTAGGGAAAAGTCTCAGCAAAGGCATATGGTGTTCAAGAAGAATACATTTGCAATCTGTTCGCACTGAATCGATAAACTGCACTAATTTCTTAAGCCCGGTAAAGCGTCCAGCCTGCACATTTGCTTTAATATCAAGAAACGCATCATCCTGGTCATATACCCAAACTGTCCCTTTTTGATTTTCAAGTATGCGAAAAACAAACTTAACCGGGTGATCAGGGTAATCCATCCAGTCATAAAACCCAGGGAAATCATTAAACTGCACATTTATGGTGAGTGCGTTATCGTCTGACCACTCACAGTCTCGTACGGCAGCCATGAGATGAATGAGTTTGTCGTCATCGACTAAATCATCACGACAATCATAAGGATAATAATAATATTGTTTAATCAAAACCTTGAATATATCGACACAGGAGACCAGGGAGCTTTTGATATCCTCTGATAACTGATTGTTTTTAACCGTATTAAGTATGCTTTGTTGCGTATATGGCATCAAATTATTGTGCGGAGCTTTTAATGATATCATCGCGATCTCTCTTAAATAAAAATAAACGTCGCAGATAATAAAGCCCTGATTAAACCAGGCACTATCAGAAATCGCTCATAACGAACGTGTGAAGTATTGTGTACTGGAGGGAGTTAATTTAACAATTTGAATTTACGTTATAGGTTTTACTGCTACTTTGATATTATTTCGCTCTCCTTAACTAAAAAGTTAAGTGGAGAGCGAAGTTAATATGTTAAACCACAGGGTATTTATTAATTTTTTCAGTCTGTTAGTGTGCGATTATCGATAACAAAACGATATTTCACATCACCACGCAGCATTCGCTCATAGGCTTCATTAATTTGATCGGCCCGAATCATCTCTATATCAGCCACGATGCCATGTTCGGCGCAAAAATCGAGCATCTCCTGTGTTTCTGGAATGCCGCCAATCATAGAACCGGCTATCGCACGGCGTTTCATGATCAGGTTGAAAACTTCCGGTGATTTATGCGGTGTCGCAGGCGCACCAACCAGCGTCATGGTGCCATCACGCTTCAGCAAGGTAGTAAAATCGTCGAGATTATGTGGCGCAGCTACTGTATTCAAAATGAAATCGAAACTCTTCAGATGAGCCGCCATCTCATCGGCATTGCGTGAGTTAACAACTTCATCGGCCCCCAGGGCTGTTGCCGCTTCGCGTTTTGACTCAGAAGTGGTAAATGCCACCACATGCGCCCCCATCGCGTGGGCCAGCTTGATCCCCATATGTCCCAGACCGCCGATGCCGACCACGCCCACTTTTTTACCCGGCCCGGCCTGCCAGTGACGTAGCGGCGAGTATGTGGTGATCCCTGCACACAACAAAGGAGCCACCGCCGCCAGCTGCTCTTGCGGGTGACGAATACGCAGAACATATCGCTCATGAACGACGATCTGTTGTGAGTAGCCGCCCAGAGTATGGCCCGGTTCGTCCGGCGTCGGCGAGTTATAGGTGCCGGTCATGTGATCACAGTAGTTTTCCAGCCCGTCTTCACACTCTTCGCAATGTTTACAACTGTCGACAATGCAGCCGACACCAACCAGATCGCCCGGCGCATATTTTTCTACCTGATCACCAACAGCTACCACGCGCCCTACAATTTCATGGCCCGGCACGCAGGGATAAACCGTCCCCGCCCACTCGGAACGGACCTGGTGGATATCGGAATGGCAGACGCCACAGTAAGCGATTTCAATTTTGACATCATGCGGTCCCGGTTCACGCCGGGTGATATCCATCGGTTCAAGTGGTTGTTTAGCGGAATATGCACCAACAGCTTTGATCTTCATTGTGTTTACTCCTGATTAGCTATGTGTATTTGGCGATGCCTGATATGTCATCGCGGCAAAACGCGTCCATTGAATATAGCCAATATTTAAACCACCCGATCCAGCCCCAACATGCCGCGAGCCTGAATGAAACAGAGCAGCAACGTTCCCCATAAGGCCATCGTCAGGTAGGGGCTTATACCGAGAATATTGAAGCCGCTTTCAATAATTTGCAGAAGAAACAGCGCCAGCACCATACCAATTATCCGCCCGCTGCCGCCGTCCGGATTAACCCCGCCGAGTACTGCCGCGAGGATTGACACCAGCAAGTACGATTCGCCATAAGAGGCCTTAGCCGAGTTGAGTTTCGACATCATCAAAAATGCCGCTACCGCACAAAGCAAGGCGGAAATGACATACACCCATATCAGCACCCGACGAGTGTTAATACCGGAGTAAAGTGTTGCTCGTTCGTTAGAACCAATCAGATAAATGGATTTACCGAGTGGCGTTTTCTCCAGCAATATCCACAGCCCCAGCGCCACTGCGGCAAACAACCACATCGGTAGCGGAATACCGAACCACTGTGCATGATTCAACCACAGCACCCATGAGGGATAATTGGCAATGGCGCTACCGCCTGTCACCAGAATATTTACCCCTTTGAGCAACGTCATCATCCCAAGCGTTGCAAGAATTGGCGACACTCGAATACCAGCAATCAATACGCCGTTACATAAACCGATTATCACCGCCGCGCCAGCGCCCGCCAGCAGCGTAGCGACAACCGTAGCAATACCCGGTGGATACTGAGTCGCCACCCACGCCATCACCAGTGAACAGGCGTTAGCAGTGGCTATAATTGACAAGTTAATGCCACCGCAAAGCATGGTCACCGCCATAGCCAACGCCAGAATGCCCAGCACGGGCATTTGCGAAGCGACGGACTGGAAATTACTTATCGACCAGAAAATCTCCGGCATAGTAATGCTGAAGGCTGCAACAGTTAGCACCAGCAGGCCGATCAAGTAAAACTCAACGTTGTTACGCCACGATTTTTTCATAGCAGACTCCGGTTCTGATGCTGACTCCACGCCGTGGCACTAATGCTGGCAACGATGATGATGCCGGTGATCAATGTTTGCCAGTAAGACGAGACTCCCAATAAATTTAGCCCGTTTTGCATCACTGCCAACAACACCACGCCGAGCAAAGTACCGGTTAACGTGCCGCGCCCGCCGAGCAAACTAGTGCCGCCAAGCACCACCGCAGCCAGTACTGTCAGCTCATAACCCAGAAGAGAATCGGGGGCGACAGTCATCACCGTCCACGACTGCACTACACCCGCAGCACCAGACATCAATCCCATATAGCCGTAGACGAAAAGTTGCAGTTTCAGCACGCTAAAGCCGATGCGACTGGCTGATTCGCGGTTCCCGCCAAGGGCATAAATTTTGCGCCCTACACTGGTGAAATTCATGATAAACGCTGTTAGCAGCACCACCGTAATCATGGCGATCAGCGGCAGACCAAGGCCATAGTCATAGCCATCAGCATCGGTGTACTTGAACAACATAACCCCCTGCTCAAACCACGGCGGAAAGTCGTACAGCCACACACCTTTACTCAACCATAACAGCAGGCCATAGAAAATATTCAGCGTCGAGATAGTGATGATGATAGACGGCACCCGTAGGCGATTAACCAGTAAGGCGTTTATTAAGCCAAGTAAAATGCCGATGCCGCCCGCCAGGGCAAACGCGACAGCAAAGTTGCCACCAATTTTTTGCAGCAACAGCACCATGCCGTATTGCGCAATGATGGTCATTGCCGGAAACGAAATATCAATCCCACCGGAAATTAACACCACAAACAAACCACAGGCGAGAATAGTCAACATGGCATAGTTATTGGCGAGATCGTACAAATTACCGAATGTCAGAAACTCGTCGCTGCGCCAGGCAAGGCCAACAAACAGCACCACAATCAGTAATGCCAGCCAGAATTCATGGCGTTTTTTCAGTTCAGCCATTTACCACCTCCGCAATCCTGGCCTGAGAACTGCTGTCAGGCAGGAAGCTATGGGTGATCTGACCTTTTTGCATTACCAAAATCCGGTGGCTTTGATACCACGCTTCTTCAATTTCATCGCAGATCATCAATACCGCAATGCCATGAGCCGCCAGATCGCTGATAATGCCGTATATTCCTGCTTTGTTGGCGATATCAACACCGACAGTCGGGCTATCGAGAATCAACAGTCGTGGCCCAATCGCCAGCCATTTGGCGATCGATACTCGCTGCGCGTTACCCCCGGAAAGCGTATTCACCGGGAGATGTGGGTCAGAGACTTTGATGGTCAATGCCTTGATTAGCCTGTCCACCAGGTCACGCACTTTAGCTTCACTCAGAAAGCCGAAGCGATCTTTTACCTTGTGAAAAACAGTGCTAATGATGTTGTCTTCAATAGATTGCGCCATCACCAAACCGCGCGACATGCGATCTTCCGAAACATAACCAATACCGTGGCGGATGGCGTCCTGGTTACTATGCAGTGTAACCGGCTGACCGTTGATGAGGATCTCACCAGCATCCGGTCGGGTCATACCAAACAGACTCAGACATAATTCCGTGCGCCCCGCACCAAGCAGGCCAACAATCGACACCACTTCGCCCGCTTCCACCCGCAAGTTAATATTTTGATATTCCCCATGACGACTTAAATTACGCACCTCCAGCACCGGGGTGCTGGATTTTCCCTGCCACAACTCTCGTACCTGATATTCGAACTCCTGGCCGGTCATCAGAAAACTGAGTTGTTTTGTGGTCATCTCTGCGGCCGGAAAGGTCCCGACCAGCTCACCATCTTTCAGCACTGAAATACGGTCGGAAACTTCCATCACTTCTTCCAGACGATGACTGACGAAGACCACGCAGATCCCGCGTTCCCGCAATTGATGCACCACCTGTAATAACCCTTGCACTTCCTGATGGGTCAGCGAAGCGGTTGGTTCATCCATCACGATCAACCGTGCGTCCTGCGCCAGTGCACGGCAAATTGCCACCAGCTGACAGCGGGCAATTGAAAGCTCAGAAACGAGCGTATCCAGTGGCAATGTGACGTTAATACTGGTCATTGCCGCCTGCGCCACCTCACGCAGACGACGGCGGTTAACAAACAGACCGTGGTGATAGTGATTCACGGCGATATTCTCCCAGACACTCAGGTTAGGAAATAAAGAGAGGTCCTGATAAATCACCTGAATCCCCTGCGCCACCGAAGCGGCGGGTGTCAGCTTTGACCAGTTTTTCCCACCAAGCGTAATTTCCGCTCCCTCATCCGGGCGATAAACACCGGACATAATTTTAATCAACGTCGATTTACCACAGCCGTTTTGCCCGGCAAGGCAGTGCACTTCACCCGACATAAAGTCGAGAGAAACATCGCGCAGCGCTCGCGTGGCATGAAACGTTTTGTTGATATGACGAAGGGAAAGGAAGGTTTCCATAGCATCCCCTGGCAATAAGAATCGGGGCTTTCGCCCCGAAGAAATGGATTAATAAAGTGAGTCGATATTGTCTTTGTTGACCAGTAATACCTTATGGAAACGGATAATTCGCTTATCCATATCTACGTCGGCCTTACCGAGATTCTCCATTTCTAATCCAGGTTTGATCTCTTCACCCTTCAGCAACGTGCTGGCGACGGCCGCGAGTGCGTAACCTGCAGAGGCCGGATCGTAAGTAATCCCTTCGGTGATATCACCACTTTTAATCAGTGATGCCGCCTGTGAAGGGATCATCATGCCATAGACTGCGACTTTATTTTTCGCCCGTTTCTCTTTCACCGCACGTCCCGCGCCAATCGGACCGTTTGAACCAAAGGAGACAACCGCTTTCAAGTCAGGATAGGTTTTCATCAGGTCCAGTGTGGTACGACGTGAGTCATCCACACTCTCGGCAACCGGCATGCGGCGGGTAACTTCATGCATATCAGGGTAATGCTCTTTCTGGTATTTCACCAGCAAGTCAGCCCATAAGTTATGCTGCGGCACGGTCAAACTACCCACGTAAATCACATAGCCGCCCTTGCCACCCATGCGTTTCGCCATATGTTCAACATATTCAGCGGCAAATTTTTCGTTATCAATGATTTCGATATCCCAGTTAGCACTTGGCTGACCGGGGGATTCGTTGGTCAGAACCACAATTCCGGCATCTCGCGCTTTTTTGAATACCGGTTCCAGCACGTTGGCATCGTTTGGCACGATAGTAATTGCATTAACCTTACGGGCGATTAAATCCTCAATAATTTTAACCTGTTGCGGAGCATCAGTACTTGAAGGTCCCACCTGTGAGGCATTAACACCAAAGGCTTTACCCGCCTCGACCACACCTTCGCCCATGCGATTAAACCACGGCATACCATCGACTTTAGAGATATTCACCACGACTTTTTCCGCTGCCTGGAGCGGCGCAGAAATTAGCGCAGCGCCTAATAACAGCGAAGACACCATATTGATAACAAAACGTTTATTCATCATTTCAGCCTCATTGCAGGGTAGTCAGGAAGTGTTCGCCCAAATTAGCGCGCTGGAGAGAATAAGAATTTTCGAATATTTTTATGCAGAATAAACAGCCCTATTTCAGGCAGCTATTAAAAATTTGGTTATAAATATGGACAAAACGGGCAGCAATAATAAGTGTGACATTCATCACGTAAAAAATAGCAAAATAAACAAAATTAGCGATATTTTATGTTTGTGAGCTTATTTCGCGTAGAAAAATAGTTATCTACACAACGTCAATAAGGGCATATTCTTCAAAGATAACGTCCATTTCGGGTGAATAGCATCCTTCTGCCTGGAAAAAACGACGGTGTTCATTACGCCAATATTCAAGACTGAGGTCACCTTCACCTTCCTTACGGGCAAGCTCCGCGGTGACATCAGAAAAGCGCAGTAAATGCAGGCCAATCACTCTGATAACACAGACAGGCTCACCACGGCTATTTTCTACAATCTTATACTCACCAATCATCGGAAATGCGTTGTCTTCAATACATCCCGCCAGCGAACCACAGGAAGCTGTTTTAACACATGTCGCAATCAACGTTGCGAGGTGATCGGCCAACGCTGCTGAATCGCCAAAAGTACAAAAGGAAGCATGGGGATATTCTTGTGAGATTTTTTCTTTTATGGTCATGAGAATATTTTCGCGATTACGGAAAAAATCACATCTTAATTACTGTTGGTAACCATCAGCAAGAAGATCATTGGTTTTTCGATGCTTAATCTTTTTTATCCGAAGCAGGTCACATTTATGGCTTGATAAATATCTTTGTTAAAACTCACTTTTGTGTATTTCTCTCAAATAATCCCCTGGAAATTACGCCCGGAGATTATAAAGTTCAGGATCATTCATTAGCAAACCATTGCTGCCCCACTCCCTGGGGCTTTAAATCTCTTACTGTTCACCATTGCAGGCGTTTCAAATGCGTATCAACCTGCCACACTCCCCCACACCAGTTGCCCTTTATGGAACGTCGCCGTTCTCGGCGAGATACGCGCCACCGCCTCGGCGGAACAGGAGGCGTCCACCAGCACAAAACTGGCGTCATCCTGCGCTTTGGGCCACACGCGCTCGCCTTTTTCATTCAGCGGCAATACATCGCCAGTGGCTAAAAACAGCGAACGGGACAAATTCTGTTCGTTAGGGCGAATATAGAGCTGCGCGTACAGATTGGCTTTTTCCAGCATGTCGCCCAGGCCGTAAGGTGACCAGTGGTCAATAACGCTGTCAGTTCCGGTCATGACTTTTACGCCTTTGTCGTGCAACTGTTTGAGCGGCATATGCAGCGTGCCAATCGGCACCGTCGAAGCGATCGAAATTCGCTGCGCCGCCATCCGGTGCGCCAGTTCATCTACCTGTTGTTCGTTGAGCGTTGCCAGCGCGAAGGCGTGGCTGATGGTCAGCTTGCCCTTCAGCTGTGGCGTTTTCTCTACCGTTTCAACCATATAATTGATGGCTGCCACGCCTGCCGGAGTGGTTTCGTGTAGGTGAATATCGACGCCTTTGTCGTAGTCCAGCGCAATCTGAAACATGGTGTCGAGGGATTTTTCCATCGCGCCATCAACACTGGTCGGGTCCAGACCGCCGACGTAATGCGCGCCCGCCTGCATTGCTTCACGCATTAAGGGTTCCGATTTCGACAGCAGCAAACCGTGCTGCGGGAAGGCGACGATTTCACACTCGAAGCCCGCCTGACGTCGCGCCAGCACCGCCTGCAAATTTTGCAGATTTTTCAGGCCGGAAACCGGTTCGATATTGCAGTGGCTGCGGGCAATGGTAGTGCCTTTCGACTGCAATAAATCGATCAGTTTTTCCGCTCGTTCCTGAGTGTACGGTTGCAGCTCCGGCAGCATTTTCTGCTCGAGGTTGATCATGTCCTGGATGGTGGTGCCTGCCGGGCGATTGAGCGAGCGCCACGGCCCGCCGTAAAAGGTTTTGTCGAGATGAATATGCATGTCGCGGGTGGTGGGCAGCATCAGCTTACCGCCAGCGTCATAGTGCGGCAGCGTGGCGTCCGGATGCTGATTGTTCTCGCGCAGTGCAACAATTTTGCCGTTCTGAATTTCCACAGTCTGGCGCGCCGTGCGGGTCTGCACCGCCACGCCATTTTCGTAGTCAAAACCGGTTTCCAGCAACACGTTGTCGAGATAGTAGTGCGGGTCAGTGATTTTCATGGTGTTATTCGCGTCGCAGTGGGTTGTGCCAGAGACTGCCGCATGGGCGAGCGGCACAGAGGTACCAAACAGCGCGGCGGCGGTGACCATCTTACCGCTCTGGCTCAGAAACTCACGGCGGCTATTGCTTTCTTTCATCTTACGTCCTTACGTTTTAATAATATGGGTGCCCGTTTCACCGCGCAGCGCCGCAGGCAGGCATTCCGGCGTGGTGATAATCACTTCTTTGCCGCCCTGTTCCAGGAACGTCAGGCTGGCGATGATTTTTGGCAACATGCTGCCAGGCGGGAAATGCCCTTCCTGCATATAGCGGGTCATGGTGGCAATATCCACCCGATCAAGCGCCTGCTGCTGCGGCTTGCCAAAGTGAATACACACTTTTTCCACGCCAGTAGTGATCACCAAAATGTCGGCGTGAATTTCGCGAGCCAGTAGCGCGGTAGAGAGATCTTTGTCGATAACTGCGTCCACGCTTTGGTAATCCCCTGCTTCTGTGCGCACCACCGGAATTCCGCCGCCACCCGCGCCAATCACCACAAAGCCTTGTTGGATCAGAGTCTTAATGGCAGGTGCTTCGACAATACGTTTCGGTTCCGGCGAGGCGACCACGCGGCGATAGCCCCGTCCGGCATCTTCAACAAAACGCCAGTCAGGGTTTGCCTTTTGTAATTCGTCACGCTGGCTTTCACTAAAGAATGCGCCGATGGGCTTGGTGGGATGGGCAAACCCCGGATCGTTTTTATCCACTTCCACCTGAGTCACCACGGTGACGGCTTTTTTCTCACCGTGACGCGCCAGTCGGTTATTCAGCGCCTGTTGGATCAGATAGCCAATGCCGCCTTGCGTATCCGCCACACAGTTCGCCAGCGGCGTTAAGGGCAGCCCTTCGCGCTCGTGGGCTATCTCCGCGCGGCGTAAATCCAGACCGACCTGCGGCCCGTTGCCGTGGGTCAGCACAATGTCGTAATCGGAAGCCAGCATTTCCAGCACCGTATCGGCCACGGCTTTCACCGCCTCCGCCTGATGCTCAATCGACTGGCTGGCGTTATCTTTGATAATGCTGTTGCCACCAATGGCAACGACCACAAGCTCTTTCATGTTGTTATGTCCGCTACAGAGGGTGATGGGGTTATGAGAGTGAGGTTGCCCCTCTCCCCAGAAGGGAGAAGGGATCGTAAGGTGCGTTTGCAGGTCAGACGCCGTAACGTTCGCACCAGCCGAGAATGGCTTTCTCGAAGCAGGCGAATGGTGGATGCACAATGCCCGCACCAATCATGCCGACGCCCGCATCTTTATGGGCGATGGCGGTGTTGATCACCGGCAGAATGCCGCTGCTGCCCACGCGGGTGATGTCGATTGCCGACGGCACGCCCATAAAACCGAGCAGCGGAATGGTGACGTTGGGGTTTTCACCGAGAGTGATTTCACGCATCTGGCGGGAGAAATCGATAGCCTCTTCCACCGTGCCGCCCACCAGCGCGACGATCGCGGGCGCGGTCGCCATAGCAAATCCGCCAATGCCGTAGGTTTCGGTGATGGCGCTGTCGCCGATATCCAGCCCCGAATCTTCCGGCTTATAACCGGCAAACATCGGCCCGATCACCTGCTGCGCCGGACCGGTAAACCATTGCCCCGGCAGGCCGCTGACCCGCAGGCCGAACTCGACGCCGTTACGCGCCATGGTGGTGACCACGGTGCTGTATTCGATGCCGTGCGCCGCATCCATCGCCGCTTTACACATCGCCATCCACGTCGGGCCGGAGAAGTAGTCGCTGCTGGCGACAAACTCAAACACTTCGCGCTGTTGCTCGACGGAATAACCCGCCTGAATAATCCCTGGCGTCAACGCCTGAATCAACAGCGTCGTCCCGGCGTTATTGCGGTTATGGCATTCATCGCCCATATGCAGCGCTTGCGCCAGCATTAAGCGCAGATCGATTTCGCCGATAATTTTCATCGCGTCGCGCAGCATGGGCCCCTGCACATCGCGCATCCAGTTGAGGCGGTCAATCACGCTCTGGTCGTTAGCGCCCATACGCAAAATCTTCGCCATCTGCTCGCTCATATTGGTGTAAGCGATGTTGCCGTAGGTTTTGTTTTTTACGATGTGCATAAACATCGAGGCCGAAGTAACACCCGCCATCGATCCCACGCAGTCGTGCTCGTGGCACGGCGAGAAGGAGATCTCCCCGGAGGCCGCCAGTTCAGCCGCCTCGTCGAGATCTTTCGCCAGCCCTTCGAACACCAGCGCCCCGGTGACCGCGCCTTTCATCGCGCCGCACATTTTTTCCCAGGTGATCGGCGGCCCGGCGTGAAGAATGGTTTTCGGCGTCATGCCCGGCACCACGTTAATCGCCTGATCAAAACCAATCAGCACCGGATGTGACTGAATAATGCGCTCCAGCGCCTGCTGATTCGCGGCGGCGATTTTGTCCGCCAGCGGGGAATCGGCAATGTTGTCCAGCGCCTGCACCACCTGCATATTGCCCTGCCCCGGCGGCGTCCAGTCGAGTTGGGTCACTTCTACATGCTGCTTTTTCAGATCATCGCTAAACATGGCGATGCCGACGTTAATAACGTTCAACGGTTGGCTAAACAGTGACTGGCTCATCAGGCTTCCTCCCCTTTGCAGATAAATTCACGCGCCAGCAATCCGGTATTGGTGCTGCTGCTTGCCAGAATCACTCCGGCATCAAGCAGCATCTGGCTTTGTTGTTCTAATGATGGCGTATCAAGATCGGTACCCAGCACATAGGCGAGAATGATCAACTCACGTCCTTCGGCAGCGGCGATCGCTTTCGCCTCTTTGATCGCCTCGATGGTGGAACCGACCGGATCTTCATGCGATCCAAACCCGAGCACAAAATCCATCACGATCACCGCCACTTCTGGATCGCGCGCCTCTTCGATCAAGCGGCTGATACGGTTGGTGGGGTCAATCATTGGATGCGGCTTGCCGTTGGTGAAGTCGTCATCGCCAAAGTCTAGGAAGGTGTGTTTGATGCTGCGGTTGATATCTTGCAGGCGGAATTCAGGATCGGGCTGAATGTTGCTGTAGACATCGCCATGTTTTTCCATCACCGCGAACATGGTTTCGTCACACAGCGTGCCGCCGCAGAACAGGCCACGAATGTATTTCTGCTGCGGTTGCAGACGCGCACGCACATCCGCAATCAACGGCTGGTTCAGGGTATGCAAGTCGAGATGTTCTTGTTTCACACCGGAGAGCATCACCGCTTTTAGTGCCGCCTCTTTGCTGCCGCGAGCAAACTGTAGCCCCTGCTCATCCACTGGCGTTTCGCCACGACCGAGGAAGCAGACCACCACTGGCTTACGGCAGGCGCGTGCGCGTTCCAGCACTTTGCGGGCCACCGCAGGCGCTGGCGGTTTGGAGATAAGCACAATGATTTCAGTTTGCGGATCGTTTTCCAGCATCCCGATAGCGTCGAGCATCATCAGGCCGCCGATTTTCTCGCTCAGGTCGCGCCCGCCGGTGCCGATCAGTTGTGAAACGCCGCCGCCAAATTCATGAATGCGGACGCTCAGCTCCTGGCTGCCGGTGCCGGATGCGCCAACAATACCGATGTTGCCGCGACGCACGGCGTTACCAAAGCAGAGCGCCGCGCCGTTGATAATCGCCGTGCCGCAGTCCGGCCCCATCAGCAGCAGCCCTTTTTCATGGGCCAACTGTTTGAGCGCCAGTTCATCTTCAACCGAGACGTTATCGGAAAACAGCATCACGTTAAGATCGTTTTGCAGCGCCTGACGCGCTTCGCGAGCGGCAAACAGACCGTTGACCGAAATCACTGCCAGGTTACTTTCCGGGATATGCTTTTTGGCGCTGGCAATAGTGGCGTAACGCGCCTCGTGCGAGCCGCTTTGCGCTTTGGTGTTGAACAGTTCTTCAATCTCCGCCAGCAACTGCTCGTTGTCCACACCCGATTTACCATTGATGACAATCATCAGGTCGCCGTTTTTCGCCTGCTCCAGCTCCGGCGTCAGCAGCCCTAAATTCTTCAGTACGCCTTTGTTCATTTCGGTCGCCATCGCCACAAATGCCTGCTCGACGCCGTCGAGTTTATTTGCACGCGTGGAGATAGACATCAGCGAGACAGAATCAAAATAGGTATTCGGTTTAATGACTATTTTAACTGACATAATTCCCTCCGTAGGTTTGGCTCAGCGCACAACCATCGGCCATGCCATACAGCATGTCGCAGCCGGAACTGGAGCCAATATGTTTAATTTTTTCTATTGCCTGGGTTGAATTCCCAGGGACACCATAAATAATATCGTGAATAAAATGATGAATATTTTCCCGGCAGCGTTGTTGTAATGCGGCTTCCAGCGTTATGGCACTTAATAACGTGGTATTATTTCTGCCGCGTTGCAGACCGATATAAAATTCCTCTTTGTATTTTTCCGCCGGATGTCCGGAAATAAATAAAATAAGCGCCAGACCTGTTAAATAATCGTCGGCTGATGGCGTAAGGCCAATCCCTAAGCCCATCATACTGGCGACTGCTGAGGCGATATTTTGTTTATCGTTTACGGCCTGAATAACTGCCCGTCGTTTAATATGTAATTCTTTATTTAACGCCTGATAAAACGGATTATCGCCGCAATAATTAAACAGGGTTTCATTTTCCCCCAGGTGCTGATGAATAATGTCATGCCACTGTTGCCAGGCGATAAGATGAAAATTCACAGCGGCCATTTGCAAGGTTGGGGACAGCCAACGCAGGCAATGACTCATCTCTATATGAAGATGTTGACCAACCGTAATGCCTTGATCGTCAAACTGAACCTTATCACCATGCCGGAACAGACCATCAAAGTGAGTGAGTGCCAACCGACAACTGTTTGGCGCATTGTCGTACTCTTCACAAAGCAGCGTCAGCAACTGCTGGCGGGCCGGAAGTGCGATATTTACCGCTCTGGCAAAGACCTGTTCAACCTGACCTTGCCCCCGATGCGCCAGAAAATCAGCATCCGCAGTTAGCGCCCACACACACCGTCTTTCTGGTGTGTTGATAGCAAGCCTCCCGGATTATGCACCTGCGGCAATCAGTAACTGCGCAATCTCTTCAAAGCCTCGTTCCCGCGCCAGTTCCAGCGGCGTTTTGCCATATTTATCCGTCATGTGCGGGCTGGCACCGTGTTCCAGCAATAACTGGACAATCGCCTGCTGTTTAATCCCGCCATCATTAAGCACAATTGCTTCCAGTAGCGGCGTCCAGCCAACATGGTTGGTCTGGTTAACGTTAATCTCCGTATGCGCCAAAAGCTCTTTTACAATACTTAAATGGCCTTTTTCACAGGCAGGCGTCAGGCCGACACCGCCAAAACGGGTGACGCAATTAAGATCAGGTTTAGCCGGTAAAATAATCCGTAACAGGGTTAAATCGCCGGTCAGGCAGCTAATTAAAAAAGGATTTGAACATATTTGATCTTGCTTATTAATATCCGCTCCGGCATCAATTAATGCCTGAACGCAAGCATATTGCTGATATAAACTTGCCAGCGTAATTGCCGTTTTCCCCTGACGATCGCAGGTATTAATATCGACACCCAGCGCAAGGCATGTTTTTACTTTATCGATATCACCCTGTTGCGCAGCCAATAAATAGTCGGCAGGTAGATTTTTTATAGTCATTCACATTCCCCTGGTTTTTGTGGCTGTTTTCGATGAATTGAGAATAGCAACGATAATCTGATAAAAGAACCCGCTTAAATTTAATTCGCCGTATTTCGCCTTTTTGTTGAATGATGTTCAACAATCTTTTCGCAGTGTGCGGTAGTGCAATATTTGTTTCTTTGACCCGATACCCTTTCACTCAATCAGGTTTTATTTCTCTATAGTCTGCACATGTAAGAGTAGCTTTCGTCCATGTCTAACCAGAGGGGAACAAGATGAACGGACTCACGGCAACGGGTGTCACCGTCGGTATTTGTGCAGGGCTTTGGCAGTTAGTGTCTTCACATGTCGGGCTCTCTCAGGGATGGGAATTATTAGGAACTATTGGCTTCGTCGCCTTTTGCAGTTTTTATGCCGCAGGCGGCGGTAAATCGGGGTTTATCAGAAGCCTGGCGGTTAATTATTCCGGGATGGTGTGGGCGTTTTTCGCCGCGCTGGCTGCCGGTTGGCTGGCCTCGGTGAGTGGATTGTCCACGTTCTGGGCGAGCGTGATTATGACTGTACCCTTCTCGGCGGTGGTGGTCTGGCAAGGACGTTTCGGTTTATTGTCTTTTATTCCCGGAGGCTTTCTCGGCATGACGCTATTTTTTGCCAGCGGGATGAACTGGACGGTGACATTACTGGGTTTTCTGGCGGGTAACTGCGTGGGGATAATTTCAGAATATGGCGGACAAAAATTAAGCGAAGCGACGACTAAACGCGACGGGTATTAAAAGTTATTCAAAAATGATTATCTATCTTTAACCGATACCTCTACAGTCATGGCTGGAGAAATTCATATTCGATAATGGCGGGAATGGTTTAATGAACTCAATTTTTACCGAAGAGAATCTGTTGGCATTTACTACCGCTGCGCGTTTTGGCAGCTTCAGTAAAGCCGCAGAAGAGTTGGGTTTAACCACTTCCGCCATTAGCTACACCATCAAGCGAATGGAAACAGGGCTGGATGTGGTGCTGTTCACTCGCAGTACCCGAAGCATTGAGTTAACGGAGTCCGGGCGTTATTTTTTCCGCAAAGCTACCGACCTGCTGAATGATTTTCACGCCATCAAACGCAGCATCGATACTATTTCGCAGGGTATAGAAGCACGGGTGCGCATTTGTATTAACCAACTGCTTTATACGCCCAAACACACCGCACGCTTATTACAGGTACTGAAAAAGCAGTTTCCAACCTGCCAGATTACCGTGACGACCGAAGTGTATAACGGCGTCTGGGATGCGATTATTAATAATCAGGCGAATATTGCTATCGGCGCGCCCGACACACTGCTGGACGGCGGCGGCATTGATTACACGGAGATTGGCGCAATTCGCTGGGCTTTTGCTATCGCCCCGGATCACCCATTAGCCTTTGTGCCGGAGCCGATCGCCGAAAGCCAACTGCGTCTCTATCCTAATATCATGGTGGAGGACACCGCGCATACGATTAATAAAAAAGTGGGCTGGTTGCTGCATGGGCAGGAGTCGATTCTGGTGCCAGATTTCAACACCAAATGTCAGTGCCAGATTTTAGGTGAAGGGATTGGTTTTTTGCCGGATTACATGGTCCGTGAGGCGATGACGCAATCCCTGCTGGTTACCCGACAAATCCATAATCCGCGCCAGGATTCGCGCATGTTACTGGCGACTCAGCATTCTGCTACGGGTCAGGTGACGCAGTGGATTAAAAAACAATTTGCGCCAAATGGCATATTAACGGGGATCTATCAGGATTTACTGCATCGGGAGAATTAATCGCTGCCAACCTCCCGATGCGCTGTGAATAGCGGTTTACATCAACCACCTGCTTTCATTACCCATTCAGAGATAAATTTATTACCCGGAACTGGCGGGGAGTACAAATAGCCCTGTAAAAAGTGAACGCCTTTGCCGATCATTAAATCCGCCTGCTCCTGGGTTTCTACCCCTTCCGCCACGATACTCAGACCAGGCTTACGCGCCAGTTCGACAATATTGTCCACAATATGACCGGATATTTCGTCCACGCTCGCCATTTGCACAAATGACTTATCGATCTTAATAAAATCGACCGGGAACGCCTGCAAGTAACGATAGGTCGCATAACCCGTACCAAAGTCATCCAGCGCAAAGGTAATGTTGTGCTGATGAAGGCTGTCAAATATCGCTCTGGCTTCTGGCGTTACCGGAATAGGGTTACGTTCCGTTAGCTCGAGAACCAGTTTGATTTTATCGTTACCTAATTTCTTAACCAGGTTCAGACACTCTTTTTCAAATCCCGCAGCCAAAAAACAACCCGCCGAGACGTTGATGCCAATATGGAAATTGTCCGGCAGCAAATGTTTTACCGGCATCAGAATATCCGCAGTCTGTTTCATCAACTGGCGAGTCATTATGACGATAAGACCAGATGACTCCGCCAGAGGAATAAACTGATCCGGTGGGATAATTCCCGTTTGTGGATGTTCCCAGCGGACAAGCACCTCACAGCCCGTCAGTACCCCAGTCTGCGCGCAGAAAACCGGTTGGATCCACGGTTTAAACTCATGGTTTTCCAACGCCAGACTGATGGCTTCAGGCGTGACGATATGGTGATAGTGATTATCATTAATATATTTGTGACTATTATTACCCGTGGCGGATATGATCTCCGGATTGTACTGAAAGAAAATATCCCGCCAGAAAGTAATATCACTCTGAATCCCCAGTTTCTCAAAGAGCTGTTTCTTTTGATGTGAAATGGTCTTTGCACTGCGATTTCTGTACTGTGATATTTCTGTTACAGACATTCCCTGCATCAGCAGCTTGAGTAGCAGTCGTTCTTTCTCGGATACGCTACCAGGCAATGACAAATGAACCGTTGTACCGAACTCTTGCAGAAAAACACGAAAATCACATGAATTCATGAACACACCTTTTATCTTTTATCGCTGTTCAGTATGAGTGATTACCTGTGGATTCCTGAGCACACATAAGGGGTAACCATAAACATCAGCGATGCCATACGCATAACATCCCACATCACTATCAAAAAGATTATCTTTACCTCTGATGCTCGCTCAAAAACAGTTACGCTAAATACCTTAAAAAGGTAATCACAAGTCAAACTCAGGAGATAATCACGCAAGAATGCAATATTAAAATTCAGATACTCATTTTTGGTAATAAAGAAGTAGTTGGACTATTTCAATATTTATAATTTCCCACTACGTATTGACGCCCATTCATGAGTAAAGGCGCATTATATGAATTTAACAATCCAGATCAACTGAAAATACCTCAACCTCATAAACACATAGCGTCAACATTCAATGACATAATGAGTAAAGATGTTGGTTATGCATACACGTCATTACTCTATGCCTATCCCTTAACAACCTGCTTTTTAAGGCTGAATCCATTCAGCAATAGATGGCCAACATTATAACAATGACAATAAAAACAATATTTAAAACAATCAATAAAATATCAGACACAGACAATTAAACCTTAAACAACAAACAGTTACATTGATTTTAGTTGATTTGCGCTACGCGTTTCCCATGAATAAAGCGTCATTTCAAATTAGCACCAATATTTACATTAAATAAGACTAAGCTTATTGAACATTCACAACAGTCCAAGCGTAGGTTTTGGGCTTCAATAGTTCTTTTCTTTTTTATTATCTGTTGCCTGGCAATCATCAATCGATACTAAGGGCTTAACTGTACACAGATATAACGTATCAAGAGGTAAGAGAAACCGCGCCATATGCAGACATGGCGCGGTTTTATGCAATAACAATCACGCGTCCGGGAACATCACGCTATGGCCCGGCGCTTCACGATGGAGATGGATAAAGTTAAGGTGCCGCTCGTACTGGTCGAGAATATCGGTGATCACCTGCTCTTTGCTGTAGTCCATCAGGTCGTTGCCCTGGCTGCCTTCTAACAGGAAGGTTTCCAGCCGGTAGTAGGTCGATTTACCGCTACGTGCGCGGTAGGTAAAGCCCGGCACCGAATATTGCTGCGGCCAAATCTGATAGACAAAGTTTTGCTCTTCGCCCATATGCACCAACAAATCCAGATGCCCCAACTGTTGCCCCTCTTCCGGCGGCAGGCTTTTTAGCTCCACGTACGCGCCGCGCAACCGCAGTTCCTGCGCCACTTCTTCCATTGCCGGGTAACAGACCGTCTCCATCATCTGTTTAGTGTAACGCGTGCCCGGATAATTCATCAGGCGCGAGAGACGTTTTTTCCAGCTCAGGCGATCCTGAAGCCCCAGCGGTCGCGGCGCGGTATCACGGTTGGCACTTTCACGGCGGTAATCTTCTACCTTCAGAGATTTATACAACCCCGCCATCACGAAGAAAATCACAAAGCTGAACGGCAGCCCCATGATTACCGTGGTGTTTTGCAGCGCGGATATCCCGTTGGTCATCAGCATGCCAAGCGTCAGCAGACCAATCGCCACCGACCAGAAGACGCGCAGCCAGCCGGGGGCGTCGCTGTTGATATCTTTAAGCTGCGAGGTGAAATTCCCCAGCACCAGCGCGCCGGAGTCCGCCGAGGTCACATAAAACAGCAGGCCAGTAATGGTGGCGACAGAGGCGCTAAAGGTAAACGCCGGATATTGCGCCAGCAGGCTGTAGAAGCCGCGCTCCGGATGGACCATAGCTTCCTCGGCAAATGCCGCGCCGCCGTGGATGATTTCATACAGCGCGCTATTGCCGAACACCGAGAGCCATAACAGCGTGAAGGTAAACGGAATAATCAACGTGCCCAGCACGAACTGGCGAATGGTGCGCCCGCGCGAGATACGCGCCAGAAACAGGCCGACAAACGGCGACCATGCCACCCACCATGCCCAGAAGAAGAGCGTCCAGTTATTCATCCACTCAACCGGACGGTCGAAGGCAAAACTGTTGAGCGTCATTCCCATAAAGCGATTCACATAGTCGCCAACGTTCAGCACCAGCGCATTAAGCAGGAACGAGGTGTCGCCCATAAACAGCACGAACAGGATCAGCCCCAGCGCCAGCGCAACGTTGAGTTCCGATAACACGCGAATGCCCTTATCGACACCGGAGGTGACAGAGATCGTTGCGATGATCACCGACAAGGCGATCAGTGCCGCTTTCGCCGCCATCGAATCGGGAATATCAAACAGTACGCTCAAGCCATAGTTAAGCTGCACCACACCGATACCGAGCGTAGTGGCAATACCAAAGATGGTGCCGATCACCGCAGCAATATCCACTGAGTGACCTATCGGCCCGTTAATCCGTTTACCGAAGATCGGGTACAGCGCCGAGCGGATAGTGAGCGGCAAATTATAACGATAGCTAAAGTATCCGAGCGCCATGCCCATCAGCGCATACATCGACCAGCCGGTTAAGCCGTAGTGAAACAGCGTCCAGACCATCGCCTGACGCGCGGCCTCAATCGTCTGTCCCGCGCCTTCCGGCGGCTGCATATACTGCGTTACCGGTTCGGCTACGGAGAAGAACATCAGGTCGATACCGATCCCGGCAGCAAACAGCATCGCCGCCCAACTCAGCAGACTGAATTCCGGTTTGGATTGTTCTGGCCCGAGCTTCACCGAACCAAAACGCGAACAAGCGATACAGACCACAAAGACAATATAGAGCGTTGCCGCCAGCAGATAGTACCAACCGAAGGTTTTAGAAACCCAGTCCAGCGTGCGGCCAATCCACAGGGCCGAGAAGTCGCGAAACAGGATCGTTGTCAGGGAAAACAACAAAATCAGTCCGGCGGAAGTGTAAAACACCACCGGATTGATTTTGTCCTTTTCCCTGCTGTGTGAAAGGTCTGTCATCCAGTATCCCCACTGTTATTGTTACCATTTAAAATCAAATTCGTAACAATTAAGACACATTTTATATTGAACGTCCAATCAATAACCGCTTTAATAGATAAACAACGCTGATGAATGGAGTGGCGAAAATGCCCAAATTGGGGATGCAGTCGATCCGGCGCAGACAACTGATCGACGCCACGCTGGAAGCAATCAATGAGGTGGGCATGCACGATGCAACGATCGCGCAGATCGCCCGCCGTGCAGGCGTTTCTACGGGGATCATCAGCCACTATTTCAGGGACAAAAATGGTCTGCTGGAAGCAACCATGCGCGATATCACCAGTCAGCTGCGTGACGCGGTTTTGAACCGCTTACATGCACTTCCGCAGGGCAGTGCAGAGCTGCGATTACAGGCGATTGTTGGTGGAAACTTCGATGAGACTCAGGTGAGCGGCGCGGCGATGAAAGCCTGGCTGGCGTTCTGGGCCAGCAGTATGCATCAGCCGATGCTCTATCGCTTGCAGCAGGTCAGTAGCCGCCGCTTGCTGTCGAATCTGGTGAGCGAATTTCGCCGCGAGTTACCGCGCCAACAGGCACAGGAAGCGGGCTACGGCCTTGCCGCGCTAATTGACGGATTATGGCTGCGCGCGGCACTGAGCGGCAAAGCGCTGGATAAACCTCTCGCACACTCGCTGACCCGTCACTTTATTACTCAGCATTTACCCACCGATTAACTGAGGAGACGTGATGTCCCGAATGGCAGAACAGCAGCTTTATATACATGGTGGTTATACCTCCGCCACCAGTGGTCGCTCCTTCGAGACCATTAACCCGGCCAACGGTAACGTGCTGGCGACCGTGCAGGCCGCCGGGCGTGAGGATGTCGATCGCGCCGTGAAGAGTGCCCAACAAGGGCAAAAAATCTGGGCGGCGATGACCGCTATGGAGCGCTCGCGTATTCTGCGTCGGGCCGTTGATATTCTGCGTGAACGCAATGACGAACTCGCAAAACTGGAAACCCTCGACACCGGAAAAGCGTATTCGGAAACATCAACCGTCGATATCGTTACCGGCGCGGACGTGCTCGAGTACTACGCCGGGCTGATCCCGTCGCTGGAAGGCAGCCAGATCCCATTGCGTGAGACGTCATTTGTTTATACCCGCCGCGAACCGCTGGGCGTAGTGGCAGGGATTGGCGCATGGAACTACCCGATCCAGATTGCCTTGTGGAAATCCGCACCGGCGCTGGCGGCAGGCAACGCGATGATTTTCAAACCGAGCGAAGTCACCCCGCTTACCGCGTTAAAGCTGGCTGAAATTTACAGCGAAGCGGGCCTGCCGGACGGTGTATTTAACGTGCTGCCGGGCGTAGGTGCGGAAACCGGGCAGTATCTGACCGAGCATCCGGGCATTGCCAAAGTGTCATTTACCGGCGGTGTCGCCAGCGGCAAAAAAGTGATGGCTAACTCGGCGGCTTCCTCCCTGAAAGAAGTGACCATGGAGCTGGGCGGTAAATCACCGCTGATCGTTTTCGACGATGCAGATCTCGATCTCGCCGCTGATATCGCCATGATGGCGAACTTCTTCAGCTCCGGTCAGGTGTGTACCAACGGCACCCGCGTCTTCGTTCCGGCGAAATGCAAAGCCGCATTTGAACAAAAGATTCTGGCGCGCGTTGAGCGCATTCGCGCGGGCGACGTTTTCGATCCGCAAACTAACTTCGGCCCGCTGGTCAGCTTCCCGCATCGCGATAACGTGCTGCGTTACATCGCTAAAGGCAAAGAGGAAGGCGCGCGCGTACTGCGCGGCGGCGATGTATTGAAAGGCGATGGCTTCGATAACGGCGCATGGGTTGCACCGACCGTGTTCACCGATTGCCGCGACGAAATGACCATCGTGCGCGAAGAGATCTTCGGTCCGGTGATGTCGCTTCTCACTTATGAATCTGAGGACGAAGTGATTCGCCGCGCCAATGATACCGACTACGGCCTGGCGGCGGGCATCGTGACGGCGGACCTGAACCGCGCGCATCGCGTCATTCATCAGCTGGAAGCGGGTATTTGCTGGATCAACACCTGGGGCGAATCCCCTGCTGAGATGCCCGTTGGCGGCTACAAACACTCCGGCATTGGTCGCGAGAACGGCGTGATGACGCTCCAGAGTTACACCCAGGTGAAGTCCATCCAGGTTGAGATGGCTAAATTCCAGTCCATATTCTAACCAGGAGGTTTATTTGCAATTTGACTACATCATTATTGGTGCCGGCTCAGCCGGCAACGTCCTCGCTACCCGTCTGACTGAAGATCCGAACATAACCGTGCTGCTGCTTGAAGCAGGCGGCCCGGACTATCGCTTTGACTTCCGCACCCAGATGCCCGCCGCGCTGGCATTCCCGTTACAGGGTAAACGCTACAACTGGGCCTATGAAACGGAACCTGAACCGTTTATGAATAACCGCCGCATGGAGTGCGGACGCGGTAAAGGCCTGGGTGGATCGTCGCTGATCAACGGCATGTGCTACATCCGTGGCAACGCGCTGGATCTCGACAACTGGGCGCAAGAACCTGGCCTGGAGAACTGGAGTTATCTCGACTGCCTGCCCTACTACCGCAAGGCCGAGACTCGCGACGTGGGCGAGAACGACTACCACGGCGGCGACGGCCCGGTGAGCGTCACCACCTCCAAACCCGGCGTCAATCCGCTGTTTGAAGCGATGATTGAAGCGGGCGTGCAGGCAGGCTACCCGCGCACGGACGATCTCAACGGCTATCAGCAGGAAGGTTTTGGCCCGATGGATCGCACCGTCACACCGCAGGGCCGTCGCGCCAGCACCGCGCGTGGCTATCTCGATCAGGCCAAATCGCGCCCTAACCTGACCATTCGTACTCACGCCATGACCGATCACATCATTTTTGATGGCAAACGCGCGGTGGGCGTCGAGTGGCTGGAAGGCGACAGCACCATTCCGACCCGCGCGGCGGCGAATAAAGAAGTGCTGTTATGTGCAGGCGCGATTGCTTCACCGCAGATCCTGCAACGCTCCGGCGTCGGCAACGCTGGACTGCTGGCGGAGTTTGATATTCCGCTGGTGCATGAATTACCTGGCGTCGGCGAAAATCTTCAGGATCACCTGGAGATGTATCTGCAATATGAGTGCAAAGAACCGGTTTCCCTCTACCCTGCCCTGCAGTGGTGGAATCAGCCGAAAATCGGTGCGGAGTGGCTGTTTGGCGGCACCGGCGTTGGTGCCAGCAACCACTTTGAAGCTGGCGGATTTATTCGCAGCCGTGAGGAATTTACGTGGCCGAATATTCAGTACCATTTCCTGCCAGTGGCGATTAACTATAACGGCTCGAACGCAGTGAAAGAGCACGGCTTCCAGTGCCACGTCGGATCGATGCGCTCGCCAAGCCGTGGGCATGTGCGGATTAAATCCCGCGACCCGCACCAGCATCCGGGAATTCTGTTTAACTACATGTCGCACGAGCAGGACTGGCAGGAGTTCCGCGACGCAATTCGCATCACCCGCGAGATCATGCATCAACCCGCGCTGGATCAATACCGTGGCCGCGAAATCAGCCCCGGCGCGGAATGTCAGACGGATGAGCAGCTCGATGAGTTCGTGCGTAACCACGCCGAAACCGCGTTTCATCCGTGCGGTACCTGCAAAATGGGTTATGACGAGATGGCAGTGGTTGACGCCGAAGGCCGCGTACACGGGCTGGAAGGCCTGCGCGTGGTGGATGCGTCAATTATGCCGCAGATTATCACCGGGAATTTGAACGCCACGACAATTATGATTGGCGAGAAAATAGCGGACATGATTCGTGGACAGGAAGCGTTGCCGAGGAGCACGGCAAGATATTTTGTGGCAAATGGGATGCCAGTAAGAGCGAAAAAAATGAGTCGTGATTTGAACTAACTCAGGAACCTATCAGATTGAGAGTTACCGTTCCAGGTATGGGGACCGAATCGTTATATAGAACATTGAGGTAACTCTCATGCTTCATATCCAGTATTCATGATGCTGGTTTTTCGCTGATATTTAACCCGAACATTCCTGATACAGACTATTAATACAATATTATCTGCGACAGATTTCATTTTCTGGATATATTATGAATGAACAAATCAAACAGGATATCAATCTGATTGAGATTTTAAAAAGATTCGTGTTATCCTTTTTATTATAGCTATCTGTATGGCAATGGTGCTGTTGTTTCTGTATATCAATAAAGATAATATAAAAGTGAGTTACAGTCTAAAAATAAACCAGACAACACCTGGCATACTTGTTAGCTGTGATAGCAATAATAACTTTGCCTGTCAGACCACAATGACTGAAGATGTTATACAGCGAATTACTACATTTTTTCACACCAGCCCAGATGTCAAGAACAGAGAAATAAAGCTGGAATGGTCAGGAGATAAGAGAGATTTACCAACTGCTGAAGCGGAAATATCTCGCGTGCAGGCGTCTATTATCAAATGGTATGCGTCAGAATATCATAATGGCAGGCAAGTTCTCGATGAGATACAAACACCTTCAGCAATTAACAGTGAGCTTTATACAAAAATGATATACCTGACCAGGAACTGGTCATTGTATCCGAACGGTGATGGCTGTGTAACTATAAGCTCACTAGAAATAAAAAGTAAATATCCTGCTGCCATTTGCCTGATTCTGGGATTTTTTCTAAGCATTGTGATTTCTGTAATGTTTTGCCTTGTCAAAAAAATGGTAGATGAATACCAACAAAACTCTGGGCAGTAATAAACAGCATTCTGATAGAGAGTGCCTGTATAAAACTGAAGTGACAATGACCGGGAAGGGAACCCGTTTTCAGGAATGGATGCCTGTCTTTTTCACTGTAAATATCCTGGCATTACTAATGCCAGGATATTTAAAGAAGAGGAGCATAACCATGACAGAACGGGGTTAAGTCAGGTTGTCCTAAACGCTATTTTCAACCTCGTATGCCTTCTTCAGGTTTATGTCCAGACTTCATATCTCTCTCAACAATCCTCAATAATCAGATACACCGCTTTCACCGGGCCATGAACTCCGACGACTTTGATAAGCTCAATATCCGCCGTTGAACTGGGGCCGCTAATGATGTTAATGCAGGAAGGCATTCGTTCACCGGCCTGCGCTTTCTGATGCAATTTTTCTGCGAGTTGCGCTACACGCGGCAGGATTGTGCTTTTACGCAGGATAAAAAGAGAAGATTCCGGGAGCAGGCTCAATGAACGCCCGCGCTCGGCGGCGGAAAAAAGAACCACGCCTCCCGATTCGGTTAAACCATATTCAGCATACACGACACCCACCTTAGCCTGCTCTGCCTGCGAGATATTCTCGGCACCTTTCGCCGGATCCCAAACAACGGCATTGCATTCCTGCTGCAAACGTTCGCTAATCCCCAATTCCTCCAGCCTCGTGTCACCGCTAATCACGATCGACTGATCTCCCAGCTCTTTACACAGACGTATTGCAGCTTCTGCGGCCTGCGCCTCGCTGGTCAGTTCACAGCGCGTCAACATAACATCGCTGGCAAACTGGATAAACGCGTCACAGCGCTGCTGTTGGTTAAGTTCGGTAAGCCGCTCGTTAGCATAGTTGTTAAGCGGCGCATCTTCTGCTTGCGGTTCAAGTCGCAGCGGGCGACCCAGTGCCTGAGCAACGTTATTCAAAAATTCGCTCCGATTATCCATTCTTTTTCTCCTGCGCCTGATGTTTCTTAAACCAACTACGGAAACTCTCTCCGTCAGCTTCAGGAAGATCGCGTGCTTCCATCCAGTCGCTAATCGCGCCAAATTTGAGTGGTGTTTTGCCGCCATTGATAAACCAGCTTGCCGCATGAGCACCAGCCATCATCCCGACTTTCCACAATCCTGGATGACTATTGGCATAAGCGAACATTTTTATCGCCCGTTGCTCTGCTTTTGCGGTGATCCCTTTTTCAGCCATCACCCGACGATGACGCAAAATCAGTTTTGACAGCGGAATACGCACCGGACACACGCTGTCACAAGCTGTGCATAAAGAGCAGGCGTAGGGTAAATCTTTAAAATCTTTATAGCCGCCAAGTAACGGGGAAATCACCGCACCAATTGGCCCTGGATAAATAGAGCCATATCCATGACCGCCAATATGGCGATATGCCGGACAAGTATTCATACAAGCCCCGCAGCGAATACAGCGCAGCACATCCCGAAATTCAGAGGCCAGCACCTCAGAACGCCCGTTATCGACAATAACCAGATGAAACTCTTCAGGACCATCAACGTGCCCCGCTTCGCGTGGTCCTGTCAGCCAGGTGTTGTATCCCGTCAAACGTGCACCAACGGCACTGCGCGCCAGCATGGTGATCAATACATCTACCTCTGCAAACGTGGGGGCAATACGCTCCATTCCCATCACTGCAATATGCGTTTTAGGCAGCGTGGTACACATTCGCGCATTACCTTCATTGGTCACCAGGCATACCGAACCGGTCTCTGCCACCGCGAAATTACAGCCGGTAATACCTATTTCAGCACTGAGGAAATCTTCGCGGATTTTTTGCCGGATGAATAAGGTCATTGCTTCAGGCGTTTCCGACCCCTCATAGCCCAGACGTTCGTGTAGCACCCGACGGATCTGATGGCGATCTTTATGAATTGCCGGGACCACAACATGAGAGGGCGGATCTTGATCCAGCTGGAGAATGTATTCACCCAGATCGGTTTCAATCACCTGAATGCCAGCATCCTGCAACACATGATTGACACCAATCTCTTCGGTCACCATCGATTTAGATTTCACCACCTTCCGGGCATTTTTGCGTTGGGCAACCTGTAAAATGTAGCGGGTAGCGTCTTCTTTGGTTTTTGCAAAATAGACGTGACCGCCGTTTTGCGTCACTTTTTCTGAGAGCTGGTACAGATAAGCGTCGAGATTACTCAGAACATGATCACGTATCTGGGCGGCCCGATCGCGCCACTCCTCCCAGTGCCCCAATTCATCGACCATTTTTTGCCGATTTGCCCCGATACGCTGCTGCGCGTTTGCCACCGCTTTGCGCATGATCGGATCTTCAATTTGCTGACGGATGCGTGTCTTAAAATCTGTATTACTGGTTTTGATCGACATCTTTATATCCTCAGCGGCTCATCAGCACTTCGGCAATATGCATTACTTTGACTTTCTGCCCTTCCCGTTGTAATCGCCCACTGATGTTCAGCAGGCAACTCACGTCAGCACCAATTAAATACTCAGGGCGGACTTCCATCAGGTGCGCAACCTTTTCTTTCACCATCTCGCCGGATATTTCGGCCATTTTGACCGAGAACGTGCCGCCAAATCCGCAGCAGGTATCCTGTTCAGCAAAGGTCAACAGCTCCAGTCCACGCACATTTTTCAGCAGCATAAGTGGCTCGTCCTTCACCCCCAGCTTACGGGCCAGGCTACAAGATGGGTGATACACCGCTCTCCCTTGCAAACTGGCACCTACATCGACTACCCCTAATGTATTAACAATAAAAGAGGTGAGATCCTGCATACGCGCGGCAACCTTTTCGGCACGTGATGCCCATTCAGGCTCATCCGCCAGATACGTTGGGTAACTTTTTACGGCATAGGTACAGGAGCCAGCCGGTGAAATAATGGGATCGTCGTTATCCTCCAGTGCGGCGATCAGATTTTTCATCCCTGGAATCGCTTCTTTGATATAACCACTATTGATCGCAGGCTGACCGCAGCATCCCTGTTTCTCCGGGAAATTTACGCGACAGCCGAGTTTTTCCAGTAGCAGCACGGAGTCTCGTGCCATTCTTGATTTCAGGGCGTCACCAATACAGGTGACAAAGAAATTGACATTCACAACTAATACTCCATTACTTCATGCCCATTTATGCCCGATGGTTCCCCCCTTCCGGGGGATCAATCATCAATAAATATGGCGTTCTTTTTTAATTGGCTAGCAACATACCACCCCTCATTTGTATGACAAATGATAATCTTTCATCCAAACTTCAAATGCAATAACTAATTTTATTTCTTTCGGCATCGCTCACATTTTATAGGGAAATCGACGATCATTTTTGGCATAAGAAATCCATTTAAAAAGGCTACATCCCTTATACCTATTCAGTGCTACTTATTCAGGGGTTATTGAGATATACACTGATGGTGTACAAACAAAATCACCAACAATAATTACGTATCAAGTAATAATCGGCATTTTATTTAATTGAAGCAATTTAGTTTGCATTTTTATTTAAAAACTGAGCTAGAGTCCATCAGAAAAAAATATATAAAGCCCAAACCACCGTTGGAAATAGAAATAGTTGAAAGGCTCACAACTCCCGGAATGCGGATTATCTTTGCCCTGATTTCTGGCGGTTTTATTCAGGGTGCAAGCTGTCTGACCCTTTCCCGATATTCTCCCGGAGTACAACCAAACTCGCGGACAAACGCCTTGTGAAAAGATGATTCACTGGCATAGCCTACTGACTCAGCGATCACCACAACAGGGAGCATTTCCCGGGAAAACATCTGGGCCGCTATTTGTAGACGCAACTTTGTTAATACAGCTAGCGGCGTGGTTCCGGAAACATCACGGAAAAGCTGGGCAAAACTTGCCCGGGACATGTGGGCGATGCTGGCCAGCGATTCGACGGTCCAGGCGTGTCCTGGCATTTCCAGCATTTGCTGTATTACCGCACCAAGACGTGGATGCAGAAGCAAACTGAGAATGTTTTTCTCTGTATTAACCTGTGCAATCCACTCACGCACCGCGAGGGTAAAGAATGTAGCGCAGATCTGGCTACACAGAGCATCCACTCCCGGCATTGCCGATCTGGATTCCTGTTGTAAAAACGGGATCGCCTCCCTCAGCCAGTTATATTCCACGCTATGGTTCACTGGTGCTACAAACAGCGTTTCCGGCAAAGACGTTAAAAAATAACGCGCCGAATGTTGCAGCCGAAGAGTGCCACAGACAATACAGGTCGATTCATTATCGACATGACTCAGGCGATGAGCTGAATTTTGTGGTAGCAGGACCACATTTCCCGGGCGTAATGTAAAAATCTCTCCCGTCGGCATTTCCAGCTTCGCCGCTCCTTGCGTTAACGCATGCCAACGAATAACCGACAATTCCCCGGCACCATGTGGAAGTTGCCAGTCACTTCCTAACACGCAATTCTTATCGATCGTTCCTTGTGGAGCGTTAAGCATCAACAAACGGCTAAGGGCATCCATATCAGACTCCTGAGTGGTTTTTGATTACAAATACCAACAATCTTAGTAAATAATTAATGTAATACCATCAAATAGTTAATCATGATTTTTGTTTTGTGATTCTGATTAAGAAAAAGAAAATACCAGACGATAAGACAAAATATCAAGCGTTGTGAAGAAATGTTATTTGCTCTTTTGCATCTATAGTCATGATGTCAAATGAACGCGTTTCGACAGGAAATCATCATGAATAAATATCAGGCAGTGATTATTGGTTTTGGCAAGGCTGGAAAAACATTAGCCGTCACGCTGGCAAAAGCAGGTTGGCGAGTGGCTCTCATCGAACAATCAAATGCAATGTATGGCGGGACCTGTATTAATATCGGCTGCATCCCAACCAAAACATTGGTTCATGACGCACAGCAGCACACAGATTTTGTCCGTGCCATACAGCGTAAAAATGAAGTGGTTAATTTTTTACGTAATAAGAATTTTCATAATCTTGCGGATATGCCCAATATCGACGTGATCGACGGCCAGGCGGAGTTTATCAATAATCATAGCCTGCGTGTTCATCGGCCTGAGGGAAATCTGGAAATTCATGGCGAGAAAATTTTTATTAATACCGGTGCACAAACCGTGGTTCCGCCAATTACTGGAATTACCACCACGCCTGGTGTATATGACAGCACCGGATTACTTAATCTAAAAGAATTGCCTGGGCATTTAGGTATTTTGGGCGGCGGATATATTGGCGTTGAGTTCGCCTCTATGTTCGCTAATTTTGGCAGCAAAGTAACCATTTTAGAGGCAGCTTCGCTGTTTTTGCCTCGGGAAGATCGGGATATTGCTGATAATATCGCGACGATTTTACGCGATCAGGGCGTCGATATTATCCTCAATGCCCATGTGGAGCGAATCAGTCACCATGAAAATCAAGTGCAAGTGCATAGCGAGCACGCCCAACTGGCGGTGGATGCACTGTTAATAGCTTCCGGTCGTCAACCGGCTACCGCTTCGTTACATCCAGAAAATGCCGGTATCGCAGTAAACGAGCGCGGGGCAATTGTCGTTGACAAGCGATTACATACCACCGCAGACAATATTTGGGCGATGGGAGATGTTACCGGCGGGCTGCAATTTACTTACATATCACTGGATGATTACCGCATTGTACGTGATGAGTTACTGGGTGAAGGCAAACGTAGTACTGATGATCGGAAAAATGTGCCTTATTCCGTATTTATGACACCGCCCCTGTCCAGGGTTGGTATGACAGAAGAACAAGCCAGAGAGAGTGGTGCTGATATTCAGGTGGTGACATTGCCTGTAGCTGCAATTCCGCGTGCCAGAGTGATGAATGATACTCGTGGGGTATTAAAAGCGATTATTGATAATAAAACCCAACGTATATTAGGGGCATCACTGCTGTGTGTTGACTCCCACGAGATGATTAATATAGTGAAAATGGTGATGGATGCCGGGCTGCCTTATAGCATATTACGCGATCAGATATTTACTCATCCGTCGATGAGCGAATCACTCAATGATCTATTTTCATTAGTCAAATAAACTCAAAATCAGACGCCAGAACAAATATTCTGGCGTCTCAGAGAAAAGAATCTTATTAATTCTCTGTTACTCTATAAATTCTTAATCACTTCATTGATGGTATTTTATATGTTTAAAAAATCCGTTTTATTTGCAACACTATTATCTGGCGTTATGGCATTTTCCACCAATGCAGATGATAAAATAATTCTGAAACATATCAGCGTCTCGTCAGTATCAGCATCACCGACAGTTCTGGAGGATGCCATTGCTGATATAGCCAGAAAATATAATGCTTCATCCTGGAAAGTCACATCGATGCGAATTGATAATAATTCAACCGCAACAGCAGTATTGTATAAATAAGGATGTTCACAATGGAAAAATACCTGCACCTGTTAAGTCGGGGAGATAAAATTGGCCTGACATTGATTCGTCTGAGTATTGCGATTGTTTTTATGTGGATTGGGTTATTAAAGTTTGTCCCTTACGAGGCAGACAGCATTACACCATTCGTCGCAAACAGTCCACTAATGTCGTTCTTTTATGAACACCCGGAAGACTATAAACAGTATCTGACTCACGAAGGCGAATACAAACCAGAAGCAAGGGCATGGCAATCGGCCAATAATACCTATGGTTTTTCCAACGGTCTTGGCGTCGTGGAGGTGATTATTGCTCTGCTGGTTTTGGCTAATCCTGTCAATCGCTGGTTAGGTTTATTGGGAGGGCTGATGGCATTTACCACACCGTTGGTAACACTCTCATTTTTAATCACCACCCCGGAGGCATGGGTACCCGCATTGGGTGACGCTCATCATGGTTTCCCTTATTTATCTGGTGCTGGTCGCCTGGTATTGAAAGATACTCTGATGCTGGCAGGTGCTGTCATGATAATGGCAGATTCGGCGCGGGACATTCTTAAACAACGCAGTAATGAATCCAGTTCAACGTTAAAAACTGAATATTGATAATCCGAACACTGTCTGTTGTTCACTTTTTCAGGCGTCAGGCCCCCTTTCTGATGATGAAGCCTGACGCCATATTACCGGAGATATGACAGAGTGAAGATCAATATCACTCCCCTGTTAAAAGATTCTTGTCATCTCAGGTAAAATAAGTGATTAATATCAATCATGTATTTTTACAGCAAGACAACTACGAACAAACTCAGGATTAAAATGTTTTACCGATTCCCCAACATAACCCAAATCAAGCGAACTAATTTGCGCCATTTCTTTCTCTGTCAGTGAGAAATCCCAAATAGCAAAATTTTCTTCGATACGCTGTTGATGTGTCGATTTCGGAATAACGACCACTCCCCGTTGAATATTCCAACGCAGAATGACCTGAGAAATCGATTTTTGATGGGCATCTGCAATACTCTGAAGCAGATTATTTTCAAAGGGTTTATGTCGTCCACCACCTAACGGAGCCCATGCTTCAGGCTGCACGTTATAATACTTCATGGTTGCCAGCGCCTCTGGTTGGGCAAAATAGGGATGCAACTCGACCTGGTTGACCATCGGTTTAACTCTTACCGTTTCACAAAAGTTCGCCAGAACATGAGGGTAGAAATTGGAAACCCCAATCGCTTTTAATTTGCCCTCTTCATAGGCATCTTCGAGTGCACGCCACGCACTGAAATAATCGCGCATGGCCTGGTGCAATAAAAAGAGATCGAAGTATTCCAGTCCCGATTTTTTTAATGATGCTTCAATACCTGCTGCTGCAATATCCTGATTCACCATATCCTGCACCCACAATTTAGACGTTATAAATAACTCTTCTCGGGTACATAAACCTTCAGATATAGCTTCACGAACGGCTTCACCGACGGCATCTTCATTACCGTATACCGCTGCAGTGTCGATGAGTCGATAACCCGTGCGGATAGCATTCAACACTGACTGTTTGCACACGTTTTTATCGGTAACCTGAAAAACACCAAATCCCATCATCGGCATTTTCAGATTGTTACTTAATACGGAAAATTCCACTGTCAGTCCCTCCATTAGGCATGAACAATGAGTCTACGTTAAAACATAACCTCAAATTAGTATGTGGATTTTGATATCACTTATGCAAAAAATTCATTAATAATGTAGGGCTGAAACCTCTCTATTTTCGGGGACAACGAAGCAGACGCTACCAGTGCTTTTGCCTTGGGCCTTGCTGTTTTTGATACACTTAGGGCCCAGGGCATAACGAAAATGTGCGATATGACAAAGAATTAATGGAGAATGTGATGATCAGGCAGAAGATTCTACAGCAGCTCCTGGAGTGGATTGAGTGCAATCTTGAGCACCCTATTTCAATCGAAGATATCGCACAGAAATCTGGCTACAGCAGACGCAACATCCAGCTTCTGTTCCGAAATTTCATGCATGTGCCTTTGGGAGAATACATTCGCAAACGAAGGCTTTGTCGTGCCGCCATTCTTGTCCGGCTCACCGCGAAATCTATGCTTGATATTGCACTCTCTTTGCATTTTGATTCACAGCAGTCATTCAGCCGTGAATTTAAAAAGTTATTCGGCTGCTCTCCCCGTGAATACCGCCACCGTGATTATTGGGATCTCGCAAATATCTTCCCTTCTTTTTTAATACGTCAACAGCAAAAGACGGAGTGTAAATTAGTCAACTTTCCTGAGACACCTATTTTTGGCGATTCATTTAAATATGACATTGAAGTGTCGAATAAATCACCGGATGAAGAAGTCAAACTGCGACGTCATCATTTAGCCAGATGTATGAAGAGTTTTAAGACGGATATCTATTTCGTCTCCACATTCGAACCGTCAACAAAATCGGTCGATTTGCTCACAGTTGAAACTTTTTCCGGTACGGTATGCAAACAAACCGATTCAGAGATGTCGAAAGAGTGGACAATTAACCGAGGACTGTATGCCTCTTTCCGCTATGAAGGTGAGTGGGAGCACTACCCTGAATGGGCGCGAAACCTCTATCTGATGGAATTACCTGCCAGGGGGTTAGCCAGAGTGAACGGCAGTGATATTGAGCGATTTTATTACAATGAAAACTTCGTCGAAATTGATAGCAATAACATTGTTTGCGAAATTTTTATCCCCGTTCGCCCGGTTTAGCTGTAACGATGTTTACATGAATTTATAACGAGACTACTGTCAGGCAATTCAATAAATAATGGCGTTGAAGATGTCAACGCCATTATTGTTTATTAGAATGTTACTTTCATATTCTTAATATTACTTCATCGCCTCCTCGCCCTTTGCCGTATCGGCATCCACCGCGGTTATGGTCACCGTCACTGGCTTCATTTCGTACCCGCCATAGGTCAGGGCGTTAAATGTGAACGTATAGACACCAGGCTTGCTGGTACTAAATGTACGCGTGATTTTTCCGCTCACGAAATGGTCATTTTTCGACGGCAGGAATTGATAATCCTTCTCCGTCACTCCTTCCGGAGCCTCAATGTCGACCCACACATTCCCCCCAACAGGGTTATTTGCCGAGAACAGGGTAACCTCCAGCTTCGCAGTCGATTTCCCATCCGCCACCAGCGATTGCACATCAGATGATGCGGTGAGCTCCGCGTTTTTATCATCCGCGACGAATTTAGATTCGGCAGTTTTCGTTGATACCTGACCGTTGGTCTGACTCACTTGCGCCTTGAGTGTGTATGTCGCCGCAACAGTAGTGGTAGCGGTGAAAATAGCCTGCCCTTGCTCATTCGTTGTCGCAGTGCCATTCGGTTCCAGGTTTAACGAAGCCGGGCTGGCAGTCAGCGTCACGTCGCTATCTTTCAACAGGTTGTTATTGGCATCAGTCACCGTAACTTTATACGTCTGTTTGGCTTTGCCGTCCGCCAGTGCATAGTTGCCAATCACCTCAATACTGGAAACGGTTGCGGTAGCCTTATCGGCTACAAACGTTATAGTCTGCGCATCTGAAGGCTGGTCATTTCCTGCCGACGCCGTGATCTCATAGGTTCCGGCAGTCACGGAAACCACCTGCAACTCTGCTTTCCCCTCATCGTTGGCTTTCACCCAGACATTATCGCCAGTAAGCGGCTTGACACCCCGGGGCAGATTAAAGGTCACCAGAGTGCCTGGAACAGGGTTACCGTTTTTATCCTCAACGGTCGCCGTCAGCGTAAAGGCATCTTTGCCGTTTGCCACTTTTTGAACGGCGGTGTCTACCTGCAGGTTTGCCTGACCGGTGCTGGCATCCGCGTTGAATTTCACCGTGACCGTCTTCTGAGAGTTTTTCACCGCGGCCGCGATTTCAAGTTCCCCTGCAACGGTTGATATCAACTCAATATCCGCTTTACCTGCCGCATTGGTTGTTACTGTATTCCCCGTCTTGCTAGTCACACCCTGCGGTAAAGTCAGCGTAACTTCTTGCCCCTGCAACGGGTTACCATAGCTGTCCACGACGGTCAGGGTTACCTGGTTAGCAGACTGTCCATTTGCCAGTTGGTTATTCACCTTCACCGCCATATCACTGATCACTGCCCGGGAAGCGTCGCCTGCAACATTCAGCACCAGTGGCTGAGCAACGGCATTTTGGCCGTTCACTCGCGGCATCACAGACAACTGGCCCGCGGCAGATCCCAGAGTCAAGGTCGCCACGTAGACCCCATTACTTGTTTCTGACCAGTCTCCTGTTGAAGGTCGCACTGACCCCGTGCTGGCGGCACCACTAAACTGCGGTGCATCTGGCTTCAGCCCGGTGACAAGGTTCCCATACGCATCCTTCACGGTGAAGGTGAGTTTCGTCGTCGCTTTGACGGTCGGAGCCTCATTGTCCGCAACAAGCGTAGAGTTCGCTGATGACATATCCCCCGCTACGACAGTCAACCGCGCAGCATCGGTGGCTGCTGGCTGACCGTTGAATAGCGGCATGACAAGAAGCTCACCTGTCTTTCCGCCTGTTGTCAGCGTAGCGACATAGGAACCATCGCCTTGCTCGGTCCAGTTGGATACCGTCGCCCCTTCAGATGCAGCACCTGTCAGGCTTGCCGACAGGGAAAGGTCGCTGATAGCGTTGCCATGTGCATCTTTTGCAATAAGCGTCACGGTTGTGCTTTCGCCTGCTTTTACGTGATCTTTTGCCACAGAGACTGTCGACTGGCCTGAAGATAAGGCATCAGCCACCACGGTCACTTTAGCCGCATTCGCTGCCGCGTCCTGTCCATTGAGCTTCGGCATTACCGCTAATTCACCCGTCGTAGAGCCAAGAGTAATTTGCGCAGTCCACGTCCCATCACCATTATTTGTCCAGCCCGATGCCGTAGAACCAACAGCAGCGGCACCCGCTAATGACGGCGCTTCCGGCGTGAGGCTGGTCACAGGGTTGTCATTGGCATCTTTTGTCGACCAGATTGCCGTAAGCGTACCGCCGACCACCGGTTTATCAGGATTCAGGGTGATGGACGAATGTGCTGCATCAAGCGGCCCGGCAACAAACTTCAGCGTTTGTTGTAATGTGCCCAGTTGATACTGCTCGCTGAAGGCACGTACAACAACGTTTCCGGCACGGGTCGAAGAAACCGTGGCGCTGTAAACCCCAGGTTTTATTTCCGAAATGGCACCAACGGTAACACCATTAGTGTCTTGCGGAACAAGTCGCAGGCGGCTGGCTTCTCCCGTCACCGGATTACCCTCGGAGTCCACCGCTGTCAGTGTCAGCGTGTAGGCTTGCTGACCATCAGCAACCACGTCACCTGACGGCTCGTTAGCGCTCAGGGTGGAGTTTGCCACATCCATCATCGTGGCCCGCAGTTCTGCAGTGACGGTTTTGCTCATGCCATCAACGCTAACAGTAATCGTTGCCTCACCTGACTGCGTGCCGGTAGTAAAGACAGACTGATACACCCCTGCTTCAGTTTCGGTGAACTCACCCAGTGTTGGCTTTGCCTGTGATTTAGTGGCCTTCAGAGAACGAGTCACAATATTTCCAGCCGGTTTGAAAGTTAGTTCAGTCTTGATCTGATCTTTCATGCCCGTGACTGGCTGACCCTCGGCGTCGCGCAGAGACAGCACCAGCGGCTTTTGCTCATTACCGTTAGCAAGCATTTGAACACGGCTCTGACCGTCAAGCGTTAACGCCGTACGATCGGCGCTCATACCAGCTCCGCTAATAACCACTTCTGTCTGCACACGTTTCGAGGCATTGCCTTTGTTATCGTAGGCAATCGCTGAAACCGCATAATAATTGTCTTTGCCTGCCTGATAAGCCGGGAGCGTCACTTGCCACTGATTGCCCTGCCCCGTAATTTTTCCGCCTGCGGCCAGCAAAGACGGCGCTTCCCATTGCACATTTTTCAGACCGTGAGTTGCTTTGCTGACCACAAGCCCCAGGGAAACCGTCTGGCCGCCCTTGCCTTCAATACGCTCAGGCAGAGCAATACGGATCACTTCAGATTTGCGATACTCAAGAACGATATTGTTATTACGCTCAACCAGGTCATAGCGGCTGCCTGCCAGCATTCGACGCTCGCGAATGCTGTCTGTATCGAGTTGTTTTTCCAGAGGTTCGCCAATCCGATAATTAACTTCCAGGCCAAAGCGAGTGTCATTCTCACCACTCTTGCCCTGCTTATGCCCGGCGCTCAGTGTCAGAAGAGGCACTGGTGTATAGGTTACCTCGGCAGAAATAGCATGCGGGTCTTTCTGGCGTTTATCTTTACCAAACAGCCCGACTTCATCACCATAATACTGCTCATACATCAGGCTTGCGCCAAGCTGCGGCCAGGCAGGTAAATAGCCCTCAGCACGAATATCCCAGCCATTCGCCGGGCGTTCCTGATAATCCTCAACATCCGGCGATTTTTTCCAGCCAGAAGCCCGAATATAACCATTGGCGCTCAGTTTCAAATAATCGCGCCAGTATTCCGCACCAACACCAATCCGGGTATGACTACGGGATAAATCATGATCGATAAAAGTATTCACCCCCGCCATCCAGTCATTTCCTGAAAAATGACGCCAGCCAAAACCAATATTTGACTGAGTACGATCGTCGGTACGATGTATTGCCCCCTGAGTGAACAACATATTTGTCGGCGTATCATAAATAGGATAAAGCATTTCCAGCGAAGAATCCTTCAGCGAGAAATCTTTATCGACATTCAGTTTGACGCGCGCAGTACCATATTTCCCAAGCCACTCCTGTATTTCCTGATTAGCTTTAGCTGTGGCCATTCCGGTAATAAAGTTACGTGTCGCATCGCTATCTGGCTGACTGCTTAAAAATGTCCCGGCATTTGCGGCAAACGACGCGACATTTTTCTCCACATTATTATCAGCAGCTACCGTGGTATTTTCCATGCTCAACCGTGGCTGAACCGCATGCTGCGCGCGTGCCGCCATTACTGGGGTAAAGGTGACAGCGAGTGGAAAAAGAACCTGAACAGAGATATTTGCCCACGCCACGCAGCGGGCCAGAACTGAATAACGAAATCGTGGTTGTTTATGACCTGTTTTATAACGTGACATTGAGATAATTTCCTGATGAACGAATTAACGAACATAGGCAGACACAAATAGTGGCGTCTGCTTGTCAGAAAAACCGGGAAATCCCCGATTTCCTTTTCCGCAGAAAAGGAAATACCTTTATGTAAGAAAGTACACCGCCACCTAATATATCCAGTGTCTGTAGCCACTCATCAGGTGGTTGGGCGCGGGATTATATTTTTATTTATGGGTAAAAATTTAGCTTTTTGTGCAAGTTATTAAATAGATACTTAAGTTATATTTCTTACTCTGCGGGCAGTGAATAATTCATTATTAAGAGTGAATAATAATGACCTATCTTTAATTAATCGCTATTGGGAATACGTCGAAGTAGGTATATACACCAGGATAAACCAATATATTTTTTATGGATATTCATTTTCCTTCATCAGACTGTGAATTGCAGGGATATCGAACTTGCACGACTCATCGCAACACTCAAACAGATTTATGAATTTCGTTCATAACCCCTGACAAATCCTGCCGTCTAATCGAGCTTTTCCCTTTACGTTATGCTTCTCATGAACGATAACGGAAGGATAACACCATGCAAAAAGTAAAACTGAACAACGGTATTGAAATGCCCCTGCTGGGCTTTGGTGTATTTCAGATGACCGATGCCGCTGAATGCGAAAGAGCGGTCATTGACGCTATTAACACCGGTTATCGACTGATTGACACCGCCGCCTCCTATCAAAATGAAACCCAGGTCGGGAACGCACTGAAACAAAGCGGTATCGCCCGTAACGAACTCTTTGTCACCACGAAACTCTGGTTGCAGGATACCAGTTACGAAGGGGCCAAAGCCCAGTTCGAACGCTCTCTGAATCGACTGCAACTTGATTACGTTGACCTGTATTTGATTCACCAGCCATACGGCGATGTCCACGGAGCCTGGCGTGCCATGGAAGAGCTGCAACAGGCCGGTAAAATTCGCGCTATTGGCGTCAGTAACTTCCATCCTGACCGACTGGCTGACCTTATCGCCTTTAATAACGTCGTTCCGGCGGTAAACCAGGTTGAAGTTAACCCTTTCAATCAGCAGCTACAGGCCGTTCCCTGGATGCAAAGTCGTGGCATTCAGCCAGAAGCCTGGGCACCGTTTGCGGAAGGGAAAAATGGTCTGTTCCAGCATCCTGTTCTCACGGCAATTGGCGAGAAGTATGGCAAAAGCGTGGGCCAGGTTGTTCTGCGCTGGATCTACCAACGAGGCATTGCTTCACTGGCAAAATCAGTGCGAAAAGAACGCATGGAAGAGAACATCAACATTCTCGATTTTGAACTCAGCCCTGAAGATATGCTGCAAATTACCGCCCTGGATACCGCAACCAGCGCGTTCTTCTCTCACCGCGATCCCGCAATGGTGGAATGGCTGACTGGCCGCAAACTTGATGTTTAAGCCGCGATAAAAGAGGTATTCATTCAATGCAAAAACGTTATCTGGGTAAATCCGGACTCGAAGTCTCCGCCCTTGGGCTCGGTTGCATGGGCTTAAGCCACGGCTACGGCCCGGCGACCGATACCCATCAGGCTATCGAACTTATTCGTGCTGCGGTTGAACGTGGCGTCACCTTCTTCGATACCGCCGAAGTGTATGGTCCGTATCTGAATGAAGAAGTAGTCGGCGAAGCCTTAAAACCGTTTCGTGACCGCGTGGTGATTGCCACTAAATTCGGTTTTACCTTTGGCGATGATAATAAGCAGCAGATTTTAAACAGCCGTCCGGAACATATCCGTGAAGCCGTTGAAGGATCATTACGTCGTCTGAAAACAGATGTTATTGACCTGCTGTATCAACACCGTGTTGATCCGGATGTTCCTATTGAGGATGTTGCAGGAACGGTGAAAGACCTCATCGCAGAAGGTAAGGTCAAACATTTCGGCCTGTCGGAAGCGGGAGCACAAACCATTCGTCGTGCACATGCGGTACAACCTGTCACCGCCCTGCAAAGCGAATATTCCATGTGGTGGCGTGAGCCTGAACAGGAAATTCTGCCGTTGCTGGAGGAACTGGGAATTGGTTTTGTCCCCTTCAGCCCACTAGGTAAAGGTTTCCTGACAGGGGCGATTAAGCCGGGAACCACTTTCGGCAAAGATGACTACCGCAGCACCGTACCGCGTTTCGCAGCACAAGCCATTGAAGCCAATGAAAAACTGGTCACCTTGTTAGGTGAACTGGCTGCGGAGAAAGGGGTAACGTCTGCACAAATCGCACTGGCATGGCTGTTAGCACAAAAGCCGTGGATTGTTCCCATCCCTGGCACCACTAAACTGCACCGGCTGGAAGAAAACCTGGCCGCTGCTGACATTGTTCTTTCGCAGAAAGATACGCAGCAGATAAGCGAGGCGCTGGAAACAATTAAAATCGTCGGTGAACGTTACTCGCCTGAACACCAGGCACGCGTAGGCCGCTAATACCCAAACGGGTCCAGGATAAAGGACCCGTTATTCGGTATAGCGAAGCGCATCGATCAACAGCGCAAAAGCTGGCGGATGCTGCTTGCGGCTGGGGTAGTAAAGATAATACCCAGGAAAAGTTGGACACCACTCCTGTAACACCTGAATAAGCTTGCCTGACTTTATATACTCCTGAACCATGTCTTCAGGGACACAAGCGATCCCAAACCCTGATAAGGCGGCATCAATTCTTTCTGGCAACGGACTACACGTCAGCTGCCCATCAACCTTAACGCGAAGCGGTTTCCCTTCTCGCTCGAACTCCCAGTGGTAAAGCCCACCGGCAGTTGGCAAACGCATGTTGATGCAGCGATGATTTTGTAGCTCGTGAGGCGTTTCAGGCGCAGGGTTTGCAGCAAAATACGCCGGAGCTCCCACCACAGCCATCCGCATATCTGGTCCAATCCTGACTGCAACCATATCTTTATCAACATTTTCACCCAGTCGTATCCCGGCATCAAAACGGCCTTCAACAATATCGACAAAACCGTTATCCACCACCAGTTCGACATTGATTTCGGGATACTCTCTGAGAAAAGGTTTTAGCTTCGGCCAGACCAGACTTCGCGCGGCATGTTCCCCGGCAGATAAACGAATATTCCCGGAGGGCGTGCCGTTCAATTGAATAAGTGATTCCAGTTCCTGTTCAAGCTCGTCAATACGCGGTTCAAGGCAGGCAATGATTCTCTCCCCCGCTTCTGTGGGAGCCACACTGCGGGTAGTCCGTGTCAGGAGGCGGATATTGAGCCTTTCCTCCAGAGCCTTCATTGCATGGCTAAGTGCAGACTGAGAGACGCCGAGTTTGCCCGCTGCTTTGGTAAAACTTCGCTCTCTTGCCACCACAAGAAAGATTTGCAGTTCGTTGAAGTTTTCTTTGAGCATTGGCGATTTCCTTGTAGAAGCATCCTCTTCACAGACACTCATGAAGGGGGGCATAGATGCTATTATTTTAACCACATTATTAGTAACAATGATAATCTGGCTGTATCGAAAATAATTCTAAACTTTCAGGAGATTTATTATGAATAAACGTATCCTCACGATTGTGCCATTCTTCTTACCGATATTCTGACACACATCATTAACTTTCTATTTTTACTCTTTTCTCCACCATAAAATCAATAAAAGCACGAACTTTAGAGGGCATTCTCACCCGTGATGAAACATATATATAAAACCCAGGAAATGAAACGGCCCAATCCTCAAGAATCGGCTGTAACTTGCCCGCATTGATATGTTCAGCGATTGCAAAATCCAGATGTTGAATGATACCCGTTCCATTCAGCGCCATTCGTATCATGCTTTCGTCATCATTAGAAATATACTTACCTGAAACCTCTATTTCGAACTCTTCATTCCCGCCCGCAACATTAGAAAACTCCCATGCAGAGAGTGCACCGCTACTTTTATGCCGCAACCGAAGGCAATTATGGTTACTCAGTTCCTGAGGCGTTTCAGGAATACCGTGTTCTTTTAAATAATCTGGCGATGCCACAGTAACCAGTTTAATAAGCGGAGAAACAGGAACGGCAGTCATATGCTCATCCAGTCCTTGCTCAAGACGTATGCCCACATCACAGCCGTCCGCAATAATGTTAGATAAACCGTCATCCATAATGAGTTCTATCTTTGTTTTGGGGTAACGAGTAAGAAACTCGCCAATATGAGGCTCAATAAGCATCCTTGCTGCAACACGGGAGGAATTTATTCTCAACAGGCCTGTAGGTTCAAGTTGGGTATCACCAACATCTTTCAAAGCATCATCAATTTGCCCCAAAGCCGACACCAGCACTTCATACAGACGCAGTCCTTCCTCAGTAAGCGACATATTGCGGGTCGTACGGTATATCAGCTTGGTGTTAAGACGTTCCTCAAGAGATTTTAAATTCTGGGACAATGCGGCCCGCGTAATACCCATTTCAGAAGCGGCTCTGGAAAAACTGCCGGCACGAACAATATGCGCAAACCAGGCAAGAGAAGGCAAAATTGAAGGCTCTATTTTCATCATTGTAAACCTTAACTTAACACTGTGATAGATATTAGACCATTGATGATAACCAATACAAGTCATACTATTACGCCGTTCTCGATATGAACACGAATGCCAGTTGCGGATAATAGAAATGATATTTAAATCTGTTTAGGCAAATCCCCGGAGCTTGAAATGAAAACTGTTTCGATAAAACACACTTACTGGGATATAGCTGCTGATATCTATTTCCCTGACGATTTTAATAGTGAAAAAAAGTATCCTGCCATTATCAGCGCCCATCCAATTGGAAGCTGCAAAGAACAGACATCGGGTAGTGTGTATGGTGCCGCCCTGGCAAAAGCTGGCTTTATCGTCATTGCTTTTGATGCCAGTTTTCAGGGAAGCAGCGGTGGGGAACCGCGTTATCTGGAAGATCCAACAATGCGAGTAAAAGACTTCAGCATTGTCGTTGATTACCTTACCACCTTACCTTACGTTGATGCCGGGCGTATTGGTGTACTGGGTATTTGTGGTGGAGGTGGATATGCCATTAATGCCGCAATGACAGAACGTCGAATTAAAGCTATTGGTACTGTCACGGGTGCAAACTACGGGCGTCTTATGCGTGAGGGATTTACAGCGTTTAATCCTATCGGAGCACTCGAAGCAATGGCGCAACAAAGAACAGACGAAGCTAACGGCGCAAAACTTCGCGTAGATGATTTACTCCCCTCTTCTCCGGATGCAGCTCTTGAAGCGGGATTAACAGAAATAGACCTTTTTGAAGCCACAGAATATTATCGTTCGCCACGAGGCTGTGCACCTAATGGGGTAAATCGTTCGCTATTCTCACATCAGACTGTTGCCGTGGGTTGGGATGCATTTCATCTTGCAGAAGTCCTGTTAACTCAACCAATAATGGTTGTGGTGGGCGATAGAGTGGGCGCATTTGGTGCCTACCGTGACGGCTGCGAAATTATTGGCCGCGCTGCCTCAAAACATAAAGAGCTGGTCGTGGTTGAAGGTTATTCACATTACGACCTGTATGATAAGCCAGAACCTGTGAAACAGGCACTCGATAAATTAATTCCTTTTTATAAAACACATTTGTAATAATTTTACAGGGAGATTCCTTATCTCCCTGACATTTATCCTTTATTGACTACACAACAATAATAAAATTACTCAAAAAGAAATTTCATTAAAGAAACAAAAAAGCAGCAACTCAATTATTAAGATTATTAGAAACCCTTTGAAGGGATTATAAATAAAGCCAGAAATCTTGGTTCCAAAGCTGGCAACAACTAACCAGTTAAAACATACGCATCAAAATCAGATAAACATTTGAGGTATTGTTATGACAAATAAACACCCATCATTGTTTTCTCCTTTTATGCTGACAGAAAAAATAAAGCTACGTAATCGTATCGTTATGGCCCCTATGACGACCTGGTCAGCGAATCCTGATGGAACCATCTCTGAGCAAGAACTCGAATTTTATAAACGCCGCTCACAAAATGTTGGTTTAGTAATAACAGGATGTACCTATGTCACGCCAAGCGGCATTGGGTTTACTCATGAATTTGCCGCATATGACGACCGTTTCATTAACAGCCTTGAAAAGTTAGCAGCGGCAGCCCAAAGTGGGGGGGCTCCGGCTATTTTGCAGATTTTCCACGCCGGTAATAAAGCCATCCCGGAGCTTGTACCAAATAACGATGTTATTAGTGCCAGCGCATCAAGCGTAAAATCTGGTGACTTTATGAAGAGAGTGGTACAAAGCAGGGAAATGACTGAAAACGAAATTCAGGAAACCATTAGAGCATTCGGAGATGTCACAAAAAGGGCGATTAAAGCAGGTTTTGATGGCGTTGAACTTCATGGTGCGCACGGATTCCTTCTGCAGAATTTCTTCTCCCCTCTATTTAACCAGCGTAATGACCGATGGGGAGGAGATCTTGAAGGACGTATGCGCTTCCCGCTGGCCGTATTACAGGAAGTAAAAAATGTAGTCTATGAATATGCGACAAAGCCCTTTGCTATCGGTTACAGAATATCTCCTGAAGAATCTGTAACAGGGGGGCTGCGGATAGAGGATACTTATAAACTCCTTGATCGGCTCATTTCATCCGGTATTTCGTATATACATACCTCGCTGGTCAGTATTAACGATAGCTACCCTGTTGAGTCGCCAAATGGCCCCCGAACTATTGAATTGATTTTAAATCATATTGCAGGCAGAGTGCCGGTAATCGCTGCAGGTAAAATACGCACACCGTCTCAGGCTCAAGAAGCAATTTCCACTGGCCTGCCACTTGTTGCGATCGGTAAAGGGCTGGTGATAAATCCAGAATGGGTGACTTTAGCTGAATCAGGTAGAGGCCATGAAATTCAAACAACCCTTAATCCACAACTTGTTCCTGAATTAACCATTCCGGATAAACTATGGGATCAAATTCAGGCATCGAAAGGAACTGGCTGGTTTCCGTTAATAGATTAAATATCTATTACTCTCCCGAGAGTAAAACTATCAAATCAATGAGTAACCGATACAGTCTCGCAAATTCTTTCAGATAATTAACCCGTCACTGCGGCACGTTCTCTCGTAAGGCGTGCCTGCAGTGTAATCCAGTATGTATCCAGCATAGTTGACGGTTTAATAGAACTCAATTCCTCGCCCAGGTCACCAACAACGATATCTTGTATAACACCCCAGGAGATACGACATTATGATGAGATGCGATATGCTCCTCAGCACCAATCAACGCCCGGACTGGGCCAGTTTTGAGATCAGACTCATTCCCGGACTGACTTCAGGCGACATATATCAATGACGTTGGGGCAATAAAAGATAGCCGATGTAATACATCTATTCAAATTTGTGATACATATCAAAAAATTGGTTGACCAAACTCGTTATTTATATAAGGGCACTTACGAAGTGCACTCTTTTTTAAAGCGAGGAAGTACCAATGAAAGAGAATAAAGTACAGCAAATCAGTCATAAACTGATTAATATCGTTGTTTTTGTCGCAATTGTAGAATACGCCTATTTATTTCTCCATTTCTATTAATAACGGCAATAAACTGTTCACTGCAGTGATATTTAAAATATGCATCCTCTCCCTTTTTTGTAAGTAATTATTATATCCGTGGGAGAGGAATACACGCTGTCAGGTAATCAATCAAACTGCGATAAATCATCGGCCAGTAAAGTGGAGATAGCCTCCATTCTCGAAAAATTCATACTCTCAGCGAAACCATCATCAATCACTCATCCAGGCGTTTATGAGAGCGTCGCCAATGGCTGCTAACAATACCAGACTTCTCCGTTGCGGAAATTCCACATCCTACAAATAGTCACAGGGATTGGGTGTTGAAATGATCCGGATGAGCATGTATCTTTGCGGTTATGTTATAACATAACCGGTAAAAATGATGAAACCCAATATCCATCCTGAGTATCGTACTGTGGTGTTCCATGACACCAGTGTTGATGAGTACTTTAAAATCGGCTCGACTATCAAAACAGACCGTGAGATTGAGCTGGATGGCGTAACGTATCCGTACGTAACAATTGATGTCTCTTCGAAATCGCACCCGTTCTATACAGGGAAGCTGAGAACAGTGGCATCAGAAGGAAATGTTGCACGGTTCACCCAACGTTTTGGTCGTTTTGTTAGCACGAAAAAGGAGGCATGATGAAAGTCCTTAACTCTCTGCGTACCGCAAAAGAACGCCATCCAGACTGTCAGATTGTGAAGCGAAAAGGACGGCTGTATGTGATTTGTAAATCTAATCCACGTTTTAAGGCCGTTCAGGGTCGTAAGAAAAAACGTTGATTTAAAATTCGACGAATTAACGATATTTGTCTGATTAATAATCAGACCGGATTAATGTTGGTGTATTTATTACACCAGCATTAATTTTCCTGGGGATGTATCTTCCTGTTCATTTAAGGTCAACTGCCTGACGTTTCTCTCCGAATATTCCATTATATTAATGTTGACGTGTTGACCAGCTTCGCCCCTGTATGCTGGCATCAACCCTCTTTTAGACTGAACACGCCATCAGTCTCCTCCCTTTGCGGCGCAGCCTGCATTTTCACTCAAACTGTTAAGATGATAAATGTGGTAAATCTGTTGGTACTAACATAAAAACGTTTACGCCACAGGAACAGCCTGATCCACCGGTAACCCCGTCGCTGACGTTCGAGTGCCAGTTAGAGTAATGCGCACAGATGACTGAATGCAGTGCCCTGACAAAGAGGCCATCGTTCCTGTGACAGCTGGCAGCCTTCGTTTAACTTCACTTAATTTGGCTCTTGGGGGACTTACCGAACAGATGACGTACTTATACCCGTTCAATTTTCCATCACTTATTGTAATGAACACCTATAACCATTTTGTGCGGCATGTTAATCCATTAAAATATCTTACTGATTGGCAAATCATCTTCAATGACAGCTCATAATAGTTTTATATTCTATCCCTTACCCTTAAAACTTGTTTTTTTACTAGTCCATCACACAGCGCATTAAGACTATTCCTAACACTTCAGGGCAAAGTTCCTGACCAATATAAAATGCAAGTAAGAAATGAACGTTATATTGCCAATAACCTTATGAAACTAAATGTCTTTTTCTTCTTATCAAAAAAGCAATATTTTCAGTTTTTCTAAATATTGACTTAACCATTGAATTCCTTTTCCGTTCACATATTGACACTCATCGGGAAAAAAACATAAATTTAAGCCCAATCGAAAATAATTAAACTTAATCTCGTTTAACCTTTATTGATATGTACTACGTATCTTATTTACCTCCGGTTTACTAAGGAAACTGAATGCACCTGTAAAAATTACAGGTTTGGAAAGTAGTGACATGGCAAAGTGATTACAGCAGGGACTATGAGGTTAAAAACCATATGGAATGTCAAAACCGTTCTGATAAATACATCTGGTCTCCCCATGACGCCTACTTCTATAAAGGACTATCTGAACTGATAGAGGATATCGACAGATTAATTTATCTATCGCTGGAGAAAATCAGAAAAGATTTCGTGTTTATCAATCTCAATACGGATTCTTTAACTGAGTTTATAAACCGTGATAATGAATGGTTATCCGCGGTAAAGGGGAAACAGGTCGTATTGATTGCGGCCAGAAAGTCAGAAGCCTTAGCAAATTATTGGTATTACAACAGCAATATTAGGGGCGTGGTATACGCTGGACTGAGTCGTGATATTAGAAAAGAACTGGCCTATGTGATTAATGGCAGGTTCCTGAGAAAAGATATTAAGAAAGATAAAATCACTGACCGGGAAATGGAAATTATCCGCATGACGGCTCAGGGAATGCTGCCTAAATCGATTGCCAGAATTGAAAATTGTAGTGTGAAGACAGTGTATACCCATCGGCGTAATGCAGAGGCCAAGCTGTACTCAAAATTATATAAGTTGGTTCAGTAAACTCCAGGCAAGTTAGTTTTAAAAATGACTCACCGGGACTTCATGTCCTCAATTCAACTCGGGAAGAAAAGCAATGAAAAAAAAGGTTCTGGCAATAGCTCTGGTAACGGTGTTTACCGGCATGGGTGTGGCGCAGGCTGCTGACGTAACAGCTCAGGCTGTAGCGACCTGGTCAGCAACAGCCAAAAAAGACACCACCAGTAAGCTGGTTGTGACGCCACTCGGTAGCCTGGCGTTCCAGTATGCCGAAGGCATTAAAGGTTTTAACTCACAGAAAGGTCTATTTGACGTGGCTATCGAAGGTGACTCAACGGCTACCGCCTTTAAACTGACCTCACGTCTTATCACCAACACATTAACCCAGTTGGATACCTCAGGTTCCACACTGAATGTGGGCGTGGATTATAACGGCGCGGCAGTCGAAAAAACTGGCGATACCGTGATGATCGATACCGCCAACGGCGTACTGGGCGGCAACCTTAGCCCGCTGGCTAACGGTTACAATGCCAGCAATCGTACCACCGCACAGGATGGTTTCACCTTCACCATCATCAGCGGCACCACCAATGGTACCACCGCAGTAACCGATTACAGCACTCTACCGGAAGGCATCTGGAGCGGCGACGTTAGCGTACAGTTCGACGCGACCTGGACCAGTTAATCTCTCTGATGTACCAGCAGGGGTAGCCCCCCTGCTTTATTCCTGGACGGAATTGTTATGAAAAAGCACCTTCTGCCTCTCGCTCTGCTGTTTTCCGGAATATCTCCGGCCCAGGCGCTGGATGTCGGCGATATATCATCGTTTATGAACAGTGACAGCAGCACGCTGAGCAAAACGATCCAAAACAGTACCGACAGTGGCCGCCTCATCAATATCCGTCTCGAACGGCTCTCTTCACCGCTTGACGACGGGCAGGTTATCTCAATGGACAAGCCGGATGAGTTGCTACTCACTCCCGCTAGCTTGCTGCTACCCGCCCAAGCCAGCGAAGTGATCCGCTTCTTCTATAAGGGACCAGTAGATGAGAAAGAGCGCTATTACCGCATTGTCTGGTTCGATCAGGCCCTCAGTGATGCGCAGCGCGATAATGCCAACCGCAGCGCTGTAGCCACTGCTTCCGCCCGCATCGGCACCATTCTGGTCGTCGCCCCCCGCCAGGCGAACTACCGCTTTCAGTACGCCAACGGCTCCCTGACAAATACAGGAAATGCGACGCTGCGGATCCTCGCCTACGGCCCCTGCCTGAAAGCCGCCAATGGTAAGGAGTGTAAAGAGAATTACTACCTGATGCCGGGCAAGTCGCGTCGTTTTACCCGCGTGGACACGGCGGATAACAAAGGACGGGTTGCACTTTGGCAGGGTGATAAGTTCATTCCCGTGAAATAGATAGCTGTGCAGATGGATAACGACAATGCCTTTACGACGGTTCTCCCCAGGACTGAAAGCCCAGTTTGCCTTCGGCATGGTCTTTTTGTTCGTTCAGCCCGATGCCAGCGCTGCTGACATAAGTGCGCAGCAAATAGGTGGGGTGATTATTCCGCAGGCCTTCAGTCAGGCGCTCCAGGACGGCATGAGCGTCCCGCTTTATATTCATCTCGCCGGTAGCCAGGGTCGCCAGGACGATCAGCGAATCGGCAGCGCTTTTATCTGGCTGGATGATGGACAGCTACGCATCCGGAAAATACAGCTGGAAGAGAGTGAAGATAACGCCAGTGTCAGCGAACAAACTCGACAGCAGCTGATGGCTCTGGCGAACGCCCCGTTCAATGAGGCCCTTACCATCCCCCTGACTGACAACGCGCAGCTGGATCTCAGCTTGCGCCAACTGCTGCTGCAGCTAGTGGTCAAGCGCGAAGCGCTGGGCACCGTACTACGCTCACGTAGCGAAGACATCGGGCAGTCCAGTGTTAACACCCTCAGCAGTAATCTGAGCTATAACTTCGGCGTCTATAACAACCAGTTGCGTAACGGCGGGAGCAACACATCCAGCTATCTGTCGCTGAATAACGTTACTGCACTGCGCGAACATCACGTGGTGCTCGACGGCTCGCTGTACGGGATCGGTAGCGGTCAACAGGACAGTGAATTATATAAAGCGATGTATGAACGCGATTTTGCCGGTCACCGATTTGCCGGTGGAATGCTCGACACCTGGAACTTGCAGTCCTTAGGGCCGATGACCGCCATTTCAGCAGGGAAGATTTACGGCCTTTCCTGGGGAAACCAGGCCAGCTCCACCATCTTCGACAGCAGCCAGTCAGCCACGCCAGTGATCGCCTTTTTACCGGCGGCGGGCGAAGTACATCTCACCCGTGATGGGCGGCTACTAAGCGTTCAGAACTTCACCATGGGCAATCATGAAGTGGATACCCGGGGTCTACCGTACGGTATTTACGATGTGGAAGTTGAGGTCATCGTTAACGGTCGCGTGATCAGCAAACGCACTCAACGGGTCAATAAGCTGTTTAGCCGGGGGCGCGGCGTCGGTGCACCACTGGCGTGGCAGATATGGGGCGGTAGCTTTCATATGGATCGCTGGTCGGAAAACGGGAAAAAGACGCGACCAGCCAAAGAGAGTTGGCTGGCAGGTGCCTCGACCTCCGGCTCACTGAGTACGCTTAGCTGGGCGGCAACGGGATATGGATACGATAATCAGGCGGTGGGTGAAACCCGTCTGACGCTGCCGCTTGGGGGAGCGATCAACGTTAACCTGCAAAATATGCTGGCCAGTGACAGCTCATGGAGCAGCATCGGCAGCATCAGCGCCACTCTACCGGGAGGCTTTAGTTCGCTGTGGGTTAATCAGGAAAAAACCCGCATTGGCAATCAATTGCGACGTAGCGATGCCGACAACCGTGCTATCGGCGGCACACTCAACCTGAACTCACTGTGGTCGAAGCTGGGCACATTCAGCATCAGCTACAATGATGACCGCCGTTACAACAGCCATTATTACACGGCAGATTACTATCAAAGTGTCTACAGCGGTACCTTTGGTACGCTTGGCCTGCGGGCCGGTATTCAGCGCTATAACAACGGCGACAGCAGCGCCAATACAGGAAAATATATCGCTCTCGATCTCTCGCTACCACTGGGCAACTGGTTTAGCGCAGGGATGACCCATCAAAACGGCTACACCATGGCAAACCTGTCAGCACGCAAGCAGTTTGATGAAGGGACCATTCGCACTGTTGGTGCCAATCTGTCACGAGCCATCTCCGGCGATACCGGTGATGACAAAACCCTCAGCGGTGGAGCGTATGCACAGTTCGACGCTCGTTACGCCAGCGGAACGCTGAACATCAATAGCGCGGCGGACGGCTACGTCAATACCAACTTGACCGCCAATGGCAGCGTCGGCTGGCAGGGTAAAAACATTGCTGCCAGCGGGCGGACTGATGGCAACGCTGGGGTGATATTCAACACCGGGCTGGAGGACGACGGTCAGATCAGCGCCAAAATCAACGGGCGGATTTTCCCGCTTAACGGCAAGCGTAACTATCTCCCGCTCTCTCCCTATGGAAGATATGAGGTGGAGTTACAGAACAGCAAAAACTCACTCGACAGTTACGATATCGTCAGCGGTCGCAAAAGTCATCTGACTCTCTATCCAGGCAATGTCGCTGTCATTGAGCCAGAGGTGAAGCAGATGGTTACCGTCTCCGGTCGTATCCGTGCGGAAGACGGCACACTGCTGGCTAACGCACGGATTAACAACCATATCGGCCGAACCCGAACCGATGAAAACGGCGAGTTTGTCATGGACGTGGATAAGAAATACCCCACTATCGATTTTCGCTACAGTGGCAATAAAACCTGCGAAGTGGCACTGGAACTCAGCCAGGCGCGCGGTGCCGTCTGGGTCGGTGATGTGGTCTGCAGCGGCCTCTCATCGTGGGCGGCGGTGACGCAGACAGGAGAAGAGAATGAGAGTTAACCTACTGATAGCGATGATAATATTTGCGCTAATCTGGCCTGCAACCGCGCTCAGAGCTGCAGTGAGCAAAACAACCTGGGCGGATGCACCGGCAAGCGAGTTTGTGTTTGTCGAAAACAACTCAGACGACAACTTTTTCGTCACGCCTGGCGGGGCGCTGGATCCGCGCCTGACCGGTGCCAACCGCTGGACCGGTTTAAAATACAATGGTTCAGGAACCATCTATCAGCAAAGCCTCGGCTACATTGATAACGGTTACAACACCGGCCTTTATACCAACTGGAAGTTTGATATGTGGCTGGAAAATTCACCAGTTTCATCTCCTTTAACTGGCTTGCGCTGCATCAACTGGTACGCAGGGTGTAATATGACCACCAGTCTTATCCTGCCGCAAACCACCGACGCCAGTGGATTTTATGGCGCGACGGTGACCAGCGGCGGCGCGAAGTGGATGCACGGCATGTTGTCAGACGCGTTTTACCAGTATATGCAACAAATGCCCGTCGGCAGCAGCTTTACAATGACCATCAATGCCTGTCAGACCTCTGTGAACTATGACGCCAGCAGCGGCGCGCGTTGTAAGGATCAGGCCTCCGGCAACTGGTATGTTCGCAATGTCACCCATACGAAAGCAGCAAATCTGCGGTTAATAAATACCCACTCGCTGGCGGAGGTATTTATCAACAGCGACGGAGTACCGACTCTGGGCGAAGGGAACGCCGACTGCCGGACGCAAACCATCGGCAGCCTTTCAGGATTAAGTTGTAAGATGGTCAACTACACCCTGCAAACAAACGGACTCAGCAACATCTCAATCCATATATTCCCGGCGATCGCCAACTCGTCGTTAGCCTCGGCCGTCGGGGCGTACGATATGCAGTTCAGTCTGAATGGCAGTTCATGGAAACCGGTGAGCAATACTGCCTATTACTACACCTTCAACGAGATGAAGAGCGCAGACTCGATCTATGTTTTCTTCTCGAGCAACTTCTTTAAGCAGATGGTGAACCTCGGGATCAGCGATATCAACACCAAAGATCTATTCAACTTTCGCTTTCAGAACACCACATCACCGGAGTCTGGCTGGTATGAATTTTCTACCTCCAACACGCTGATTATCAAACCCCGTGATTTCAGCATCAGTATTATCTCCGATGAATATACTCAGACACCGTCGCGGGAGGGATATGTTGGCAGCGGCGAGTCGGCACTCGATTTCGGCTATATCGTAACCACCAGCGGTAAAACAGCTGCCGACGAAGTGCTGATCAAGGTGACCGGACCCGCGCAGGTGATTGGCGGGCGCTCCTATTGTGTCTTCAGCTCCGATGACGGTAAGGCGAAAGTACCGTTCCCGGCGACGCTTTCCTTTATTACCCGCAACGGAGCTACAAAAACCTACGATGCCGGGTGCGATGATAGCTGGCGGGATATGACCGATGCGCTGTGGTTGACCACACCGTGGACTGATATCTCTGGCGAAGTGGGGCAGATGGATAAGACCACAGTCAAATTTTCGATTCCAATGGATAACGCCATTTCGCTGCGTACGGTAGATGATAACGGCTGGTTTGGCGAAGTCAGCGCTTCAGGAGAAATTCATGTTCAGGCGACGTGGCGTAACATTAACTAAGGCCCTGCTGACAGCGGTCTGTATGCTAGCGGCACCTTTGACACAGGCGATTTCGGTCGGCAATCTGACATTTTCGCTGCCGTCCGAGACTGACTTTGTCAGCAAACGTGTAGTGAATAACAACAAAAGCGCACGGATATACCGTATTGCCATCAGTGCTATCGATAGCCCGGGCAGCAGTGAATTGCGCACCCGACCGGTGGATGGTGAACTGCTTTTCGCCCCCCGCCAGCTGGCGTTGCAGGCTGGTGAGAGCGAGTATTTTAAATTTTACTATCATGGTCCACGGGATAACCGCGAGCGCTACTACCGGGTCTCATTTCGCGAGGTCCCCACTCGCAACCAGACAAGACGTAGCCCGACCGGCGGCGAGGTCAGCACGGAGCCGGTGGTGGTGATGGATACCATTCTGGTAGTACGACCACGTCAGGTTCAGTTTAAATGGTCCTTCGACAAGGTGACAGGAACGGTAAGTAACACTGGCAACACATGGTTTAAGCTACTGATTAAGCCAGGATGTGATTCGACCGAAGAGGAAGGCGATGCCTGGTATCTACGTCCGGGAGACGTAGTTCATCAGCCTGAGTTACGTCAGCTGGGGAATCATTATCTGGTCTATAACGACAAATTCATTAAGATTAGCGATTCCTGTCCGGCTAAGCCCCCTTCGGCGGACTAAGACTTATCCATCGGTCGAGGGAAGAACTCCACCTCAGAGACTCAAATAATCGTTTAAATGATGTGGACGCGATCGTCAATATCACCTGTAACGATGGGCTTTCTCATATGCACACCATAGTGTTCAGGAGACACGGAAAGGTACCAGGCAGCCTGCTAACGAGTGGTTTATTCACGAATTAGTACGTAAAATCGGTAAAGGCTGGAAATCATTCAATACTCACACTATCGAAAGTACACCAGCCAACCGCGGTACGTTCTTACATACGATGTACCGCTGTTCTCTTTACGATTTAAAGCTGTACTGGTGAATTATGAGCAATCTGAATCCATGCATGACGTGTGGTGCCTGTTGTGCATTTTTCCGCGTCTCTTTTTACTGGGCCGAAGCCGACGATGCTGGCGGTACCATTCCCGCCAGGCTCACTGAACAAATATCCCCTTTTCACCGATGCATGAGCGGTACCAATCAGAAAAACCCCCGATGTATTGCCCTTGCAGGAACCCCGGGCAAAAATGCCTGCTGCACGATATATAAAAATCGATCGTCCACGTGCAGAGAATTCGCCATGTCTGGTGAGAACGGAGTCGTCAATGAGGCTTGCAATCGTGCAAGAGCTAAATACGGGCTGACACCGTTATAAATATGCAATAATTAATTGCACTGCCCCGCCAGCTATAATCGCGGGGCTTCGTTTTTCAGGGATAACAAAACCCGAAACTTCTTCCATCTGCCAGCAACAATGCCTCTTCCTCTATAGTGTTCTCCGGATCTACAGCATCCTGAAGTAGCGCGATGTACTCACTGGCTATCTGCTTCAGAAAGTAAAAAGCAATGTTTTTAACCTATAAAAATGGCGCTGCATTTGCGCCATTTTTATTATTCAATGCATTATCTGTTTGAGCCTAAAGGGATCTCAGGGTCTGGCTCATGAGTAATTCTGTTTCGTAAATCTCTGCGAATAATTTCAATGGACCAGAACCAGACTAAATGTCCAAAAATTTCAGAAACATTCTCATACCACGGGAGATCAAACAGAGGTGGCGTCAGTCCCATGAGAGGGAATGAAATCATATGAACAAAAAGTTGGGCTAAAGCACCTGCCAGTAAGCCCTGCCAGAGTTTAATTTTTGGAAATACTTCAGCAACCACACAATAACCGACAGCAAACACTATCGAAAAGATAATGTGCGTAACGCCAACCCAGTTAAAGACATGCCCGGCAAAGGTATAAACAGCCGCATTGGGATCTGTCAGCCCTAGCCAGTCTCGAAGAAAAACATACGGAGGATTGAGAAAATTACGGGAGCAATCAATTTGCCCAGCAGCCCTGATTAATGATTCCGGGCCACACGCTGCATTAAACATATCCACCGGGCTACGTGGCGGCAATGGAACTTCAGCCCCCCACTTCACAAATGCGGAAACAACGCCAGCAATCAGCCCAATGAATGCAGCAAGACCATAACGTCTGCGGTTCGGTGGAGTTTGTTCAAATATATTCATATCTACCCTGCTTGTACCATTATGTTATACACCTCTTCAGGAGTATTCATAAAACAAGACAAATGTAAAGAACTGTATTGTTTTGTATAACAAGATAGTTTCCTAATCGCCAATGAATATAAGCACCATCATTTCTCCCTATTTTTATGTTAGAAGTGACAAAGATTTGTAGGGTGATGCAGAGCTGACAATCACAGGTTTCCTTATCGGTTTTTGCATCGCACAACTAAAGCAATAAACGAGCTCCCGTCATCGGCGAATATGAATTAATTAGCCGGGCTCATAGCTGCATTCGCGTTTTAAGAATAATCCTCCTGCTCTCACCGACTATGCTTAACGTTTAAAAAAGCATCAGCACTCTCGCAACGCTCTCTTATTTTCCCCTTTAGAATACCGGAGGCCTGGTATGAGCAACCAAGGCGAATACCCCGAAGATAATCGGGTTGGGAAGCACGAGCCGCACGATTTTAGTTTGACCCGTCGCGATCTGATTAAAGTCAGCGCCGCAACGGCGGCGACCGCCGTGGTTTATCCTCATTCTACGCTTGCAGCAAGCGTTCCGGCAGCTACACCCGCGCCAGAGATAATGCCCCTGACACTTAAGGTGAACGGCAAAACCGAGCAGCTTGAGGTGGATACCCGAACCACGCTACTGGACGCTTTGCGTGAAAATCTGCATCTGTTCGGTACCAAGAAAGGTTGCGATCACGGACAGTGCGGAGCCTGTACCGTGCTGGTCAATGGTCGCAGGCTTAATGCCTGCCTGACGCTTGCAGTCATGCATCAGGGGGCCGAGATCACCACCATTGAAGGCCTGGGTTCACCAGAGAATCTTCACCCCATGCAGGCGGCCTTTATCAAGCATGATGGCTTCCAGTGCGGCTACTGCACCTCCGGGCAAATTTGCTCATCAGTAGCGGTGCTAAAAGAGATTCAGGACGGCATTCCCAGTCACGTCACGGTCGATTTGGTTTCCCCTCCAGAAAGAACTGCCGATGAGATCCGTGAACGTATGAGCGGCAACATCTGTCGCTGTGGAGCATACGCTAACATCCTTGCCGCCATTGAAGACGCTGCGGGGGAGATAAAATCATGAAGGCGTTTACCTATGAACGAGTGAACACCCCGGCCGAGGCGGCACTTAGCGCTCAGCGCGTACCCGGCGCAAAATTTATCGCGGGCGGGACCAATCTGCTGGACCTGATGAAGCTGGAAATTGAAACGCCAACCCACCTTATCGATGTGAACGGGCTCGGGCTCGATAAGATTGAAGTGACCGACGCGGGTGGGCTGCGCATCGGCGCACTGGTACGGAACACCGACCTGGCAGCTCACGAGCGCGTGCGTCGTGATTACGCGGTACTCTCCCGCGCCCTGCTCGCTGGCGCGTCTGGTCAGTTACGTAATCAGGCAACCACCGCAGGTAATCTGCTCCAGCGCACGCGCTGCCCCTATTTTTACGACACCAATCAGCCCTGCAATAAGCGCCTGCCCGGGAGCGGCTGCGCGGCACTTGAAGGCTTTAGCCGTCAGCACGCGGTGGTAGGCGTAAGCGAAGCCTGCATTGCCACCCATCCGAGCGATATGGCGGTCGCAATGCGGTTGCTGGATGCGGTGGTGGAAACCATCACGCCGGAGGGAAAGACTCGCAGTATCACACTGGCTGATTTTTATCACCCTCCGGGAAAAACGCCGCACATTGAAACCGCCCTGCTTCCCGGTGAGCTTATCGTTGCGGTGACGTTACCTCCGCCGCTCGGCGGAAAACATATTTACCGTAAGGTGCGCGATCGCGCCTCCTACGCCTTTGCCCTGGTATCGGTCGCAGCGATTATTCAGCCTGACGGCAGCGGGCGCGTCGCGCTGGGCGGAGTAGCACATAAGCCCTGGCGCATTGAGGCTGCGGATGCTCAGCTATCCCAGGGGGCGCAGGCCGTATATGACGCGCTGTTCGCCAGCGCCCATCCCACCGCTGAAAACACCTTTAAACTCCTGTTGGCGAAGCGAACGCTTGCCTCCGTACTGGCTGAAGCGAGGGCACAGGCATGAAATTTGATAAACCCGCAGGGGAAAACCCGATCGATCAGCTGAAGGTTGTCGGTCGTCCCCATGACCGCATCGACGGACCGCTGAAAACTACCGGCACGGCACGCTACGCCTACGAATGGCATGAAGAAGCCCCCAACGCCGCCTATGGTTATATCGTCGGTTCCGCCATTGCCAAAGGATGCCTCACCGCCCTCGATACGGACGCCGCGCAAAAAGCGCCGGGCGTACTGGCTGTCATTACCGCCAGTAACGCCGGGGTGCTCGGCAAAGGCGACAAAAACACCGCCAGGCTGTTAGGCGGCCCCACTATTGAGCACTATCATCAGGCCATTGCGCTGGTAGTGGCCGAGACCTTCGAACAGGCACGAGCGGCGGCCTCGCTGGTGCAGGCGCACTATCGCCGTAATAAAGGAGCTTACTCCCTGGCGGACGAGAAACAGGCCGTCAGTCAGCCGCCGGAAGACACGCCCGATAAAAATGTTGGTGACTTTGACGGGGCTTTCACCTCCGCTGCGGTGAAGATTGATGCTACCTACACGACCCCGGACCAGAGCCATATGGCGATGGAGCCGCATGCCTCGATGGCCGTCTGGGATGGAAATAAGCTTACCCTCTGGACCTCAAATCAGATGATTGACTGGTGCCGCACCGATCTGGCAAAAACGCTGAAAGTGCCCGTGGAGAATGTGCGTATTATCTCCCCGTATATCGGTGGAGGGTTTGGCGGCAAGCTGTTCCTGAGAAGCGATGCGCTGCTGGCGGCCCTCGCCGCCCGTGCGGTGAAACGTCCGGTTAAAGTGATGCTCCCCCGCCCCACTATTCCCAATAACACAACGCACCGCCCCGCCACCCTTCAGCACCTGCGTATCGGTGCCGACCAGAGCGGGAAAATCACTGCTATCTCACATGAAAGCTGGTCCGGAAACCTGCCCGGCGGCACGCCGGAAACGGCGGTACAGCAAAGCGAATTTCTTTACGCAGGGGCGAATCGTCATACCGGCCTGCGGCTCGCCACGCTTGATTTGCCGGAAGGGAACGCCATGCGTGCGCCCGGCGAAGCCCCCGGTCTGATGGCGCTCGAAATCGCGATCGATGAACTGGCGGAAAAAGCGGGCATCGATCCCGTCGAGTTTCGCATCCTGAATGACACTCAGGTTGACCCCGCCGACCCGACGCGCCGCTTCTCTCGCCGTCAGCTTATTGAGTGCTTGCGCACCGGAGCGGATAAATTTGGCTGGAAGCAGCGCAACGCCACACCCGGACAGGTACGCGACGGGGAGTGGCTAGTCGGCCACGGTGTTGCGGCGGGCTTTCGCAATAATCTGCTGGAAAAATCGGGTGCGCGGGTTCATCTCGAACAAAACGGCACCGTTACCGTGGAAACGGACATGACCGATATTGGCACTGGCAGCTACACCATTCTGGCCCAGACGGCAGCGGAAATGCTTGGCGTACCGCTGGAGCAGGTTGCGGTTCACCTCGGCGATTCCAGTTTCCCGGTTTCTGCGGGGTCTGGTGGACAATGGGGCGCGAATACCTCCACCTCCGGCGTTTACGCCGCCTGTGTGAAACTTCGCGAAATGATTGCCTCGGCAGTCGGGTTTGATCCTGAGCAGTCGCAGTTTGCCGACGGCAAGATTACCAACGGTACCCGAAGCGCCACGCTACATGAGGCCACCGCAGGCGGCAGACTGACAGCGGAAGAGAGCATTGAATTCGGAACACTGAGCAAGGAGTACCAGCAGTCGACCTTTGCCGGGCATTTTGTGGAGGTCGGCGTGCATAGCGCGACGGGAGAAGTTCGGGTCCGGCGTATGCTCGCTGTGTGTGCTGCAGGACGCATCCTGAATCCGAAAACTGCACGTAGCCAGGTCATTGGCGCGATGACTATGGGCATGGGCGCGGCACTGATGGAGGAGCTGGCGGTAGATGACCGTTTGGGCTACTTCGTTAATCACGATATGGCGGGGTATGAGGTGCCGGTTCATGCGGATATCCCAAAACAGGAGGTGATTTTCCTGGATGATACCGACCCCATCTCCTCCCCGATGAAGGCCAAAGGTGTCGGTGAGCTGGGCCTGTGCGGCGTGAGCGCGGCTATCGCCAACGCGGTGTATAACGCCACCGGTATTCGGGTACGGGATTATCCCATCACTCTGGATAAGCTGCTCGATAAACTGCCGGATGTGGTTTAAGGAGGAACAATGTCATACTCGCTTTTTGATAAAGACGAGCACTGGCATAAGCCAGAGCAGGCGTTTCTCACCGATGACCACCGGACCATTCTGCGCTTCGCCGTAGAGGCGCTAATGTCCGGTAAAGGAGCGGTGCTGGTGACGCTGGTGGAGATACGCGGCGGCGCGGCGCGCCCGCTCGGGGCGCAGATGGTGGTGCGCGAAGATGGCCGTTACTGCGGTTTTGTCTCTGGCGGCTGCGTGGAGGCCGCTGCCGCTTTTGAAGCGCTGGAGGTGATGGGCTCAGGCCGCGATCGCGAAGTTCGCTATGGCGAAGGTTCGCCGTGGTTTGACATCGTTCTGCCCTGCGGCGGTGGGATCACGCTGACGCTCCATAAACTACGCTCGGCACAGCCTCTGCTCGCCGTGCTGAACCGCCTGGAACAGAGAAAACCGGCGGGTCTGCGCTACGATCCGCAAGCTCAATCGCTGGTGTGCCTGCCCACGCAAACCCGGACGGGCTGGAGTCTCAATGGCTTTGAGGTGGGGTTCAGGCCATGCGTCAGGCTGATGATTTACGGACGTTCTCTTGAGGCGCAGGCAACCGCGAGTCTTGCAGCAGCCACAGGCTATGACAGCCATATCTTCGATCTTTTTCCGGCCTCAGCCAGCGCTCAGATCGATACCGATACGGCGGTCATTTTGCTGTGCCATGATCTCAACCGGGAGCTGCCAGTGTTGCAGGCCGCGCGAGAAGCAAAACCCTTTTATCTCGGCGCATTGGGCAGCTATCGAACCCACACTTTACGTCTGCAAAAGCTCCACGAGCTGGGATGGTCCAGGGAGGAGACAGCGCAAATCCGGGCACCCGTCGGGATATTCCCCAAAGCCCGGGATGCGCATACTCTGGCACTCTCCGTGCTGGCAGAAGTCGCCTCTGTACGTCTCCATCAGGAGGAGGATTCATGCCTGCCCCCGTCGTCCTGATCCTTGCGGCCGGGCGTGGAGAGCGCTTTCTCGCCTCCGGGGGAAATACCCATAAATTAAGAGAAAAATCTGCAGTAGCCGTTTTAGAAAATCACCTAAATCGTTTAAAAGAGCACCCAACCCATAGTGGGCGCTCATCGCCTTGTGTAACTTATTCAGCAACGCGCGCCCTCGCCGGACTAAAGCGCACCGGCCTTCTGGCGTGCGGTAACAAAGGTCAGTACGCCAGCGCAAAGGAGCAGCACGCTACTCATAGCAAACGTGCTCTGCCAGCCAAGGCGGTCAAATACGATGCCTCCTGCTGTTGATCCAAGGGCGATGGAGAGCTGAATCACCGCGACCATGAGCCCGCCTCCGGCTTCGGCGTTGTCAGGCAACGTACGCGCAATCCATGTCCACCATCCGGTTGGCGCGGCGGTGGCCAGCATGCCCCAGAGTCCTAACAGCAGCGAGACCGTCCAGACGTGATGCCCGGTCAGCATCAGACCGATAGCAATGACGGCCATCAGTCCGGGTATGGCCATCAGCGTGGGGTAGAATTTTCTGTTGAGAAATGCCGAAACAACCAGCGTGCCAATAAAACCGGCCACGCCGATAATCAGCAAAATCAACGACAAGCCTAAGGAATTAACCCGTGTCACCGACTCCAGAAACGGGCGCACATAGGTGAATAGTGCAAACTGCCCCATGAAAAACAGGCAGCAGGCTATCATGCCGACCACAACCATGCGGCGGCTAAATAAGCGGAATACCGCGCCACATGAAGTGTGGCTTTTATTCGCATCCATGCTTGGCAGGCTGATGCACTGCCAGATAAAGGCGACAACCGCGATGGGCACCAGGCACAAGAAAGCGCCTCGCCATCCGACCGTAGCCCCCAGATAGCTTCCCAGCGGTGCGGCCACGACCGTCGCCAGCGCATTACCGGCGTTGAAAATTGCCAGCGCACGCGTGACCTGATGCTGCGGCACCAGACGAATCGCCGTTGCCGCTGACATCGACCAGAATCCGCCAATAGCCACACCAATCATCGCACGACCGACCATATACATCAGATAACTGGAAGCCAGCGCAATAATAAGCCCCGATACGGCCATCAGAACCGTCATCCCCAGCAGCAGGAACTTACGATTCATCTTTCCAGCTAGCGTTGAAAGCGTCAGGCTGGTCAGAACCGCCAGCGCGCCGGAGATAGCAATCCCCTGCCCTGCCAGCCCCTCCGTCACGCCTAAATCGCGGGTAATCGGCGTGAGCAGGCTGACGGGCATAAATTCAGAAGCAATCAGCACAAACACGCACAGGGTCATGGCAAAAATACCGCCCCAGTATGCGCGCTGATGATGAGGTGATAGTGTTTGGCTTAGTGTCGACATAGTGAAATTTCACAAAGATCAGGATAAAAGCCACCAGCCTATGGCCGGTGGCTTTGCATCAATTCAGGAGAGGTTTTATTTCAGTTTGGTCTGGAAAAATTGTTCGAACTTCGCGAAAGGTATTTTTCCGGCCACGTTATCGTACAGGTCCACGTGATTTGCCCCTGGTACCACCACCAGCTCTTTGTCGTTACTGCCAACCACCTTGTAAGCATCTTCAGCAAAATAGCGTGAATGCGCTTTCTCACCGGTCACAATCAGCGTCGGGATGGTGATTTCACTGGCGTAGCTCAACAGCGGCATATTCATAAATGACAGCGGCATCGTTGCCGTCCACGCCCCGGTAGAGTTAACGGAACGTTCGTGGAAGCCGCGCGGCATGCGATAGTAGTCAAAGAACTCTTTCAGTACCGGATGAGGATTTGCCGGCAGCGTTTCTGGCAGAATGCGCTCGCCCGCACTGACCTTGCCGTTGCTGTCGACATTAATATCATGACCACCGTGAGCGAACGTTCCGCTCTGCGCATCCTTCCAGCGCTGTTCATTCAGATATTGCAGAACGGCACGACGGTCGGCGGTAGAATAACGGTCTTTGCCATCCCCCACACCATGACCCATCGCCCGGCTCATGTCATACATCACGCTGGTAGCTACCGCTTTAACGCGGGTATCCATCGCCACGTCGTTCAGCGCCATGCCGCCCCAGCCACAAATACCGAGCAGCCCGATACGGTTGCGATCTACCTCTTTTTGCAGCCCTAAGAAATCCACCGCCGCGCTGAAATCTTCAGTGTTGATATCCGGTGAGGCGACGTTTCGCGGATAGCCGCCGCTTTCCCCGGTGTAAGAAGGATCGAACGCCAGGGTAACAAACCCTCGTTCCGCCAGCGTCTGCGCATACAAGCCGCTGGATTGCTCTTTCACCGCGCCAAATGGCCCACTGACCGCAATCGCCGCCAGCTTGCGATCGCCACGGTCTTTAGGCAGGTAAAGATCGCCCACTAAGGTGATGCCATATCGGTTCGGGAACGAGACTTTACGGTGATCGACTTTCTGGCTCTCGGCGAACGTTTTATCCCATTTATCTGTCATGGACACAGGGGCATTAGGATTGGTTGAATCAGCATAACTCATTGTCGTGACTCCACTTAATGATGCGAAAAGCAGCATGGTCGGCATCGCGGTTTTTAGCGTGCGGGTGAAGGCTTTCATAAAAATCCCCATAAAAAACAACAGAGAGATACAGGTTTCCGACGGACAACGCTGCGGTGCTTTACTTTGATGGGGTCATTATAGTGAGCAGAATTAGTGCTGATTAGGGGGCGATTAATGCTAAGATTAATACCATATTGTTATAAATTAATGCGGAGATTGCCGGCATGAAGGGGGGATGTTTCAATGGCGAAAAGGGAGAACTACAACGAGCTGTACCTGTTTATGCAGGTGGTGCGGGAAGGCAGCTTTACCGCAGCGGCTCAGCGGCTGGGTCTTGCTCAGTCAGGAGTCAGCCGTTCTGTTCGCGAGCTTGAAGAAAGGCTGGGCGTCCAGCTGCTAGTGCGCACCACGCGTAAACTGTCGCTGACACAAGCAGGCGAGCAGCTCTACCAGAAGACGGCATCTGGATTTGAAATGTTAGATCTTGGGCTTGCCACGCTGGCGCACTATCGAGAGACGCCCTCCGGCACGGTGCGTATCAATGCCAGCCAGCACGCGATTGATAAATGCCTGCTGCCAAAGCTGGCGGTATTTAAACAGAGATATCCTGATATCCGGCTTGAACTGATAAATGAGAGCCGGTTCGTCGATATCATCGAGGAAAGATTCGATGCAGGTGTCCGCCTGGGGCCTGAAGTCGGCCAGGGTATGGTCGCGGTACGCATCACGCCCGATATGGAGATGGCAATTGTGGGGACTCCGGAACATTTTCGTCGCTATGGTTTTCCGCAAACCCCGGCGGATTTAAAGGCGCATCCCTGTATCGCCTATCAGTTTGCCGACGGCAGCGTATACCAGTGGGAACTCAATCAGGATGATAAAAAAATCACTCATCGCCCTGAAGGGCAATGGGCCTTATCCGACAGCTATATGGAAGCAGAAGCAGCCCGGCTGGGCCTCGGATTGGCCTATGTTCCTGTTGAACTGGTCGCGGATGATTTAGAACACGGTAAGCTTATCAGGGTGTTGCAGCGTTACAGCCTGCGAATGGAGGGATTGTTTCTCTATTACCCTCATCGCAACGTCTCCCCCGCCCTGCGGATGGTCATTGATACATTGAAAATCTGAACGTTAATAACGACCGACTCTTCACTGTGCAAAATTGTGTCAGGTAGTCCCTCTGCATTCAATTCCAGGGTCTGCTTTGAGCGAGAAAGAGAGGACTATCCAGCAATGGAGATCACCCAAAAGAAAAAACCACCTGGCTCCCTCGACAACCTTCATCCGGGCATTTAGCCTCAATCAACATTTTTATATCTGTCAGGTTACTTCATTATGAAAACTGATCATTATCGTTGTTTTTGTTGCAATAGTAGAATACGCCTATTTATTCCTCCATCTCTATTAATAACGGCAATAAACTGTTCACTTCACTGATATTTAAAATATACATCCTTTTCCTGCTTTCAAGTTGCTCAGCGGCGTAAGAAAACGTATTAAATATGAATTCGACGATTTAACCATTTCTGTCTGATTGGTAATCATCTGTGATTAATGCTGGTCTATTGATTACGCCAGCATTAACCGCTTAGGGATGTATTCTTCCTGTTCATATAGCCCTCGAAAAAGAGAGAAAATAAAACTGTGTCCAATATTAATTTACCACTCCAGACCGAAGCATCGGTGGGATTAGCAGAATGATCTGCGTCTGATGTTGAGGCTGGCTCTTGCCGGCGCAGGCATAACAATTGCCACTCAGGAAACTTTCAGGCCATATATTGAAAGCGGTAAGCTTGTATCGCTGCTTGATGACTTTCTTCCACAATTTCCGGGCTTCTATCTGTATTTCCCACAGCGTCGCAATATTGCACCAAAGCTCCGCGCCCTGATTGACCACGTCAAGGAATGGCGGCAGCAATTGGCTTAAATGTCTGCACCTGCACTGCCTGATGTCAGAACAGTATTTTGATGAATTGCCAGGGTTACAATGGCACAAATACGGCACAGGAGGAAAATGTGGTGTAATTGAATGTGAGGTAACTACTTGATTTAAATGGTGCGATAATAGGAACAATACACATAGGCGATAAGCTTTGTTTTTGTTGCCTTTTTTATTGTTCATTTTTTATAGATACCCCCAAAAGTACCCCCATATCTTTTTCCGCCCCTGAAATTTGGTTGTTATTCATACAGCATATCAGGCGGTAACGCTCTCCCTTTAACCCACTTATTGTATGATAGTGCTATCCCACAATAAGGAATCAGCCAGCCATGAGAATGACCAGTCGCAAAAAAGAGATACTTAGCTACTTTGAACCGGATAACCTCGAATGGGTGACTGGTGAGATTGGTGCGCCGCCGTTCGATGTGTCGGGTGTGGCCTACCTGCTTCATGGCATGGTGTCGTTCGATAAGCGTCACCAGCTCGAATCAACCCGGCGCACACTGGAAAGCATGGTTGCTGGTGGACTGCTTGAGCGGGTGACAGTGTATGAATCGCGCCAGATACGGCGCGGCGGTGATACTAACGCAACGGTCGTGCGCTACGGTTTACCCGGTCAGTGCGCTGTTATGCGCGATACTGGCGGCGCTGACAACGCAATATCAGGTGAATACATGCGGGTCAGTTAATAGCCTGCAATCTGTCGTTGATGCGGCTCAGGTCGTAAACCCGGCGTTCAATATCCAGCATCAGGAAATTGTGGATCTCGGCCTGCTCAGGATTATCAGACTCTCTGGCCTGTAATAGCAATTCATTGTAACCATGCAAGCCGCCTGAGTTTTCCGCCGGGGTGGTGCCTTTCCCACGCAGGCAGCTAATGGGCTGATTACTCGTATCGTGTGTTTGCTTCTCCAGCACAATGACGCAATCCCACCAGTCGCCAAAGTCATACGTGTAAACCAGCTTGTCACCCTCATTCTGGAGCGCCGCCCATAGTGGCGTGATTGCCGCGTTACCCATGCTTTCATCCTCACCCCATACGCGATACTCGCCACCTGGATCACCTTTACGCCCTTTCTCGAACATATACAGGTGTTCGTCATTCCAGCCAAAAGCTAACTGGATCACGGCATGAAGTTTACTAAAGGGGATTTGCTCTGGAACCAGCACACGCCGCCATATAGGTGGTTTGCTGTCTCGGATGGTTATCTTTAGCTGGTACATGCAAATCCTGAATAAATGCGAATCGGAAGGATAACGATACTGACGTACTCACAATTCTGTAAAGGTGAATAAAGGAAATTTGCTTAATACGCATAAGTTACATGTGGAATAATCCCATATCTACCTGCGCGGCGCTGGCTTCTTCCACTGGTAGGCAGGTGCTCGCATCATTTCGCGGAACCTGTCGCGCCGGGCTATATCGGCATTAACTGATCGTTCTATCTCCCGTTGATCTGCCTGTGTAAGCTGGTGGCCTCCGTGCTCAAGTTTGGCGATGGTCAATAAGGCTATTTCGCGTGGTGTCATACGTCATACCCTCTGGAAGGATGAAACACGCCCGGATTAAATTTCATTTTTCGCGGGTATAAAAAAACGATGGGGCGGGCAGTCCCGGATAGTCAGGGCTGTAGAGATTTGACTACCCCCTCCCCACTGGATTCAGGTTACTGCTATTCCGTTAAGCGCTGCTTACGGGGATAGCTGCGTTGTGATTTTGACCATTCAGGTCGCCGCTATTTCCTCACCGATTGGGTGCTACGCGCGCGCGTACTTGTCCCGAAATACCAGAAACCGCCAGCCAGAGGATGATTTCCCTCTGGTGGTCTACCTTTGCCTCTTGCCGCCATTTAACCGGAAGGCGTTACCGTTCGGTTGCGCTATCCCCATGCGGTGTTGCGTTTCGGTAACAGCTTTATGCAGGTCGCCAAATTCCTCAACCTTCACGGGCGGGCGCTTCACGTTCTCCAGACACGTTTCACGGCGGCGCTTTATCCATTCCCGATCATCGTCCTCGCTGCATAACAGCATGACTTCCATCCATCGTGCGGCAGCTCTCCGGTATAGCCCTTTTGACTCCAGCTCTTCAGCTTTCCTGTCCCTTATCATTTCTGCCTCTCAGATTATATAGATAAGCAAAAAGGTGTTGGTTCAGTTGGTTCAGTTGGTTCAATTTGTAAAGAGCGTTGTTTTTATTGTGTTTTTTCTAAAATATTGAACCAACATCAACTCATTTTGAACCAACAAAAAGTGTCCGTGAACTAACACTCTGTCAAATAGTCACTACATATATGAACGGTGAAGACTAAATCCGCCAGCAAATAGCTTATATAGCACCGCTTTATGCCGCAGTTATGCTGGAACAGTAATCATTTCACAGAACCGCCTAACTACTATATGGCACCTGCTAAAAAGCACATCAGCCTAGTCAGTTGATCGGTGCATGGATATCCTAACAATTCAACTATATAACGTGATCTCCCATGTCGATCTACTGTCATGCAATGATTAACAAACACATAGACACATCTGCTTGGCGCATTGATTAATCACTGATCATCCATCAGGATATGCGAACCACCGTCACCAGGTTAGGATGATTCTCAAAAGCCACCTGTATTCAATGCCTTTGATGGGTTTCATCCATAGTTATTTTCTCGTGACTGACATGGAGATTTTGATTTCAAGGTGTGCAAAAACTATCGCAGAGTACAATGGAGCTCAAATGACTGTGGCACCAAAAGATCAAAGTTTGAAATCTGTAAGGGTGGGCTTTTACACAAGCTCTGAGAATATTCGCACTAGTAACAAGGGGTTAACCGCAGAGGCCTTTAAAAATCTCTATGATCGGTGTTCTAAAGACTTCAAGATGACCCACTATGCAGACTTTGGTGAAAGAGAACTTAAAATTCATTTTCTAGACATCTCACCCGAGGATGGCTCCTACTTCGGATTCATGTCTCGAAGAAGAAAAAGCGCAACACTGGCATATATTACAGATAAAGAGTGGGTGGAAGAGAAAATCCCTCTAGCCGGGGCAAAGACTCTTTCAGAACGTACATACTTTATTTATTATCCTCAGACAGACATTCTAGTATTGTCTTTAAATCATTTAGGTCCACGCCATAGTGACTTAGCCTTCCTTCTTTTCAACTCCAGTGATCGCGGAGTCCCTGTTTCTTTTGAAGCCATTTGGAAAGAAGAAAGCATCAAAGAACTACTCGAAACTGGATCCAATCTAAGAAGCTGCGAGATTTCTGTGGCCATCCCAAGAAACTTCAATGCCGCACAGTATCAACTCGATGGAATGTTCGCGAATCAGATGATTGAGATGATCAGAGGCACCAGTTCAAGCCACCTGACTATTTCGTTACGCGGACATTCTCCATTAAAAAGAAAAGCAAAGGGATGGCTTGAGGATGACGTTAAAAAAAGCCTTAAGGAGATGCTAGAAAAGTTCCCTGGTGGTGATGGTCGTTTAACTTTTGAGAAAGCAAATGTTGTTGCTCAGGGCGATAAAAAGAAGAAAAGTCTTGTAGACGAAGTTCTTACGGTAAAGAAGATGGTGCCTATCCAAGCAGATGGGTATCCGACCGATACTGACGTTAAAAATGCTATGCTACAAGCAAAGAATGACAACCTTAGGTATCTAACCCAGTACTATTTGGTTAGTCAAACGTAACAGGAATACATTATGAGTTCTCGGAAATTGTTTGCTGCCAAGTCATTGTTTGCTCTAGCTATGGCTATTGCTGGTGCCCATTTTTTACACGACCTAGATCACAATGCTGTCATTTCGGCTGCTGGTGCTCTTTCAACTATTTCTGGAGTTCTCTTTGGTTTTGTTTTGGCATCAGTCACCATGCTAAGTAGCTTTGATAGTTCAAAGGGAATTGTAGGCGCTCTAAAAAGTAACGGAGTACTAAAAGGCATTATTGAGGGGCTTTTTGATACAGGAACTACGCTGATCACAGCCTGCCTATTAGCAATGATCTCGATGTTTGCCCCTGTTGTCAGCAATCTGCCTCTGGATTATTATGCCCTGCTACTCGCAGGGGCATATTTGATTATATCAATGATAACTTTTTTCTTTAACTGGAAATCTTTATCTAAAATAATAAGTTACATATGATAAATATTTCAAAATGAGTCCCCCTGCTACGGATAGTCCTTGGCTTAAAAAATACCGTCACCGCTGAATACCCACACAGTGCCCCCACCCATTTAGTTGGCATAATGTATTCAACTGATTGAGGAATGGCTCCTCTTTTACTACCAAACGGCCATCGCTGGCGCATTCATCCGCTGGTAGTGGAACTTTTTAGCCATCAGCGCCTCCCTAAATCAATTCCTTACATCGCTCAAATTCAACAACCATTGTTGTAATCTTGCTGCTATCAAGTAACGCCTTTGTATTACGCCGACTTTATCTTGCCAGCAACATACGCCATCCGATAATTTCGATGTTACGCGCGCGTACTTGTCGCAAAATATCAGACAAAAGCCAGATTCAGAACGTCGTGATAACCACCAGCACAACATGAGAGGTCATGTAACGCGATTTATCACACCAGATACATGTGATTGGTGTACCCGCATAAAACATTGTCATAGCGCGTCCTGTGCGCATATAGGCCGATAATCAACACATCACCACCACTCTGTCTCATGTAGAGAACAGTTTTATGGTATCCCCCGCCATCGTGTGTGTATTGGTCGGACGTAGTTGCAAAATTTTTTGCAACTGATACCCCTCGCGCGCGTACTTGTCTCGAAATTGGTGTTTTGCTGTGGCAGTGATATCAGAAAAATCTTCCTGTTTCACATAAAGCGGATATGCGCGTACTGTAACGGCCCCATCAACTGGGAGCGGATTTGAAATCCCGCCCCGAATGTGTAGGCAATGTCACTTAACGTTTGTCGCATACCTTCTAGAAAAAGCGATTCATGAATAATAGGGGGCAAAATGCCCGGCGTACCGGGCTTATTAGTTAATTTGGTGCTTTAGGGTCAACATTAAAAGTTATATCACCTTCTGTATTTTTCCCGGCATAGCTAGCGGCTATTCTCGCCAACCCCTTGTAATCAGCAATTCCATCAGACTGTTGCGAGACGACTGAGCTACCAACTTTCCATAACATATTAATCTGCCTATTATTGAGATAGGCCTTGGCATCAAACGACTGGAGTATCACCCCTGCGCCGTAGAACGTGTCCGTCACAGTTGTGTTATACGCGCCAGTAATTCCATAAGTAGGCGTATAAACTGTTGTTGCCGTTCCAGTGGTATTAGCTGTACCGTAGCCACCACCATAACTATTGAACGTGGTGTTCGAGTTTCCGTACGTTGTTGCTGAGCTCACACCAGTTTGCCCGTATATTGGGATGGTTACATTACGAGTATTTGAAATGGCCCCGCTTCTCAAAAAGTTCAAGAGAATTACCTGGTCAGCCAATTTTTCATCTTTAACTTGTGTATATCCTTGGCTTGATAAACTGGCGGCTACTACCGTAGCTATTTGAGTGTATTCAATCTGTTTGGTGTTCCAAAGTTCTTGGCTTGCGGGGATGATCAAGAACTTCTTACCGACAGATTGCCCGGAAGATAAAGCATTGACCGTTACTAACGGTTTTTGTACGCATCCAGCCAATAATGACAGGGATAATATTAAAAGAAGATTTTTAATCATGATAATCTCACCTAAGAATTGCGTGGTTATAAATTATCATCACTGTAAGCGAATGTAAGCCACAGGCTCGTAATGTGATATGGAATTTTGATAGTTGGCTCAATATCAGTATGCCGTCCTTGGCTATTATGGTTTTGTTAGTTAGAGCGTCTATTCCCATTCGCTAACATCTTTCATGCCACTGAGGGTAGCTACAATCCCGGCCCTTGTCAGTTTCACGAATTCTTCAGCCCCAACGGCATCACGAATTGCTTTCATGGCAATTTTATTGGCCGAAAATCGTTTCTCTGCTGCGGCGATCGCTGCTGGTGATGCCCCTGCGCGCACTGCTTTTGTAGCTTCCTGAACGGCTTTCTCTATCGCATATCGACCACTTCTTGTCGCCCCAATCTTAGCCACAGTATTTCTCAGCGCGCCACCAGCAACCAAACCACTAATCGAACCAATTACACCACCGCCAAAGCCTCCAGCGATCGCACCTGACTGTTGAACTCCGTTCATAATCACGCCGACGATCTTTGGAAGGCCTGAATCGAGCGTTTTGAGAGCCTCAGTTGTTCTTCCCGTGCGCTCTACGTATCGCTGCGGTCTGGTGCTGGCTTTAGCGAGTACACCGAACTCTTTCATCATTCTACCGAGATCTGGCGCATGACGACTGATGGCGTTTACATTCTGCTGGGTCATGAGCTTGGCAAAATACTGGATACCAGACTCTTCACCGATTCCTCCCTTCTCTCCCTGCGCCACAGCATGCTGAAGAATAGATGCTATTGCTGGTTGGCGTTCTGCTTCCGGCAGCGCGGAGATAAGACGGTGAAAAGCTCCCGTTCCAGTGTTTGCGGATGCCTTAAGCGTATCGGCACCTTTTCTTACCATAGCGTCTGATGCGAGATCTCGACCAAAAACAGATTCGGCATTTTGTTTGGCGATAATGTAACTTTTAGAGAGATCGTTAGCTTTCTGCCATTCTGTGAGGAAGTTTCCTTTTTCAGCCATGATGCGCATGTCATCAGTGATAGCTCTGCGCATTTCTCCGGCAACCCGGGCGGCATTGGCCTTACCTGCCCGGGTGTTTGCTTGTTCAGCATCAGCAAACTTAGCACGCCATGCCTTCATCCCGTCGAAGGTTATGCCGCCACCTTGGTTATTGGCAGCCTGAAACTGTTTCATCTCCGGGCTGAGTGGAACATTGGCTGCTTTTTCTGCTTGGACGACAGCCATCCCATTACTCATTTTCATCCTTTCGCGTGGCATCGTGCTTCGCAGTTCTGCCCATGCCATATTCTCTGCTGTTTTCATATCACTGAGGCTCGCGATGATGCGCTCTTTAATTGCTGCGCTTTTTTCTGATGCGCTTCCAGACTCAGCACCGAAATCAGACAACTGCTTATTCAACTTTGAGGATATTTCATTGAAGGCCGTAAGGTGAGCATCCTGAACATTCCCAGGAGTTGATGCCAGAACACCTTCTGCTTGGGCAATTCCACGACTACCTGAGCGCATTCCAGGCGTCAGGGTGTTGATATTAATACCAGTGATTTTCGCCGCCTTAGCGACATCATCTCTGACGTTTGATGCCTGCGATGCGATATGCTCTCGGCCTACGGCAGAACGCGCTGCTTTCGATACATCATTGGCGGTTTCCAGAGTATTTGCTGCCCCTAACACATAGCTTGATTGATTTGTATTACTCCGCAATACATCTCGCATTACGTCACTGGCTGTCTGTCCGCTCTTTATTAAAGCGCGTGCTCCTAGCGATCCTGCTAGGCCAATACCTGTCTCTTTTGCTAGGTCTTCTGGGCTGATCTGCCCGTTCTTTTGGGCGTTCACCAATGTACCTGGCAGGTTTTCTGCCAACATACTAGCCACCTTTGTGGCCGCACGTTCAGCACGTGGAGCGTTGGCAACTGAAGAAGCTGCGGTAGCTGCCTTTCCTGCACCTAATCCTGTAATAAGGTAAGGTGCTAGCTGCTCACCAGCCTGCGCGTATGGATCTGTAGGTTGGTCTACTGGGCGAAAGACAGGTGATATGGGCGTGTATGTACCATCACCCACACCAAGCTTCTGAGCTGCCCATGCTCCGGCTGATTGCGCCGCATTGACTACCCCCACGCCTGCGTCCATTACATCAAACGGTATATTAGCAATCCCTCTGGCCATCTGCTCTGGCGCAGCTTTCAGTCCTGGCGAAAGATATTCCATCTCAGGATTAAGGTTAGACTTGGCTACTTGCTGCTGCGGTTCCCCGGCATTTTCATCGGCGAGAAAATGAGCTCTTTTCTGCTCCCATGAACTGGCTGTTGGTAGTCCTGCTTCTATGTTCTTAAATTGCTGACGTTTTGCTTCCCATGCAGAAATATCTCCCACCTGAGAGATTTCTTTATCAAGCTCTGAGTAGTCAGGCTGCTGAAGATTGCGATGTTGACTGGTTTGTGCAAACTGCAAGATTTCACTGTCATCAGGGATTATTCCGGCATCTGCAAATTTACTTACGTAATTAGCCGTTTCATCTGGCAGTGTAGATTTACCGTTTCTTACGGCATTAATACGAGCATAGCCAGAATTATACCCAGCCAATGCCATACCTATATCACCAAATCGCTTCATTCCTTTATTGAGATGGTTTGCTGCGATATCCATTTGCTTTTCAAATGGCAGTGAGCGCGGATCTGTTCCACGATAACCAGCATCACTCATTACTGAGGGCATCAGTTGAGCAAATCCTCTAGCTCCTTTCGGTGACTCGGCACTTCCGTTACCACTAGATTCATTGCCAACTAATGTTTCCATCGTCCCTGATGGGAAACCATATTTTTCATCGAGATGACGGGAATAGGCTTTCTGTTTTTCTGTCAGTTGTGCCATCATTGCCATCCCTTAAGTTTTGCCTGATAGTAACTTTCCGGCAGATAGCCATGTGCGGTCACATAATCCTTAACCAGAGAAGGATCCTGCAACAGCATTTTAGTATCAGTTTCTTCGTCCTTAGATTTGGTTACAGGAATACCGAGCCCGGCAATCTGTCGTTTCTGCATTCGAATAATTACGTCCTGCGCTTTATTCAACTCTCGCAAAAATGCCTCATTGCTGGTTGCTGACTTAATGCCATTTTGAGATTGCATAAGGGCAGCCCTTTCCCCTTCGGTTGGGTTAGAGCCAAAAGTCCCTTTGAGGCTAGGCAGAATAACCTTTAGGTTGTATTCATCAGCTTTGGCGCGTAGGCTTCGTGTGTCTTCTGCTACATCAGGAAGGAATCCAAACCCCAGCGTCAGGGGGTTATAGTTCTGCGAACGGGTAACGGCCGAAGGATGTTTCCCTACAATTCCCGCCAGTTCATGACCCACTTCAAGCGCAGAGTTCAAGGAGTCGATGTTACCTGCAACAGTATTAATTTTATCGTTCATCTTCTCCACTTTCGCCTGCTGTACCTTGCTCAGTTCAGCATTGAGCTTGTCTCTCTCGATGTCATTTTGAGCACGTCCAAGTCGTGCTTTCAGAACCATTTCTCTCGTGCGTAGCTGGTTATCGGATAGGACTTTGAACTGCTCCATATCGAGACGCCGATTACCCTGTTCCGCATTAACCTGAGCATTATATGCAGATGTATCTGCGTTCTGCTGTGCAATACTCTGCCCTTGCTGCTTCTCTTGAACACTAAAGTAACTATTTGGATCAGCATGGAGGTGGATGAGGTCAGTGATTCTGTTGAATTCCTGTGGGTCATTCTGCCAAGACTGATAAACCTCTTCAGCAGGAAGACCAAATCGCTGTAATACTGGATTTGCCTGCTGAATGGCCTTCTGCATGGTCAGTGGATCTCCAGTTTGTGACGCAAGACGCAGATTCATGGCAGCGTCAGCGGTCTGCCGATTTTGCTCAGCATCAATGAATCCCATCTGTTTTTGAGAATCAGCCATAAACTGGGGATACTGGGCCATTAACTTCTGCACGCCAACACGATCATTATTAGCTACCGCACTACCCAACTGTGCCTGATATTCTTTTAGCTGCTGGGAAATTTGCGCCTGCTGATTAATCTCAGCAACGCCTCTTAGCCCCTGTAGCGCCATTAAACCTACGTTTGGCTGCTGCTGATACTGCACAGGCTGAGGAACGGAAGAACGAGGAGCATTATCATTTTGCGGTGCCATGCTAGGCAGCCCGCCAAGTTGCCATGTCGCCATTAGAATCCAAGCCCCCCAACAAGACCAATAAGCCCACCACCAATAGCGCCTGCCGCAGTACCTATTCCAGGAACAACGGAACCAAGTTGCGCACCCGCTAAAGCGCCTGATGCTGCCCCACCAATACCACGCGCAAGACTGGATGGCTGCTGCGCCTGACCTGCACGAATAGCGCCAAGCCCCTGCAAGAGTTGTCCGGTATTATTGGCGTAGTTTTGCCCTGCCGTTGCCTGCCCTGATGCCGCATTCATCCCGACATTTAGCAGGTTTCCATAATTTTGCATTTGCCCACTAAGCCAATTGTTATAAAGCATGGGCGCAATGGAAGATAACTGGTTACTGGTAGCTGTTGAGCCAAGCCCCCCGGTAGCTTCTGCTGAGACAAGGTTCTGATAACGGGCCTGATCTGCCTGTGTTTTATATAAACCAGAACCAAAGAAATCATTCGCGGCTTTATTCTGCCCTTCCAGAGTCATCAGTCCTTGTAGTTGTTGTAAAGCAGGCAATCCGACTTCTGCATACGGCTTGAGATTATTCATCACCGTATTCCACTGCTCGCGCTGCAAATCAATTGCCTGCTGCTGGGCCTTCGCCTGAGCTTTAGAGGCACCACCATCACCGCCTTTTTCGTATACGGCACGATTGAGATGTTTATGAGCTATATGGGTAATTAACATTCGCTGAATTCCTTATATTGTTGCCGAGTTAACTGATAAAGCGTTACGCCGACGGGTTTACCACATCTGATATAAGCATCATCAAGGTGACCAACACGGGTAGCGCCAAGCAAACGGATAATTGCCCGTCCGTATTTCGTGGTGTCAGGAACCATAGTGATGCTGTTAAGGAATGGTGAGTTTTCGAGAAGCCATTTGCAGAATAGTCGATGCCCTTGCAGTGCATATTCACCACGGAATCCGGGGTCATACACCGCATGGCATTCAACAACGCTATGCCAGAAGTTACGCACTTCATGAACGCCAGCCAGCACCAATCCTTCGTAGATGCCGAGATATACCGCATCAGGCTTGATGTAGTACGTGTGCCCCGGCTCAACAATATTTTCGGTATTGCCAGGATCGTTAAGAAAGGCCTGTAATCGCACAGGGTTATCAATAAATTTTAGTTCCATGCGATGCCATCCATTTTCACATACAGCCTGCCAGCGCCTTATCTATTAACCCTCGAGCAATTTCATGCAGAGTTGGCGCTACTCCAATTCCTGATTTTTTACGCTGCTCTTCCTGAATTTTCTTTATCGCTTCCATTTGCTTCTCACTTATCAATACCGGCTTTACTGAAATAGCCATAACGCCCCCTTAGAACTGTATAAAACAACAGTTATTATAGTTTCATAAATCGCAATATTCATCATCGTAATTGCAAAATATGAAACAAATAGCACAAAAAAATGCCACCGCTCAGTAGCTGGTGGCATCGTTCTGTGTGTCAGGTTTTGACAGGTTTTTTATGGACTCTAAAAACTATATTTATGGTGTCGCATTACTCTTCACGGCAGGCACTTTTCAGTTCTGCCCTTGCTTCTGGCTCCATTGGTAATTTGATTCGCGATCAGCTATGCGGATGGTTTGCTGAACAGGCATAACAACTTCTCAGAGGCTGTTTTTTGAACTACGAAAATTTCGTAGTGCTCACTTTCAAAAACGTCACGCCCTTGTACACAGGATTTTACGAAAGTCTCGTAAAACACTCTCTGATGCCAGCCAGGTGTTGTGCGCATCAATTCAGTCACATTGTGTTGGTTCAAAATACCGTGTTGTTGGTTCAGTGTTGGTTCAATAAAAAGAATAAAATCCTTATAAAACAATACTCTTTACAAATTGAACCAACTGAACCAACTGAACCAACTGAACCAACACCTTTTCTACGCACATGAAGAAGCTCATTCTTCAGATGAGTTATAATCTCCTGGCTGGTAATTGAGTACATAAACGTTTATTTGTCGTCCCTGAATACGTGGTGATTTTCTTTGGTATCCACGACCGCTGTTTGGTGGGGTTAGCATCCCGGCTTTTTTCAACACTTCAGCAAACTGTTTTGCGTTGAAACCACATGCGATCTCCTTTTCAAATGTGGCCGGGAATGTGTAGAAAATCATTGGGCTTTCGTCATGTTCTCCACGCTGACGGTATCCGGCCAAATCTTTGATGGGCAAATCTGCCGGGCTGTATGGAAATGGTGCAAAACGGCTAAGCCCATAGGCATTAAGAAATGCCTCCGTTTGTTCAATAATCTGCTGATGTTCTTTGTTACCTGTGCCGAACTCGCGCAACCATGCGTTATAGCTGTGCTGTATCGCATCACGGCATGTCTGAGCATCCCAGCCTGTTACAACCTCGCCTAACAGCAATGCGGCCTCCAGAATGGCAAATCGCGCGGCTACACGGTGAACCTGCTCACCATAATCGGATGGGATCAGACTTCTCCATCTGCTTTCGCAGTCACGAACAGTTTTAATTGCCTGTTGCTGGTGGTCTGCCAGCCATTTAATCCACTCACGCCCGGCTGCGCCGTGGTGATGCTGGTAAGCGTCTTTCAGTGCGTCTGCGTGCTGTTTTCCGTTCTGGTAATCGTGAAAGCGTACTGCTTTACTCAACGGAATATTCAGCAGTCGCACCAGTTGCCCGGCTTTGGTTTTTCGCCCGGAAGTAGCGATAAATGTTTCTAAATCCATTTCTCCAGTGCTGATTGCCACTGTACGCCAGCGTTTTAGATCCCGGTTTCCACCATCTTTAGCGCCTTGCAGTTTCCCTACACCGTTAAATAACGCATAGGCAGACTGTGAAACACTGACAGGATCAGCGCCCTGACCAACTTCATCAAGCGGCATTAGTCCGTCATTGTGGGCGGCGGCTTCATTTGCCAGCCCCAGCGCGGTTCCGTACCACGTCAGCCGCAGTAAATCAGGGTTGCCGTATAAGCTGCTCGCCACGTTTGCCGTGGTGGTCTTACCTGCGCTCGACTGCTCATAGAAATGAATGCCGAACCCGTCAGCGCCCACCAGCCCAATCAATGGCGCTGCCAGTGCTGCGCCGATCCCGGTCATCATTGAATAGTTACCAAAGGCCAGACGCGCCACGTTATCACGCCAGCTTTTCGCGCTCCCTGAGACGGTATATCCGGCTGCGGCTGAGCTTCTCCCGCTGAACAGCACAGGATTTTCAGGTGTTCCGATGATTTCCCCATCAGGCATGATGTACGCTCCGCATTGCCAGCCAGTGGCATGAGCAACACGCCACAATTCACGAGAGCCACTGCGTTGTAGCCAGTCTGCCAGTATTGCTCTGAGGCTGCTTTTGGTCGTGACATTTACCCCACCAGCTTTAAGTGTGCGCCATCCTTCACGTTCACCAATATCAGCCAGTGGAATGGCAGCGGTTGTCGGCGTTTCAGAACCAAACGACAGCCAGCGAAGAATGAGATACTGGTCTTTATCGTCTCTGCCAGTACCGATAACGCTTAACGGAGAACATAACCAGCTTTCGTTATTGATGATTTCTCCACTCTGGCTGTCAGCTCTCGGAGATACCCAATAAATACCATCCTCGCGGCTTTCTATTCTTGGTTTCAGTGGGTCGGTATCCATAACCTTAAAATCGCTTCCCTCAATGGTCTGTGGCTCCTGTTTCACGCCATTACCCTGTGGTTGGTACATTGACTTATTGAACGCTTCTGTGGCGCATTTAATGCCGTGTTTTTGGTGGTAATCATTCCAGTCTGCTTTGTGATCTGTCGGGGGTAATGCCACCCATCCAGAAACAGATAAAGCTGCTTTTTCTGCTGCTATTCTCCCCGTGTTTTGTCTTCCTTCGCTGTGGTCGTTATCCGCAGCAATGATGATTTGTGCTGATGGATATTTATCCCGCAGTACCTGGGCGACATATAACAGGTTCCCGGCATCAATCGCCGCCACTGTCAGCGCCTCTGGACGAATTAAATGGGCAGATAATGCCGTTGCCAGCCCTTCTGCGATTAAGATGCTCTGTGTTGTTTCTGGTGCGTTTATGGCGTGATATGCCCCCCGCTTTGCTGAACCTGTCAGGAGTCTTTTTTCACCATGTGAGGTAATAGTCTGTGCTGCTGTGACTGCGCCGGATTTATCCACCAGCGCCAGCAACAGAGATCCATCGGGCAACACGGGGAGTGTAAAATCACCTACCCCTTTCGCAACCAGATAATCAGATTTGCCGTTTACAGCCTTTCTGCGCATGTCATCAAACTGACGGGAAAACGTATCCCGTCTTTGTTGTTCGTCCTTCTCTGCCCTTTTCAGGCGCTCCTGTTCGCGTCGCTGGCGCTCGGTTTCCAGTTGTTCCCGTTTCTGGCTGGTGGCTTCTGGTGTTTCCGTTGTCCGGTAATCAATACCCAGAACATCAGCGGCAAGAAGCGCCGCCTCTGTTGTGTCGCAGTTATTTACGCGTTTAATTAAATCCAGCCCATCACCAGCGCCGCACTGATTACAGATGAAGCTACCGCGCCCGTTGTCATCGAACCGGAATCGATCTTTGCCCCCACATGCAGGGCAGGGAGCATGACGGCGCGGAGAGTCAGGGACATTTATGTTCAGGCAGCCCAGCACATGAGGCCAGTTGTTTTCAGACGCACTGATAACCTGACGGATAAGATCAATGTTTCGCATCACCGTACCCCACGTGGTCTATAGCGTTTGCGATATGGCTAACCAGCATCTGCCACTTGGTTATTCCGTAATCAGTCAGCATGCCATCATTGTTTAGCCACATATCAAATTCAGCGGTTGTCGCAAGTTTCCACTTATCGCCGTGGACAGTCCTCATTGCTGGGTACATGAATGCGCAAATCAGATCACAAACATCTGACGGCTTCAGAGATGTAGTAATGGTGCGTCCCTCTGGCGTCTGAATTGCCATTTTCTCTTCACCAGTAGAATGAAGGTTATGAATCCACACAGCACCAGCAATCTTTGCCACCTGCTCTCCGATTGCGGAGCTAAGCGCCATTTCTGCATTTTCACGCATGAGAACCTCCCGCTACAGTTGCGCCCATGTCATTAACCATGCTTTGCCATATCTCACGCCCGACGTCAGTCAATCCGTCCTTAGTGACGCAACGATCAAGAAGCTCGATCCCCACGGTTTCCCACTGCGGGTAGAACACTTTCATGGCAGCCAGTGTGTAGCTATCGATCAGGCTGCGAACGCCTTTTACTCCATTGACGATTTCCACACGTACGGCCTTGTCGTCCGCATGAACCATGAAATAGTCCCCGCCGCTGGTGGAGGTAATGTGGTTATACAGTGCCGACGCATACTTATTTGCCAGCGCATTCAGTCGGAAATTTTTAGTAATCATGGCTCCATCCTCAGTGCGTCACTGGTTCCGCTGGCATGCCGTTTTCATTCAGTTCAGCTATAAAGCTGTTGTGAAGTTCAGCAAGCGTTTCACGACCAAATGGAGTCAGTGCTCCTTGTTCCACATCCATCATGGCTCTGTAGAAAATGATGGCGCGTTCTGTGCCAGACTCGATGCCAAAACGTTCTATCATCGCGCCCTCAATGTTGTTTGCCATAGCGAGGCGCTCTGCTACTGGATACAGCGGCATGGCGACGATGCCGTTGGAATAAACAGCCACTTCGGAAGGATTGCCAGTATCATCAATGATGCTGACAGTGCCGTTTTCCTCTCTCATTTCCAGCATGAATACTGTTGCGATCAGCCATCTCCACATAATGACGTTATGCTGTGATGTGTAATCGAAATATCCCTGGTTGCCGCCATCGGCAATAGCAAGATGTATTGACATACCTTCATCTGGTTTATCGTCATAATCCCCGGCATCCAGACGATTTACGGCATCAATATATGAAACGGCCTCAACGCGTTCTGTCATGCCATCGTTGCTGCGGTACATGATGTTTACGCCGTCAGGCGTTGCTTCTGCATGGAAGGTTAAGAAATTATTCATGTTTCGCCTCGCCTGAATGATTCTGTAACTCATATTTGCCCAACAATTCGTCTGCTTCCTGAATAGCTTCTGGTACGCCATTGAGCAGTGACATAACCGCGCCAATCATTAACTTGTCTCTGTTGCTGGGGCAGGCCCCTTCAAGCCAGAACCCTAAAACAGTCTGAACCTGTTCGATGCGACATTGCGCTTCAATGAGCTGGATGTTGGTCATTTCGCACTCTCCACATCGATTAAACTGATATCTATCAGGGAGGTAACTTTTTGTAGCCAGCTATTGATTACTGTCGCCTGTTCCCCTCCCACCGAGGGAATAATCTCATTCATCACATGAACCAGACCTGTGCGCGCTCTGGTAAGCCGTTCAGTCGCGCAATCTGCGGGAGTGAATGTGTCTGGATATGGCTCTTCACGCCCCAGCAATGATTCAATTTCCAGCTCACACGGATGACGATAAATTAAGTTGATATTCATTTTTCACCCCCAAGAATTACCAGCTCTGCACGGGCATCGTTAACCAAAGATGAGCACGCTTTAATCGCATCCACGACATCAGCAGCGTCCATTTCTTCAGCCGAAAGACTGACAGCAACCAGGACAGCCGCTGCTTGCTCGATTAATTGAAGTGCGGACGTAAGTCGAGGGGCATTAATTGAGTTATTCATTGGTTGCCCCCGTTTTTCCTGGCATTTCGCCACCTTCCAGCAGGAAATGAACGTCACGAACGGCGAGATCCAATATCGCGAGTAACGCCTTCAGTCTTTCGTCTCGTGAGGGAGAGTTGCTCACCAGAATGTCGTTAATCACTTCTGTCAGTGTGATGATCTGGCTTGTGCGTTCGAGGGGATCCATATGCACATCGTAGGTTTTAATCATGTGCCACCTCCATGCGGATACGACCAGCAAAAAAGCAGACGTGATCGCGCACCAGAGAACGGCGAGCATCGCGTTCAGACTCGGCAGCAATATGATGAATTTTGGCGGTAATTGTCGGGCAATCGCGGCGAACTGCGGCGATAATCCAGATAAATTGCGGTTTTTGGGTAGGGGTAGTAGCCAGCATGTGGCAGCCTCCTTCAGATAGCAGGTTACGCTACCACCGGAAACGCCAATTTCGCTGGTGGTAGCCCAGACAGGGTTGGCGTAACCGGCTCTGAAGGATACCGGCGCTTCCGAAGAAGCCCCCGCCTGAGCCACCATTGATTGACAAAGGCGCTGGATTATACACCAACGCCCAAAAAATGGGTGAGTCAGACCTACGACATAAAAAAAGACGCTCGGCGCGTCATATGTCGCCTTCAGAATTTTCAGGACGCCAATCCCGGCACCCGTTTTATGAGGTGCCTTATAACCATAAACCGTGTTGCCGCATAACGGCAAGCTCTTTTTTATGGACTCCGAAAACTCACTATTGGAAGCACCAGATGCACAATACATCGCGCTCATTTCGTTAACGTCGCGCGTGTGGACGAAGGTTTTTGTGGAGTCACTACGCGAGCAGAGAAAGCCATCTACGACCAGAAATTCTCTGGCGCAGCCGCCGACCTTCTCAACGCTAACACCATCGACCGTAATTTCTGACATAGTTAAGGCATCCGCTCCTACCACCAGAAAATGATAAACTTTGCTTGTATATGCTGTATTAATGCCAGACTTTGCTGTCATATTGCTGGATTTTGGCGACATACCAGCCAGTGAAAATATCTTCTTCTGGACGGTTAGCATTTGTTAACCTCCGCGAACTCCTTCATGAAGCGCGCCAGCAGTTGTACGCATGGCGATTGATACCCGTCGCGATAAAACGTCACTCGGTTGTGAGACACGCTTTCGACAGTAACGAGTGCTCCGTGGGCATCTTTGTAGCGTTTTTGGGGTTGTGGTGTTCCTGTCGGCTTAAACATGGACCGCCTCCAGACGCTTGGCGAGCCAGCGTTGCGACAGGCGGGTGAGTTCTCCTTTGCGCTGCTCATATTCCATGCCCATATCAATTAACGTGATATTGGTGCTTTCGAGATATGAGAGGTGCTCAAGCTGTTCTGCGTTCATATGGTCGCGAGGTTCGCCAGAATAGCCATTTATCCGCGCCCACTGCTTAGCAGTTAGCCCACCAAGAACGATACGAGAAATCATATTGCTCTCGTTTGTGTAGTGGTGTTGCTGCGTCGTTTTCCCCTGCTCGGCACGGGCCATATTCAGCGCATCGCACATTGGCTTAAAGTTGTTTGCGGCACTAATACGGGCTTTTAGCTGGCGACGATAGCGGGCGGCGATTTCAGGCACGCTACGCTGTAATTCTTCCTCGCACTGGATGAAATAACGACGGATAGCGCGACCCTGATCATTGCGTTCGATCATTGCCAGTTCTTTCGCCATTCCGACACTTAACAGATAGTCTTTGCCGGGTCTGCCAGACTGCTTAATCTTGCTGTAAGCCGCGCCATTCGGGCTTTTCCCCAAATTTGGGGAAATTGTTTTATGGACTGAGTAATCGTGCCCAATGGTGAAGTCATATTCAGAGATGCGATCAGTGATCCATGTAGAGAAGTCTTTTCCCACGCCCAACGCTTTGTGTAACGCTTTTGCGCTAACAATATTGGTTTCACGCCCACCGATATGACCAGGAATAACCGGGACAATTGCGGCAAATTCATTACCGTTAATTGTGCCCAGAGAGGCGTTCAGATGAGGGGCAGCCTCAGAAATTAATCTGCTTTTTTCGATGTTCATTTTCAGTCTCCGTTAGGCGGCGTTAAACGCGTCCGGGTAGAGTTTCAGAATGTCGGCAATTTCCTGCTGAGAAAGTCCGTTGTGATCATTTATGTTCGCAAGATGGTTAATATGAGTGATCACTTTCAGAACATCACCACGGCAGGAGAAACGGTAGCGAAGGTGTGTTCCGATACCATCAGGATTCTTTTCGTCGATACGCTCCAGAGTGATTCCAAGCTGGCGTTCTAACTCTGTTGCATAGTTACGACCAGAAGACAGACGGCAGTAGCGAAGAATGTCATTTTCTGTCCATCCCTCTATACCAGTACGCAGCATATAGACTCTGGCACGATGCTTTTTCGGTGTACGCTTTGGTGCTTGAAGGGATTTTGTAAGGGGCGTAACATCAGATACACGAATATCTGAATTAGCCGCCTGTAATGGGCGGTTTTTCTTTTCCATCAGGCCACCTCGTCTCTAGATTCTAATATACACTTCTCAATCCATTCATCTATTTCAGACTCAACAAAAGCAATTGCCCGACTTCCAATTTTTACCTGTTTAGGGAACCTCCCCTGACTAATAAGACGATAAATCCATGCTTTGCTATAACCAGTTCGCCTTTGAACTTCAGAGAGACGAATTAATGAATTGTAATTAGCCATTTATTAATATCCTGTACTAATGACGCAATAACCCCCTCCTGCAACGAATGGCGAGAGTTTTATTTGCGTCAAATGTCGAATACGCCAAAGACCACAATATGAAAAACATATTGCGGTCTTTTATAAAAGATAGTCAGATTGTTTTGGTTTGTTTGCTCCACAAGGGTAGAGCTACCCTGCATTTCGGCAGGATCACGCTATTAGGCGTGACATCCAGTAGTTTTAAAGAACATTCCGCTTTGTCAGCGACGTAGAAGGCTCAATACACCTTCGTTTATAAAAGAGCGATTGCCCTTCTCCAGGGCTAACTGTTAAATAGCAATCCTCTGTGAGTTTTTATCAATCTACTCCCCTATACTTTAGTAAACCTCTGTATACTTGTCCAGTTGTTTCATGCGTGTTTTTCAAACACCATATGCACCACATTTCCGCCATGCTCGAGAGAATCCATATAGTCGGCATACCATTGAAGCATCTCCCGCCTTCCATCCAGATATTGCGCATGGTTGTATGTGCCACGAATTGAGTTCTTATCAACGTGAGCGAGCTGCGTTTCTATCCACGCGGTGTTATAGCCCTGCTCATGCAAAATCGTACTCATAGTGTGCCGGAACCCATGACCAGTTACACGTCCAGCGTAGCCAATGCGCTTAAACACTTGGTTTATGCTGGCCTCGCTCATTGTTTTCCTTGGATCATTGCGCCCGGGAAACATAAGAGGGTAATTGCCTGTTATTTCTCTAATCTTCCCAATAAGCGAAAGAGCCTGCTCAGACAATGGCACAATATGAGGCCGCCGCATTTTCATACGTGAAGCGGGTATCTCCCAGATAGCCTTGTTGAAATCAATTTCATCCCATAATGCGCCACGTAGTTCGCCAGTCCGCAAGCCGGTGATAATCAGTAGACGAGCCGCCATAACAACCAATGCGCTTCCTGAGTAACTGGACAATGCCTTGAAAAAATCAGGTAATTCTTTGGCTGTAAGGAAAGGGTAATGATTAGATTCATGGCCTTGCATCGCGCTAGTAAGGTCTGGTGCAGGGTTATACTCTGCGCGACCAGTGACTATTGCATAGCGGAAAACTTCCCCGCACCGTTGCCTCACTTTTTTGGCTTTTTCTGTAGCACCGCGCCCCTCGATGCGACGCAGCACATTCAGAAGTTCAAGTGGTTTGATTTCGGCGATGGGTTTTTTGCCAATGTAAGGGAACACATCTTTGTTGAAGGCTTCGAGGATGTCTGAAGCATAACCATCAGACCATTTTTTTAATTTGCTGCTGTGCCACTCAAGGGCAATATCTTTGAAGGTGTTGTTTAACTGCGTTTCCCGGGCAATCTTTTCCTCTCGTTTCGCTTCCATCGGATCGATACCACCAGCGATACCTCTTTTCGCATCTTCACGTTTTGCCCGAGCATCGGCTAGAGTAACCTCAGGATACACACCTAGTGCCAATAGCTTCTCTTTACCAGCTACACGATATTTAAGTCGCCAGTATTTACCTCCATTAGGTTTTACCAAGAGATACAAACCGCCACCATCGGTCAGCTTGTAAGCCTTCTCTTTTGGCTTGGCTGTGTCTATTTGACGGGCATTGAGTTTCACTTGGGGGTACCTCCACTAAACCGAACAGCAAATACCCCCATAAGTACCCCCATCTGACCGTAGATTTTGAGGGACTTTAGTAGACGTCAAAAGACGAACGGGGCTTTAATACGCGGATTATAAGGGGTTTTGAAAGACTTTAGTAGACTTGGGGAGATGTTTGAATGGTGCCGATAATAGGAGTCGAACCTACGACCTTCGCATTACGAATGCGCTGCTCTACCAACTGAGCTATATCGGCCCTGAAAGGACATGTTCACGAACGTGAATCACGGTGGACAAGGTTAAAACTAACCGGGCGATGCGTCAATGGCCTTGTGAATCAAATGGCTACTTTTGCATCACCCGGTTTTATTTACGCACGAATGGTGTAATCACCAATGCCGATCCACTTGTAAGTGGTCAGCGCTTCCAGCCCCATTGGGCCACGCGCGTGGAGTTTTTGTGTGCTTACCGCCACTTCCGCGCCCAGTCCAAACTGGCCGCCGTCGGTAAAACGCGTAGAGGCGTTAACGTAAACAGCGGATGAATCTACTTCATTAACAAAACGCTGGGCGTTGCGCATATCGCGGGTCAGGATCGCATCGGAGTGTTGTGTGCCGTGTTCACGAATATGGGCGATGGCATCGTCAAGATCGCTGACGATTTTGACGTTCAAATCTAATGACAGAAACTCATCGTCATACTCTTCAGCTTTAACAGCAACCACCTTCGCGGGACCTGCCTGCAATTGCGTCAGTGCGGTAGCATCGGCGTGTAACGTCACACCGCTTTCAGCCATCTGTTTGCTTAACACAGGCAGGAAGCTATCGGCGATGTTTTTATTCACCAGCAACGTTTCAACCGTATTACATGTGCTCGGACGCTGGGTTTTCGCGTTGACGATTACTTTCAGGGCTTCAGCGATCTCTGCACTTTCATCAACATAAATATGGCATACGCCTATACCACCTGTGATCACCGGGATCGTCGACTGTTCGCGGCACAGTTTATGCAGGCCAGCGCCACCACGCGGGATCAGCATGTCGATGTATTTATCCATACGCAGCATTTCACTGACCAGCGCGCGGTCAGGATTATCAATCGCCTGTACTGCGCCTGCCGGTAAATCGCAGGATTTCAGGGCGTCCTGAATCACCGCCACCGTTGCAGCGTTAGTGCGACAGGTTTCTTTGCCACCACGCAGGATCACTGCGTTACCGGTTTTCAGGCACAGCGAAGCGACATCAACCGTCACGTTCGGCCGCGCTTCATAAATCACGCCAATCACACCCAGCGGCACGCGACGGCGCTCCAGACGCAGGCCACTGTCCAGCACGCCACCATCGATTACCTGCCCCACCGGATCGGCGAGGTTGCACACCTGGCGCACATCATCGGCAATGCCTTTCAGCCGTGCGGGCGTCAGTGCCAGACGGTCAATCATCGCTTCGCTAAGGCCATTGGCACGCGCGTCAGCAACATCCTGGGCGTTAGCGTTGAGGATGATTTCGCTCTGTGCTTCCAGTTCATCGGCGATTTTTTCCAGCACGCGATTTTTTTCGCGGCTGGAGAGTTGCGCTAATTTATACGAGGCTTGCTTCGCGGCAATGCCCATTTGTTCCAGCATCAGCCTGCTCCTTAACGGGTAATCATGTCATCACGGTGAACGGCAACCGGGCCATATTCATATCCCAGTATTGCATCAATTTCTTGCGAGTGGTGTCCGGCAATGCGGCGTAATGCATCGCTGTTGTAACGACTGACGCCGTGGGCGATATCGCGACCTTCGAGGTTGCAAATGCGGATGACTTCACCACGCGAGAAATTGCCAGTTACGCTCTTAATGCCTTTCGGCAACAGGGAGCTGCCGCGTTCAAGAATGGCGGCGGTTGCCCCTTCATCTACCGTGATTTCACCCGCAGGTGGTGCACCGAAAATCCAGCGTTTACGGTTTTCAAGCGGAGTCGCCTGGGCATGGAACAGCGTACCGACGGAAATGCCTTCCATCACATCACCAATAACGCCCGGCTTGCTGCCCGCGGCAATAATGGTGTCGATACCCGCACGGCAAGCCACGTCTGCGGCCTGCAATTTGGTACTCATGCCGCCAGTTCCGAGGCCTGAAACGCTGTCGCCAGCAATCGCGCGCAGTGCGTCATCAATGCCGTAAACATCTTTAATCAGTTCTGCCTGCGGATTGCTGCGCGGGTCAGCGGTATACAAACCTTTTTGATCGGTCAGCAGCAACAGTTTATCGGCACCCGCCAGAATCGCCGCCAGCGCAGAAAGATTGTCGTTATCGCCGACCTTAATCTCTGCAGTAGCGACAGCATCGTTCTCATTGATTACCGGAACGATATTGTTATCGAGCAACGCACGCAGGGTGTCGCGGGCGTTCAGGAAGCGTTCACGGTCTTCCATATCAGCACGGGTCAGCAGCATTTGCCCGACGTGAATGCCATAAATAGAAAACAGCTGTTCCCACAGTTGAATCAGTCGACTCTGCCCTACCGCCGCCAGCAGTTGTTTCGAGGCGATAGTCGCTGGCAGTTCCGGGTAACCCAGGTGCTCACGTCCGGCGGCGATCGCGCCCGACGTCACAATAACAATCCGATGCCCGGCGGCATGTAACTGCGCGCACTGGCGAACAAGTTCAACGATATGGGCACGGTTCAGACGGCGCGATCCGCCTGTTAGCACACTGGTGCCGAGTTTTACCACCAGCGTCTGGCTGTCACTCATGATTCTCTGCCATTCAATTTTAGGAAAAATGATATCAAACGAACGTTTTAGCAGGACTGTCGTCGGTTGCCAACCATCTGCGAGCAAAGCATGGCGTTTTGTTGCGCGGGATCAGCAAGCGTAGCGGCAGTTGTTTACGCTTTTATTACAGATTTAATAAATTACCACATTTTAAGAATATTATTAATCTGTAATATATCTTTAACAATCTCAGGTTAAAAACTTTCCTGTTTTCAACGGGACTCTCCCGCTGAATATTCGCGCGTTAATTAAAATCAGGAATGAAAATGAAAAAGAGCACTCTGGCATTAGTGGTGATGGGCATTGTGGCATCTGCATCCGTACAGGCCGCAGAAATATATAACAAAGACGGTAATAAACTGGATGTCTATGGCAAAGTTAAAGCCATGCATTATATGAGTGATAATGACAGTAAAGATGGCGACCAGAGTTATATCCGTTTTGGTTTTAAAGGCGAAACACAAATTAACGATCAATTGACCGGTTATGGTCGCTGGGAAGCAGAGTTTGCCGGTAATAAAGCAGAGAGTGATACTGCACAGCAAAAAACACGTCTCGCTTTTGCCGGGTTGAAATATAAAGATTTGGGTTCTTTCGATTATGGTCGTAACCTGGGCGCGCTGTATGACGTGGAAGCCTGGACCGATATGTTCCCGGAATTTGGTGGCGACTCCTCCGCACAGACCGACAACTTTATGACCAAACGTGCCAGCGGTCTGGCGACGTATAGGAACACCGACTTCTTCGGCGTTATCGATGGTCTGAACTTAACCCTGCAATATCAAGGGAAAAACGAAAACCGCGACGTTAAAAAGCAAAACGGCGATGGCTTCGGCACGTCATTGACATATGACTTTGGTGGCAGCGATTTCGCCATCAGTGGAGCCTATACCAACTCTGATCGCACCAACGAGCAGAACCTGCAAAGCCGTGGCACAGGCAAGCGTGCAGAAGCATGGGCAACAGGTCTGAAATACGATGCCAATAATATTTATCTGGCAACTTTCTATTCTGAAACACGCAAAATGACGCCAATAACTGGCGGCTTTGCCAATAAGACACAGAACTTTGAAGCGGTCGCCCAATACCAGTTTGACTTTGGTCTACGTCCGTCGCTGGGTTATGTCTTATCGAAAGGGAAAGATATTGAAGGCATCGGTGATGAAGATCTGGTCAATTATATCGATGTTGGTGCTACGTATTATTTCAACAAAAATATGTCGGCATTTGTTGATTATAAAATAAACCAACTGGATAGCGATAATAAGCTGAACATCAATAATGATGATATTGTCGCGGTTGGCATGACCTATCAGTTTTAATGGATATTGCCGGATGTGATGCATCCGGCACATTTCACTCACGCCGTTAACTTCACCGGTTCATCACGAAAATCATCCGCCGGTTCCAGCTTCAGATTCAGCGTCGCCAGCAGCTCACGCAGCTTCTCATGAAACTCACGCAGGGTGTGCTCCAGTCGTTCAACCACTTCAGTGTCTTTTACCGGAACACTCGTCCAGTCGCCTGCTTTATCGAACAGACCAAACTGGTAACTGTAGGTAAAACGGGATTCCTGCGCTTCCAGTTCCATCCACCAGCCCCAGAACTCACGCACTTCCGGTGCCGGTTTCACGTTGACGCATACAGCCAGACAATCGAAAAAGAATCGATTATCTTCGCACTTACCTTCACGAATATACGGGCCTAGTGCGGTAAATTTTTTGATCAATCTGCTCTTCGGGTGTCCACTCGGTAACGTCATTGCAATCTCCTGTTGTGATGCAACTGTTTTACCAAATTGGTAAAATTTAGCAAATTTTTAACACAATCGTTTTTCGATCCAGTCGGTGATTTCCTGAAGACCTTTGTCAAAATTCCGATACACTGGGTTAAATGGGATCTCTAATAATTTACCGTCAGCAGATGATGAGGTGATTAAGCGTGAGTCCTCTTCCGGGCTGAACGGATCGTTCTTCCAGTAGCCTGATAACATTGGCGTTGGGCAGCGACGTCCCAGCAATCCTTGCACTTTTAATGAATAGCGATTCAGCTCCACGCGCAACGCTTCGTCGGAAGCATCATGCATCCCCAAACGACTCGCCAGAACGTCAAGATACATTTCCGGCACCTGTTGCTGGCACTTAAAATCACTCAACAGGGTATGAACTACCGGACCAAGACAGGCAACCGCTTTCAGACGCGGCGATTCAAGGTATGCCAGACGTACGGCAACGTTAGCGCCGAAACGGAAACCAAAGGCCGCGACGCGAGTGTGATCTACCCACGGTACGTTAGGCAGCGCCTTTAAGACGTGCTGATGCAACAGGCTGGAGTCCTGGGTGAGCTTCCATTTTGAAGAAAAGCCCACCGACGGCATATCAATAGTCAGCATCGCAATGCCGCGCGGCGCAAAATAACGTTCATACAGGCTGTAATAGTCCGTCTGCATCGCATCCAGACCACCACACATTAATACTGTCGGGAACGGGCCATCCCCTTTCGGCATATGCAAAAAGCCGGTGATGGGCGCACCGCCGGGTACGGTAAACTCCATCTGCCGCATGGTGCCCGGCAGACGCTGGGCGGCCTCTTCATAGGCGCGGTTTGACAAAGCCTGCGCTTGCTCGGCCAGGTCATCTCCTTTCAGATGAGGATAGGCGGCAATGTTGTACAACGTAGCCGCATGCAGCCAGTGACGACCACTGAGTTGCGGATCTTCTTCCGCACAGGCTTTTTGTTGCCACACCATCGCCTGGGTAGCCCACTCATAAATCCAGTTGCCGCCGCGGTAGCCAATCACCGTATCGTATAAATCATCGTCGGTACGTTCGGCATCGCTCATCACAATACGTGCCTGGACGTCGAGGATTTCACGTGGGTCAATGCCGCGCCAGATCCACATCAGACGGTTAATCATGCGATACCAGTGAGGGATGGTTTTACCATCAAGGGCCGACTGCACAGGCGGTTGTGCGCCGTGATTAAAGCGGCGAACTAGCGTCGAGGTTTCAGGATGTTTAAAGCGGGGTTTGAACAGGGTTTCGCTCAGGTTTGCCTGTGTCATGGATGCAGCCTCCAGAATACTTACTGGAAACTATTGTAACCTGCCTGAAGTTAAAAAGAACAACGCCCGGCAGTGCCAGGCGTTGAAAAGATTAGCGACCGGAGATTGGCGGGACGAATACGACGCCCATATCCCACGGCTGTTCGATCCAGGTATCTTGCGGGATATCAACAACATAATCATCAACCAGCGGGCGACCGGCCGGTTTTGCGAAGATGGTGACAAAGTGCGCTTTTGGATACATTTCACGAATCGCAACCGCAGTACCACCGGTATCCACCAGGTCATCAATAACGATGAAGCCTTCGCCATCGCCTTCTGCACGTTTCAGCACTTTAAGCTCGCGCTGGTTGTCGTGATCGTAGCTGGAAATACAAACGGTATCGACATGACGAATACCCAGTTCACGCGCCAGTAACGCACCCGGTACCAGACCGCCACGGCTTACGGCAATAATGCCTTTCCATTGTTCAGAAGGCATCAGTCGGCTTGCGAGTTTACGTGCATGGATCTGCAACATGTCCCAGGTGACGATGTATTTTTCGCTCATGTGAAGTGTCCCAGCCTGTTTATCTACGGCTTAAAAAGTGTTCGAGGGGAAAATAGGTTGCGCGAGATTATAGAGATCTGGCGCACTAAAAACCAGTATTTCACATGAGTCCGCGTCTTTTTACGCACTGCCTCTCCCTGACGCGGGATAAAGTGGTATTCTCAAACATATCTCGCAAGCCTGTCTTGTGTTGACAACATTTTCTGCTAACCCTGTGACCTGCAATACTGTTTTGCGGGTGATCGACAAGGAGACTTAACGTGTCTGAACTGTCTCAATTATCTCCACAGCCGCTGTGGGATATTTTTGCCAAAATCTGTTCTATTCCTCACCCGTCCTATCATGAAGAGCAACTCGCTGAATACATTGTTGGTTGGGCAAAAGAGAAAGGTTTCCATGTCGAACGCGATCAGGTAGGTAATATCCTGATTCGTAAACCTGCTACCGCAGGTATGGAAAATCGTAAACCGGTCGTCTTGCAGGCCCACCTCGATATGGTGCCGCAGAAAAATAACGACACTGTGCATGACTTCACTAAAGATCCTATCCAGCCTTATATTGATGGCGAATGGGTTAAAGCGCGCGGCACCACGCTGGGTGCGGATAACGGCATTGGTATGGCGTCTGCGCTGGCGGTTCTGGCTGACGAAAACGTGGTTCACGGCCCGCTGGAAGTGCTGCTGACCATGACCGAAGAAGCCGGTATGGATGGTGCTTTTGGCTTACAGAGCAACTGGTTGCAGGCTGATATTCTGATTAACACCGACTCCGAAGAGGAAGGTGAAATCTACATGGGTTGCGCGGGGGGTATCGACTTTACCTCCAACCTGCATTTAGATCGTGAAGCGGTTCCAGCTGGCTTTGAAACCTTCAAGTTAACCTTAAAAGGCCTGAAAGGCGGTCACTCCGGCGGTGAAATCCACGTTGGCCTGGGTAATGCCAACAAACTGCTGGTGCGCTTCCTGGCGGGTCATGCGGAAGAGCTGGACCTGCGCCTTATCGATTTCAACGGTGGCACACTGCGTAACGCCATCCCGCGTGAAGCCTTTGCGACGATTGCTGTCGCAGCTGATAAAGTCGACGCACTGAAATCTCTGGTGAATACCTATCAGGAGATCCTGAAAAACGAGCTGGCAGAGAAAGAGAAAAATCTGGCATTGCTGCTGGACTCTGTTGCGAACGATAAAGCTGCCCTGATTGCGAAATCTCGCGATACCTTTATTCGTCTGCTGAACGCTACCCCGAACGGTGTGATCCGCAACTCCGACGTGGCAAAAGGTGTGGTCGAAACCTCCCTGAACGTCGGTGTGGTGACCATGACTGACAATAACGTAGAAATTCACTGCCTGATCCGTTCTCTGATCGACAGCGGTAAAGACTACGTGGTGAGCATGCTGGATTCGCTGGGTAAACTGGCTGGCGCGAAAACCGAAGCGAAAGGCGCGTATCCAGGCTGGCAGCCGGACGCTAATTCTCCGGTGATGCACCTGGTGCGTGAAACCTATCAGCGTCTGTTCAACAAGACGCCGAACATCCAGATTATCCACGCGGGCCTGGAATGTGGTCTGTTTAAAAAACCGTATCCGGAAATGGACATGGTTTCTATCGGGCCAACCATCACCGGTCCGCACTCTCCGGATGAGCAGGTTCATATCGAAAGCGTTGGTCATTACTGGACACTGCTGACTGAACTGCTGAAAGAAATTCCGGCGAAGTAATTATTTGATTTGCTGCCGGATGGCGTTTAATCGCCTTCCGGCAGTTTCATCCTTCATTATCCTTCGATAAAAGCCATCCCTGTAAATGTCCGTCGCGGGTTGCCACGTTCAATTTGATGATGGAACATTCGCCACTGCGATTTCAGCGCCGCGCTATTTTCCTGTTGCTGTTGTTCCAGCTTCCAGGCAATCAGCAATCGCGCCAGCCGCTTGTTAGCATGCCCAGAAACCAGTTTTTGCGCCCATGATGAGGCCGATACGGACTCGGACAAATCCACTGAATAGTGCCGCACCAACTTTCGCTTAATGCCCATGCGTTATCGCCATCCAGAGAAATCAGCGCCGAACGCAGCGTGTCAGAGTAGCGGCCCGTTTCTGTTTCCAGCACCGTTACCGCGACGTCTTGCCGGGTAAAAACGGCCTGCGGAGAAGAACGCTGCGCCAATCGGGTAGCCGCGTCCGGGGTGTAAATCTGGCATCCCTACTACGCGCTGCATGTTGGGTAAATTTGCCGTGGTGTGTAATTGTTGGATCGCTAAACTCTCGATCCACAGGCCATCAGATGCGATGGTAAATACCGCATCGGATAAGGGACGAATAGATTTGCCCATGTACCATCCCATTTATACTCGTCATACTTCAAGTTGCATGTACTGCGACTCGAATTATTTAGAGTATATAAATATAAAAATCAGGAAATGGCAGACGAATCCAGGGCAAGAAAAAAGAATTAATCCTGGAAAGGTCTGCAAAGAGTCATTGATAAAGGATTTGTCATGATTTACCTCCTTGCAGTTTGTGGAATAAGAAAACGCGCACATACCAGGCGGGTGTTATTTTCATTGCAAGCTGAATTTAATGTTGCGGTTTATATCGCATAGAAAAATTAGTAAACCACGCTCCCCTGCATTCAACGCGCTGCTGCTTAACTGTCTGAAAACCATAACGTTCAAAAAAGGGTTTTGCGGTTATGCTTGCGTCCACCGTAAGTTCGGATTCAGACTTAATCAAAGGTTTTAACAAAGCGCTGGCAACCCCACGGCGGGTGTATTCAGGGTCAACAAATAACATATCGATATAGTGTTCAATGCGGGAAATAAAACCAACCGGTTGTGCATTAATGATCGCAACCCATACTTGTGATTTCGCGAGTTTCTCCTTCCAGCGAGATTCGTCAATCTGCGCCCAGGCGGCAATTTGTTGTGGTGAATAATGCTGACTGGCGGTCATCGTAACCGCTCTAAGGAAAATAGCGCATAGTTGCTGAAAATCGCCAGGCTGATAGTTTCTTATTTGTATGTTATTCATAATATAAATTCAAAAACGCATGCGAAACGCTTCTGCCATTTTCCCAATTTTATGCATTTGGTTGTTATCTCGAGCCAGTTTATGAGGTTCAGGTTTCAGAATGGCAATGAGCAACCATGCTTGCTCATCAAACGCACCCTGACAATATACCAAATGCGCTTCGTCATTCGTTCTGCTGAATTGGCGCAACTGTGGCGGAAATGGATTATTCACATTTGCCAGATGAATATGAGCAACTCGCTCAAATTTGATTAATGGCCAGGTAAACGAGTCGTCGTAGAGTGCATCGCGACCAAATATATCTGGCAAAACACCGTCACGCTTATAGGAAATAAAATCCGCCGTTAACGCATCAAGTTCCTCTGCTGTAAGTTGCAGGCAAATAAGTTTTGTTTTGAATACCCGCATCCTTATTCCTTAAAGTCATTGAAATCATCATCCGTCATATCATTAAGATATTGTTCAGCGCGGCGTGTAATTTCCTCTAATCTTGCGGCACTCGGACGGAAGCGCGCCTTAACCAGTTTTTTCTCCTCTTGTTCAGCAAGCATGTCCATTAACGCTTCGAATGCGCTGGCACTTAAGAGATATCCTGCGGGGCGATTATTAGAAAGAACCGCAACCGGTTGATCAATAAAGTATTTAGCTGGGTTTTTACGTAACTCAGTGATATTGACCGATTTTTCAGCGAGAATTCGATGCATACAGTGATCCCCTCATAATAATGCACACCAGAATAGACATAATAGTATACATCATAATCCCAGCACCAGTTGTCTTTCCATTTGAGGGTCAAGCAACGTCACATGCAGCCCCACCAGTCGCACACCGCGCCCGCCGCGGCGTTCATCCCAGGTTTTACGCGCGGTGGCGATTAGATCAGCTTTATTCAGCCGCGGCCAGACGTGCTCCTGAGTGGTTTGCTGAAAATCATCAAACTTTAATTTCACCCCCTGGCGAGCAATCAGTAAATCAGGTTTCACCTTTGCCAGACGGCGTTCAAGTTCCGGATACAGCCGCTCGATAATCGCTTCACATTCAGACCAGTGATGAATATCTTCCGCCATCGTGCGTTCCACGCCGACGGATTTTCGCAACCGTTCGCTGTTAACATCGCGTTCGTCAATCCCCTGACTACGCTCCCACAAAATGCGGCCAAATTTGCCAAAGCGTTTAAGCAGCATCACCAGATCACACTTTTGTACATCACCGCAGGTCCGCAGCCCCATCGCTTCCAGTTTTGCCGCCGAGACTTTGCCGACGCCGGGGATTTTTGCCAGTGGTAAGGTTTGTAAAAATGCCGGAACTTCTGCCGGCGTAATCACAAACTGGCCGTTGGGTTTATTCATGTCGGAGGCGATTTTGGCGAGAAACTTTACTGGTGCCACGCCCGCAGACGCCGTCAGTTGCAGCTCGCTGAAAATCGTCTGGCGGATTTCCTGGGCGATGAGGGTCGCAGAACCGTGGCAATGGACGCTATCAGTGACATCGAGATAGGCTTCATCCAGTGACAACGGTTCAATACGCGAGGTGTAGCGCGAGAAGATTTCACGGATATGATTTGAGGCTTCTTTGTAGGCGTCAAAGCGCCCCGGAAGCAAGGTGAGATGTGGGCATAATTTGAGCGCCATCCCTGTCGGCATAGCGCTACGTACGCCAAATTTACGCGCGGGATAATTGGCGGTGCTGATCACCCCCCGACGTTCGCGGCTGCCGCCAATAGCAATAGGGATATCGCGCAGGGCGGGATTGTCGCGCATCTCCACCGCTGCGAAAAAGCAGTCCATATCCACATGAATGATTTTACGCATTGCTCACCTCTCAACACTGGTAAAGTATACAGTGATTTCAGGGTTTGAGAAATGCGTAAAGATTCAGCATCTAGCGCGTTCGCTGCGAATGCACCTGCTGCTTATCCAGCTTTTGCACCAGCGGCTGCACCACTTTATCCCCATGCTGACCAAAGTATTGATACAGCGTATCGGACGCACTTTTGGTCAGCACCATAATCTCAATGCGTCGGTTGCCCGCGCTTTGCGGATTTTTCGCGTCCAGCAGCATCTGGTCCGCCATCGCGCTCACCTGCATCACTTTATCTTCCGGCATTCCGGCCTCTTCCAGCACCCGACGAGCCGAAAGCGCGCGATCGCCCGAAAGGTTCCAGTTGTTGTAGATATTGTTTTTGTAGGCCATCGCATCGGTATGCCCGGTAATAATAATTTTGTTATCGAGCGAGTCGAACACTGGCGCGAGCTCCACCAGCAAAGTTTTAAAGAACGGCATAATCTGTGCGCTGCCGCGTTCAAACATATTGCGGTTCTGGTCATCTTTAATCAGCACGCGCAGTCCCTGGGGAACAATCTCCATCTCCAGATTCGCTTCCATATGTGCATCACGGGCAATGGTGTTGATACTGGTCGCCAGCTCGCCAAGCTCAGTGGCTGATTTCTTCTTCAGCAGCGCCGTTTTCTCATTGACGTCACGCGCTTTTTTCTCCGTCTCTTCCGGCACCGCCACGGTGGCAGGTTTTGGCGGATGAGACGGGCTGATTTTATTTAACGGCGACAACCCGCCGCCATTGAAAATCGACTGCCCGTGCAGCGCGGCGATAATGCTTTCACGCTCGGATTTACTGACGCTGTTGACAATCAACTTTATCGTCGTCACCAAAGGGGCCGAGCGTATTTCCGAGGTTTCCGCCCGCTTTACCCTGGACGCGATGCCCGGCAAACAGATGGCGATTGACGCCGATCTTAACGCCGGGTTGATCAACCAGGCGCAGGCGCAAACACGGCGTAAAGATGTTGCCAGCGAGGCCGATTTCTACGGCGCGATGGACGGGGCATCGAAGTTTGTGCGTGGGGATGCCATAGCCGGGATGATGATTCTGGCGATCAACCTGATCGGCGGCGTCTGTATCGGGATCTTCAAATACAACCTGAGCGCCGACGCCGCCTTCCAGCAATATGTGCTGATGACCATCGGCGACGGCCTGGTGGCGCAGATCCCTTCCCTGCTGCTTTCCACCGCGGCGGCGATTATCGTCACCCGCGTCAGCGACAACGGCGATATCGCCCATGACGTGCGCCACCAGCTGCTGGCAAGCCCGTCGGTGCTCTACACCGCCACCGGGATCATGTTCGTACTGGCGGTGGTGCCGGGAATGCCGCATCTGCCGTTTTTGCTGTTCAGCGCCCTGCTTGGCTTTACCGGCTGGCGGATGAGCAAACGCCCGCAGGCGGCGGAGGCAGAAGAGAAAAGTCTCGAAACGCTGACCCGCACTATCACTGAAACCAGCGAGCAACAGGTCAGTTGGGAAACCATTCCGCTGATCGAGCCCATCAGCTTAAGCCTCGGCTACAAGCTGGTGGCGCTGGTCGATAAAGCCCAAGGTAACCCGCTCACCCAGCGGATTCGCGGCGTGCGGCAGGTGATTTCCGACGGCAACGGCGTGCTGCTGCCGGAGATCCGCATTCGGGAAAATTTCCGCCTCAAGCCCAGCCAGTACGCCATTTTCATCAACGGCATTAAGGCTGATGAAGCGGATATTCCGGCGGATAAACTGATGGCCCTGCCCTCCAGCGAAACCTACGGCGAGATAGACGGCGTATTGGGGAACGACCCGGCGTACGGGATGCCGGTCACCTGGATTCAGCCTGCGCAGAAAGCGAAGGCGCTGAATATGGGGTATCAGGTGATCGACAGCGCCAGCGTGATTGCCACCCATGTGAACAAGATTGTCCGCAGCTATATTCCTGATTTGTTTAACTATGACGATATTACTCAGCTGCATAACCGTTTGTCGTCGATGGCACCGCGACTGGCGGAAGATTTGAGCGCGGCGCTCAATTACAGCCAGTTGCTGAAAGTGTACCGGGCGCTACTGACTGAAGGCGTTTCCCTGCGCGATATCGTCACCATCGCCACCGTGCTGGTCGCCAGTAGCACAGTGACCAAAGATCATATTCTGCTGGCAGCTGATGTGCGCCTGGCGCTACGGCGCAGCATTACCCATCCGCTCGTTCGCAAGCAGGAGCTGACGGTGTATACGCTGAATAATGAGCTGGAAAATCTGCTGACCAACGTGGTGAATCAGGCGCAACAGGGCGGGAAAGTGATGCTCGACAGCGTACCGGTTGACCCGAATATGCTCAACCAGTTTCAGATCACGATGCCGCAGGTGAAGGAGCAGATGAAAGCGGCGGGGAAAGACCCGGTGCTGCTGGTGCCGCCGCAGTTGCGTCCTTTGCTGGCGCGCTATGCGAGATTGTTTGCGCCGGGGCTGCATGTGCTGTCGTATAACGAAGTGCCGGATGAGCTGGAGTTGAAGATTATGGGGGCGTTGAGTTGATTGAGGAATCTTTTCCATGCTTTGCAGCACCTGACACCATTAATTGACGTCACACTGCAAAGAGACTACGATGACACCATACAATGACGTCATGGATTGATAGTATGATTAAGGTCAGCGCGCTAGGCTCTCGTCATAGAAAAACATTCGACGATGTAATGACGGAGCCGCCAAAATCTGGAATTAAATGGGATGATGTTGTTGCACTCATTAAAGCTGTGGGTGGAACAATAAAAAATAACAACGGCTCCAGACGAAAATTTCAGATTGGAACGACCAAATTCAGCACACATGAGCCACATCCAAAGAATGTGATGGATAAAGGCGCAGTAGCAGGTCTTAAGGAGTGGTTTGTTAACTGTGTAGGGGTAGATTATGAATAAAGCATCGAACATTATCACAATTAAAGGTCAACCAGCCGCAGTGACATTTGAAGCCGATATCAACGCATTTCGCGGCAAGTTCCTCAATGTAAACGGTTATTGTGACTTTGTAGCCACAAGTATTGAGGCATTATATCGTGAAGGCGAAAGCGCGCTGGATGAGTGGATGGCGGATTGTGAAGAGGACGGTATTGCCCCTTTTCGTGAAGAAGAAGAGCAAAAACGCCTGACGCTTCGTGTTCCTCATCACATTGATTCGCGGCTGACCATCGTCGCCAGACAACATTCCATTTCAAAAAACCAGCTCATTGTTGATGTCTTAGAACGTGAGTTTTCAGCCCAGATGTAAACAGGTCGGATGCCGCGTGGCATCCGACCTTTTGCCAGTTCGTCAATATTACCCATTTACAAAATCGTCTCCTCCGTCAAAATCCGCCGCGCGCCTAAAAAATGATCCTGCCAGAAAGGTTCAGCTAACCGACTTACCCGAATGGTTTCCCCCGTGCGCGGCGACTCGATAAACTGACCGTCTCCCAGATACACGCCCATATGGTCGGCAATTTCACGGCTGTGAATATGGAAAAACAGCAAATCTCCCCGGCGCAGGTCGTTGTTCGCCACAATCGTTGCCCGATGGTAGTGATACATCTCATTGGCCGTGCGCGGGAGCTTCGCCTCGAGGATCTTGTTGTAGGCATAAAAAACCAACCCGCTACAGTCGAAGCCTTGATCGGGCCGCGTGCCGCCCCAGACGTAAGGCTTGCCAAGCTGCTGCTCCAGGCGGTGAATCGCCACTTCGGTGATGTTGTGTAGATGGTCGCTGCTTAAGAAATGGTTGTTCTCCGCCAGCGCCTGCCAGCGTCTGTCACTTGCCTTGAGCGGCGCAGGAAACCATTCTGGATGCTGTTTTATCTGTTCGCGGTTGTGCTGGCGCAGCGCCTTTCTGCTTTCGGCATTGCCTTCCACAATATAGCTGGCCTGTTTTTTCAGATGGGTTTGGTACTGTTTTAATAAACGCGCACGGTTTTGCATCCGCTGGCGGGCGGCGTAGCTGAATGAGATATGTGATGTGGTGGCGCTGGCGAGTAAAGGGAGCAAAACGCATAACGAAAACACGCCTGGATGCAGAAATCTGCCGAGCAAGAACGAAGACATGAAGGACATAAACCGGCTGAATGAAGGTGAGAATTTTAAAAGACCGGAGGAGTAAACGGGATTATTAATTGCTTATTTGCATATTACTATTGAGGTTTCATAATCTTAGGAAATAAATGATACATGCGCTTTTCGGACTATTGAAAACTGCCCCTGTGCTAAATTTGTAAACCCTGCGCCGACAGGCTTGCGTAAAACTCTTTTGGTGATAATGTGAGCCTTCCAAATCCAGACTATTCCGATTTGGGATCTATTTTGCCGTCCTGGCGTGTGTAACCGTTTTATCAAGGAATAAGCAGTATGCGTAAAATCGCATTAATTCTTGCGATGTTGTTGATCCCGTGCGTTTCGTTTGCCGGTTTGCTGGGCAGCAGTAGCTCGACCACGCCAGTGAGCAAAGAGTATAAGCAGCAGTTGATGGGATCCCCTGTCTACATCCAGATCTTCAAGGAAGAACGTACGCTCGATCTCTACGTCAAAATGGGCGAGCAATATCAACTGCTCGACAGCTATAAAATCTGTAAATATTCCGGCGGCTTGGGGCCAAAACAGCGTCAGGGCGATTTCAAAAGCCCGGAAGGGTTTTATAGCGTCCAGCGTAATCAGTTAAAACCAGACAGCCGTTACTACAAGGCGATTAATATTGGATTCCCCAATGCCTATGACCGTGCGCATGGTTATGAAGGGAAATATCTGATGATCCACGGCGATTGTGTTTCCATCGGCTGCTACGCGATGACCAATCAGGGTATTGATGAGATCTTCCAGTTCGTTACTGGTGCGCTGGTTTTTGGTCAGCCGAGCGTGCAAGTGAGTATTTACCCGTTCCGCATGACCGACGCCAATATGAAGCGCCATAAATATTCCAACTTTAAGGACTTCTGGGAGCAGCTGAAGCCGGGTTACGACTACTTTGAGCAAACCCGTAAGCCACCGACCGTTTCTGTGGTCAATGGTCGTTACGTGGTCAGCAAGCCGTTAAGCCACGAAGTTGTGCAGCCACAGCTGGCATCAAACTACACGCTCCCCGAGGCAAAATAAGCGCCATTCGCCTGGCATAATCTTTTGCCAGGTTTCATTGCCCGTCAGCGGCTGTGTCGCAATCACCGTGACCACATCATTCGGTGTGGTCTGCGAGCTGAAGTCGATTTCCACATCCTGATCCAGCAACGTTGCCACGCCAAACGGCGCGCGGCGGGTGATCCAGTGTAAATTAGTCGAGCAATACGCCATTACATAGCGCCCGTCAGAAAGCAGCATGTTGAAAACGCCCTTCTGCCGCAGTTCATCCGCCAGTGAGGCGATATATTTAAACACTGCCGCCATGTTGCCCGGTGTGCGCGGGTAACGCTGCGTTAATTTATGCAGGAGCCAGCAGAAGGCTTTTTCGCTGTCGGTTTCACCGACCGGGCGGAAGTTGCCGGTTTCCAGTGATTTATAGCCCGTCAGTTGCCCATTATGGGCATAAGTCCAGTTACGCCCCCATAACTCGCGGGTAAACGGGTGAGTATTTTCCAGCGCCACCTCGCCCCGATTCGCCTGGCGAATATGAGCCACCACCGAACAGGATTTTATCGGGTAGTCCTGGACAAGTTTGGCGATGGGGGAATTAAAGCTGGGTTGTGGATCTTTAAATGTGCGACAGCCTTTACCTTCGTAAAAGGTGATGCCCCAGCCATCTTTATGTGGCCCGGTTCCACCACCACGCTGTACAAGCCCGGTGAAACTAAAGCAGATATCGGTAGGGACGTTGGCGCTCATCCCGAGCAATTCGCACATGGGTAACCTCCACAACAGCGGGAGCACATGGCCCCCGGCGAAGATTGATTAAAAAGTACAAAGGTTCAGGCTGTTACCCTCACCCCGGCCCTCTCCCTGAAAGGGAGAGGGAGAAAAGACCTTACTTAACCATCTCTTTTTCAATTAACTGGATCAGGATATGGATCACTTTAATGTGGATCTCCTGAATGCGGTCGGCATAACCAAAGTGCGGAACACGAATTTCGATATCCGCTGTGCCAGCCATTTTACCGCCGTCTTTACCGGTCAGGGTGATCACTTTCATCCCCTTCTCACGCGCCGCCGCGATCGCTTTGATCACGTTTGCAGAGTTACCGGAGGTGGAGATCCCCAGCAGTACATCGCCTTCGCGACCTACCGCTTCAACGTAACGGGAGAAAATATCATTGAAACCAAAATCGTTACCGACGCAGGAAATATGACTAACGTCAGAAATGGCAATCGCCGGGTAGCCCGGACGGTTTTCACGGTAGCGACCGGTCAACTCTTCGGCAAAGTGCATAGCGTCGCAATGGGAGCCGCCGTTGCCGCAGGAAAGCACTTTGCCACCGGCTTTAAAGCTGTCTGCTAACAGGACCGCCGCGCGCTGAATGGCGTGAATATTGGCGTCATCTTTTAAAAAGTTAGCCAGCGTTTCCGCCGCTTCGTTCAGTTCGTTACGAATAAGATCCTGGTACATGAGGATATCCTTCAGCATAAATGTAATAGACAAAATGCAGTGTACCGGATACCGCCAAAAGCGAGAAGTACGGGCAGGTGCTATGACCAGGACTTTTTGACCTGAAGTGCGGATAAAAACAGCAACAATGTGAGCTTTGTTGTAATTATATTGTAAACACATTGCTAAATGTTTTTACATCCACTACAACCATATCATCACAAGTGGTCAGACCTCCTACAAGTAAGGGGCTTTTCGTTATGATGATTTTGAGTATTCTCGCTACGGTTGTCCTGCTCGGCGCGTTGTTCTATCACCGCGTGAGCTTATTTATCAGCAGTCTGATTTTGCTCGCCTGGACAGCCGCCCTCGGCGTTGCTGGTCTGTGGTCGGCGTGGGTACTGGTGCCTCTGGCCATTATCCTCGTGCCATTTAACTTTGCGCCTATGCGTAAGTCGATGATTTCCGCGCCGGTATTTCGCGGTTTCCGTAAGGTAATGCCGCCGATGTCGCGCACTGAGAAAGAAGCGATTGATGCGGGCACCACCTGGTGGGAGGGCGACTTGTTCCAGGGCAAGCCGGACTGGAAAAAGCTGCATAACTATCCGCAGCCGCGCCTGACCGCAGAAGAGCAAGCGTTTCTCGACGGCCCGGTAGAAGAAGCCTGCCGGATGGCGAATGATTTCCAGATTACTCATGAGCTGGCGGATCTGCCGCCGGAGTTGTGGGCGTACCTTAAAGAGCATCGTTTCTTCGCGATGATCATCAAAAAAGAGTACGGCGGGCTGGAGTTCTCGGCTTATGCCCAATCTCGTGTGCTGCAAAAACTCTCCGGCGTGAGCGGGATCCTGGCAATTACCGTCGGCGTGCCGAACTCATTAGGCCCGGGCGAGCTGCTGCAACATTACGGCACTGACGAGCAGAAAAATCACTATCTGCCGCGTCTGGCGCGTGGTCAGGAGATCCCTTGCTTTGCACTGACCAGCCCCGAAGCGGGTTCCGATGCGGGCGCGATTCCGGATACCGGGATTGTCTGCATGGGTGAATGGCAGGGCCAGCAGGTGCTGGGGATGCGTCTGACCTGGAACAAACGCTACATTACGCTCGCACCGATTGCGACCGTGCTTGGGCTGGCGTTTAAACTCTCCGACCCGGAGAAATTACTCGGCGGTGCAGAAGATTTAGGTATTACCTGTGCGCTGATCCCGACTACCACGCCGGGCGTGGAAATTGGTCGTCGCCACTTCCCGCTGAACGTACCGTTCCAGAACGGACCGACGCGCGGTAAAGATGTCTTCGTACCGATCGATTACATCATCGGCGGGCCGAAAATGGCCGGACAAGGCTGGCGGATGCTGGTGGAGTGCCTCTCGGTAGGCCGCGGCATCACCCTGCCTTCCAACTCAACCGGCGGTGTGAAATCGGTAGCGCTGGCAACGGGCGCGTATGCGCACATTCGCCGTCAGTTCAAAATCTCTATTGGTAAGATGGAAGGGATTGAAGAGCCGCTGGCGCGTATTGCCGGTAATGCCTATGTGATGGATGCTGCGGCGTCGCTGATTACCTACGGCATTATGCTCGGCGAAAAACCTGCCGTGCTGTCGGCTATCGTTAAGTATCACTGTACCCACCGTGGGCAGCAGTCGATTATTGATGCGATGGATATCACTGGTGGCAAAGGCATTATGCTCGGGCAGAGCAACTTCCTGGCGCGTGCTTACCAGGGCGCGCCGATTGCCATCACCGTTGAAGGGGCTAACATTCTGACCCGCAGCATGATGATCTTCGGACAAGGAGCGATTCGTTGCCATCCGTACGTGCTGGAAGAGATGGAAGCGGCGAAGAACAATGACGTCAACGCGTTCGATAAACTGCTGTTTAAACATATCGGTCACGTCGGTAGCAACAAAGTTCGCAGCTTCTGGCTGGGCCTGACGCGCGGTTTAACCAGCAGCACGCCAACCGGCGATGCCACTAAACGCTACTATCAGCATCTGAACCGCCTGAGCGCCAACCTCGCCCTGCTTTCTGATGTCTCGATGGCGGTGCTGGGCGGCAGCCTGAAACGTCGCGAGCGTATCTCGGCACGTCTGGGGGATATTTTAAGCCAGCTTTACCTCGCCTCTGCCGTTCTGAAGCGTTATGACGACGAAGGCCGTAATGAAGCCGACCTGCCGCTGGTGCACTGGGGCGTACAGGATGCGCTGTATCAGGCTGAACAGGCGATGGATGATTTACTGCAAAACTTCCCGAACCGCGTGGTTGCCGGGCTGCTGAATGTGGTGATCTTCCCGACCGGACGTCATTATCTGGCACCGTCTGACAAGCTGGATCATAAAGTGGCGAAGATTTTACAAGTGCCGAACGCCACTCGTTCACGTATTGGTCGCGGTCAGTACCTGACGCCAAGCGAGCATAACCCGGTTGGTTTACTGGAAGAGGCGCTAGTGGATGTGATTGCCGCCGACCCGATTCATCAGCGGATCTGTAAAGAGCTGGGTAAAAATCTGCCATTTACCCGTCTGGATGAACTGGCGCACAACGCGCTGGCGAAGGGGCTGATTGATAAAGATGAAGCCGCTATTCTGGTGAAAGCTGAAGAAAGCCGTCTGCGCAGTATTAACGTTGATGACTTTGATCCGGAAGAGCTGGCGACGAAGCCGGTAAAGTTGCCGGAGAAAGTGCGGAAAGTTGAAGCCGCGTAATTGAATAACGGAGCCGAAAGGCTCCGTTTCTTTATCCGCTAATTATTTAAAATTAAAGCCATCCGGATGGTTTTCCAGGCTGCCGGTCAACGCCGCGAACAGCACCGTTTTACCATCAATCGAAAGCGCATCGTTCACATTCAACCAGGTGAGTTTCTCTTGCGACGTTTTCTCATCAATAGTCGAGAACAGCCCCGTCATCTGATTAGATTTCTCGGACCACATCACAGCGATACGTTGCGAGCCACAGTCATGCGGTTTGCACGCGCTCATCACCTGATACGTCTCATCTCCCAACGTTACGGTTTGTGCAGGGGTATAAGTCCCGCCTTTCATCACCCAGGCAGGCAGCTTATGCCCTTGCACCATCTGATTAAACGCAGCTTTGGTGGTTTCGCCCTTTGCAAGGCTGCTAATGGTTAAATCATCCTGCGCCATTGCACTGGTGGCGATGACCAGAGCGGCGACTGTCGTTATTGCCTTAAACATCATTCCTCCCGAGCTTATCCTGCCCATGTTATTAACCTCCTAAAGCCTGGCGATAACACGATAATTTGCAAATCAGATATTTCCAATATCAGCATTTGTTATCAATTTATTCTGCGCTAAGGCAACTGCCTGATAAGGTGTTAGAGTTATAAAACCCTTCGCATAAAGGAGTTGTACACCGTGCCTGGTTTGAAGATTACGCTTTTGCAGCAACCACTGGTGTGGATGGATGGTCCTGCCAACCTGCGTCATTTTGATCGTCAACTGGAAGGTATTACCGGGCGCGATGTGATCGTTCTACCGGAGATGTTTACCAGCGGCTTTGCCATGGAAGCGGCAGCTTCGTCGCTAGCACAAGATGACGTAGTGAACTGGATGACAGCTAAAGCGCAGCAGTGCAATGCGCTGATTGCAGGCAGTGTTGCATTACAAACGGAGTCTGGTTCGGTTAACCGCTTTTTGCTGGTTGAGCCGGGCGGCACGGTACATTTTTATGATAAGCGTCATCTGTTCCGCATGGCAGATGAGCATCTGCATTATAAAGCGGGCAATGCGCGAGTGATTGTGGAATGGCGCGGCTGGCGTATTTTGCCGCTGGTGTGCTACGACTTACGTTTTCCGGTGTGGTCGCGCAATCTCAACGATTATGACCTCGCCCTGTACGTCGCCAACTGGCCTGCTCCGCGCTCTCTGCACTGGCAGGCATTGCTGACGGCCCGCGCGATTGAGAATCAGGCGTATGTGGCGGGATGCAATCGCGTCGGCAGCGATGGCAACGGCTGCCATTATCGTGGTGACAGCCGGGTGATTAATCCGCAAGGCGAGATTATCGCTACTGCCGACGCGCATCAGGCAACGCGCATTGATGCGGAGCTGTCGATGGTGGCGTTGCGGGAGTATAGAGAGAAATTTCCGGCATGGCGGGATGCGGATGAGTTTAGGTTGTGGTGAGTGGGGGTTGTGTTTAGGGCCGGGGGAGAGTCAGGGTAAGACTACGAAAGCCCGCTCCCCGCAAGGACTGATGCCAGGTAGTTTCTGTGAGTCTGTTTACCATTCTGTGTAAATGCCTTTCTCAGAAGTGACCGTCAAGGCGGTCACCGAATTCGATAATAAAGCCAGGGCAAGATTACGAAAGCCCGCTCCCTGCAAGGACTGACGCCAGGTAGTTTCTGTCCATGGCTGCTTTTCGCATCTTACGTCTTAACCCTGCCTTGAATACATTATCATTCGTTAAAATATTAATAGCGATGTGCCGTATCCCTGAAAATAATTCTGCTGCATTTCCTCTTCTTATTTTGCAGTCGTCTTCATTCATTACCACGTCCAGACGCCAGTGCAGCTTATTCTCCACGTGCCAGTGGTTTCGGATTGCTGTGGCGAACTTCTCTGCGGTTAAATCAGCAGAACTGATATAATCTCTGACCGTCATTTCTGGCTCTTTCTTTTGTTCTGCTATTATTGACCGAAAGGAGACTGCCACGCATAATTTCTTCAGACCTTTCCATTCAAACATGAAATCAATAAGTTCATCAAGGACATCGCAAACAATGTGAAGACGGATTTCTTCTCTGCCGTGACCCTTTTCACTAATTGCGTAACTCTCATGCTCTGGATTATTTAATTCTTTCAGCGGAAATTTTTCCTCGAAGGCTTTATTTAGCCGCCCCTGGTTTCCTTTTACAGCGAATAAATAATCACCGCCCTGTTTTTGTATCTTCTCCGCAATATCTTTCTGGCAACCCATCGCATCAGTTGTGATGATTTTTCCTTTAATATCCAGCATGTTAAGAAGTTCAGGGATAGCTGTGATCTCATTGGATTTCTCATCCGTCCTGATCTGTCCGATAACCAGACTGTGCATTGTTGAGAACGCACTAATGACATGAATCGCTCCCTTGCGGCGACTCTTGTCATAAGAATGCCGGAGTGTTTTTCCATCAATTGCGATGACGTCTTTATCATCTGAAGTATGGCAATCTCGCATCCAGTTAATAAAGCACTCGTGAAATTTTGCAGGACTGATACAGGATACAACTCTGGCGATGGTATCGTGAACAGGAATACCATTTTCAAAATCACCGTATTGTTTTAAAAAATCGAGATGTGTTTCCCCAAAATCCTCTATATCTTCCCAACCTTCCGCACCCGAAATAACGGCACAAATAGTCAACAGTAGAATATCCGATAATTTATTTTCCACTTTCCAGGCTTGTCTGTAATCGGGGATAATAGAAATATGTTCCATCAATTTTTTAAGCTCCATTTTGTTCTCCTTAATTATGTAAGGAGTATTTGATCATGTATAAGCAATAAAAAACAGCTTTAGGTAATGAGGAATATCTCAATTTTTAAACATAAAATGCGAATTACTTAGTACAAAAAAGCAGCGTTACGTGATCTTTCCCTGGTCCCTGTCCCGGATTGTAGTACCGGTGCCAGTTGTAGTGCAGTTCGGATTCGTCGTCATACTGCTAGCCCGGATGGCGGAGCAGTTGCTCTAGTCACTCAGAATATTGTAATAGTGATAGAGTGCAGTGCCGGTTTCAATATCCTAACGCTGGTCTTTTGCCTGTATTAACTGATTTAGCTGGTTTGCTACATATTAATGCCTTCAGATTTTCCCTTTCCTTGTCTGTGATACTGTCGCAAACCCTACTAGCCCATTCTACTTCACTCTTCTCCAGGCATTCTATTTTCTTATTGCTCATTGTTCTAATGTTTGGTGTTGCATCTCCATTTAATAACATCCATGTTTCATTTTTCTTCATAAAACATCTTCCATTATGTTCAAAGATATTAGGTGTGAATATATTATCAGAATCCCATGTTACGACTTGCTCGAGGGCTATATTATCTTGATAGTCCATGCCAGCATTATAATAATCACAAGATATAATTATCATGGAAATAATTATCACTAATATATTCCCAAGCATTTCCATTTACTTTACCTCTTGAAATTCAAATGGGAATCCAGTGAAAGGACCTTTAGGCATAATATATCTTTGATATCCATAAAGCTCACCGAGCACTTGTAGGCTTATAGGCGCATTTGTATTCATAGAGGGGTTGTTAAACCCGCACGCCTCAAAAATCATGTTCGTTCGGCTAAAACAATTATTTAAAACAGGAAGAGGCCCGAGGTTAATAGTTTTTAGTTTTTTATTAAGGTCTATTGCCTTATTCATCATACATTGTTCTTCTTCATCTGTTGTATCTATTATTCAAATCCAGGTATCTCTGCGGGGTTGCATCTTTTTAAAATAATCAGAGACAGAGGCTCCCATCTCATCCCCAGTTCCCGAACTCATTAATCCATATCGATTTGCCGCCGCAGCATGCCCAAAAGGATTATCAGGAACGGGGCCGTTACCTATTATCATAGTACTAAGCCCTAATGGATCAACGTGTTGCACTGGATTCAGCGGATATTGGTACAGATTCCATCCCCCCTTCAGCCCAATCGGGTCCTGGATGATATACCGCCCCTGCAACGGATCGTAGTACCGGTGACGGTTATAATACAGCCCCGACTCCTCATCGTGTTGCTGCCCTGGCAGACGGTACGGCTGG